>CAMWIM010000023.1 GCA_947174335.1 uncultured Porphyromonadaceae bacterium | reverse complement strand
ATGTAGCCTTGTTCGAAAAGAATCTTAGTGATTTCTTTTTTCAAGTTTGAGGCGGGCACTTCAACAACACGGTGGTTGGCTTTGATTGCATTCCTCAATCTTGTCAGATAGTCTGCTATTGGATCAGTCATTTTAATAAATGGTTTAAATTGATTGGGACATTCCCAACAATATTTAATACTCAGTAGAAATATTCTTTTTGAGCAGTTGCTTTCAAGGATAAATCAAAAGTTCTTCCCGCAGGCAGTGACACCCGCGAGAAGAGTATATCCTTTACCAGCTGGCCTTTTTAACTCCGGGGATAAGTCCGGCAGATGCCATTTCACGGAATTGGATACGTGAAATACCAAACTGGCGGATATAACCTTTGGGACGGCCGGTGATGCTGCAACGGTTGTGGAGACGAACGCTTGAGGCATTTTTAGGGATAAGCTGAAGTGCTTCATAGTCGCCGGCAGCTTTGAGGGCTGCTTTTTTTGCGGCATATTTAGCAACGAGCTTTGCTCTCTTGACCTCGCGGGCCTTCATTGATTCTTTTGCCATATATGCGAAAATTATTTAGCGTTTTTGAAAGGAAGGCCGAAATTTTTCAACAAAGCGTAACCTTCTTCGTCGGTGTTGGCAGAAGTCACGAATGTGATGTTCATACCAAGGAGTTTAGAAATGTTATCGATGTTGATTTCGGGGAAGATAATTTGTTCGGTGATACCGAGAGTGTAGTTACCACGGCCATCGAGTTTGCCTTCGATACCTTTGAAGTCACGGATACGTGGAAGAGCCACGCGGATGAGACGTTCAAGGAATTCGTACATACGTTCGCGACGAAGAGTCACGCGAACGCCGATGGGATTTTTTTTACGAACTTTGAAGCCTGCGATATCTTTACGAGAAAGAGTAGCCACGGCTTTTTGTCCGGTAATTGCAGTGAGTTCGTTGATAGCAGTCTCAATGATTTTTTTATCCTGAGTAGCCATACCGAGACCCTGGTTGATAACGATTTTCTCAAGGCGGGGCACCTGCATGGGAGTTGTATATTTGAACTCCTCGGTCAGAGCGGGAACAATGCGCTCTACGTATTCTTTTTTAAGATTAGTTGTGCTCATTATTTAATAACCTCTCCGGATTTTTTGGCGACACGAACTTTTTTGCCGTTCTCGTCCACGCGGTAACCTACACGGGTAGGTTTGCCCGATTTGGGATCGAGAAGCGCCAGGTTAGACAAATGGATCGGTGCTTCCATCTGGATGCGACCGCCCTGAGGATGCTTGGCGTTGGGCTTGGTGTGTTTTGTCACCATGTTAACACCTTCAACGATGGCGCGTTGCTTTACAGCGTCGACCGAAAGGACACGACCCTGCTTGCTGCGGTCTTCTCCGGCCAAAACTTGCACGGTGTCGCCTTTTTTGATATTTAATTTGCTCATTATTGTGGTTTGTTACGAAGTGAATTTGTTAAAGTACTTCAGGAGCGAGAGAAACGATCTTCATGTTAGTGGCACGAAGTTCGCGGGCAACCGGACCAAAGATACGGGTACCGCGGAGTTCACCGGCGTTGTTGAGCAGCACGCAAGCGTTGTCGTCAAAGCGGATATAAGAGCCGTCGGGACGGCGGATTTCCTTTTTAGTACGAACGACAACAGCTTTAGAAACTGTTCCTTTTTTAACGTCTGATGAAGGGATAACGCTCTTGACCGAGACAACGATGATGTCGCCTACGGAGGCGTAACGACGTCCGGTGCCTCCAAGGACATGGATGCAGAGGGCTTCTTTAGCGCCACTGTTGTCTGCAACTGTTAATCGAGATTCTGTCTGGATCATAATTATTTGACTTTTTCGATAATTTCAACTAATCTCCATCTCTTGGTTTTGCTCAAGGGACGGGTTTCCATAAGGCGAACTGTATCGCCGATGCTGCACTCGTTGTTTTCATCGTGAGCATGGTATTTTTTTGACTTATTGACAAATTTACCATAGATGGGGTGTTTTTCTTTCCAGCGAATGGTCACTGTGATAGTTTTGTCACCCTTGTTGCTCGATACGACCCCGATGCGTTCTTTTCTAAGATTTCTTTTTTCCATTGTAGTCGGTGTCATTATTTGTTGTTAAGTTCGCGTTGACGTAACTCAGTCTTAACGCGTGCAATCATTTTGCGGTCAGCGGTGATTTTAGCGGGATTATCAACCGGAGAGATGGCGTGGTTGATGGTGAGTTGACGATAGTCTTTTTCCATTTCTACCAGACGTTCACGCAAATCGGCTGTTGAGAGTTCTTTTATTTCTTCTTTCTTCATTGCTTACACGTTTTGAGTTGGGTCGTAGTCACGACGTACGATAAACTTGGTTGTAACAGGAAGTTTCTGTGCTGCCAAACGGAGTGCTTCTTTAGCGATGTCGTAGCTAACGCCTTCGACTTCGATGAGAATGCGTCCGGGGGTTACGGGAGCAACGAAACCTTCGGGAGAACCTTTACCTTTACCCATGCGGACTTCAGCAGGTTTCTTGGTGATAGGTTTATCAGGGAAGATGCGAATCCAAATTTGACCCTGACGTTGCATATAACGAGTTACGGCGATACGCGCAGCTTCAATCTGACGACCGGTAATCCATTTTGATTCGAGAGTTTTGATACCGAACGAACCAAAAGCCAATTGGTTACCGCGCTGTGCAATGCCTTTCATGCGACCTTTTTGCTGGCGGCGAAATTTTGTTTTCTTAGGTTGTAACATTGTTGGGTAGATTCAATTGGTTTAACGGTTGTTTTTTGGTTTGCGGAAACCGCCACGGCGCTGTGGAGCAGCGGGACGGCTCTCGTTTTTAGCTGTATTGAACTGAGGAGCGAGGTCGCGTTTGCCATAAACCTCACCGCGGCAGATCCAAACTTTTACACCGATTACACCTACTTTGGTGTGAGCCTCTACAAGTGCATAGTCGATGTCGGCACGAAGAGTGTGAAGAGGAGTACGTCCTTCTTTGAACATTTCAGAGCGTGCCATTTCAGCTCCGTTAAGACGGCCTGAGATCTGGATTTTGATACCCTCGGCTCCGGCACGCATTGTTGATGCGATAGCCATTTTCACTGCACGACGATAAGCGATCTTACCTTCAATCTGGCGAGCGATTGTGCTTGCTACGATTTGGGCGTCAAGCTCAGGACGTTTTACTTCGAAAATGTTGATTTGAACATCTTTGTCAGTGATTTTCTTGAGTTCTTCTTTGAGACCGTCAACAGCGGCACCACCTTTACCGATGATGAGACCGGGACGAGAAGTGCAGACAGTGATCGTGACGAGTTTGAGGGTACGTTCGATAACGATACGTGATACGCTTGATTTAGCAAGGCGTACGTTAAGGTAGTTGCGAAGCTTAGTATCTTCGAGAAGAGCTGCGCTTGCTTTGCGTTTGTTGGCTTCAAACCAGTTAGAGTCCCAGCCACGAATAACACCTAAGCGATTGCTGATTGGATTAACTTTCTGTCCCATTATTTAAGCTTCTTTTTTTGCGTTATCAATTGTATCAATAAAGAGAGTTACGTGGTTTGCACGTTTACGAATGCGGTAACCACGACCTTGAGGAGCGGGACGAAGGCGTTTGAGCATAGGCGCGGGATCTACAAAGATTGTGCTGATGTAGAGATCGCCGGTTTGAGCTTTGCGTTCGTTTTTAGCTTCCCAGTTGGCGATAGCCGAACGAAGAAGTTTTTCGAGACGGGCAGCGGCTTCTTTATTAGAGAATTTAAGAATGCCTAATGCGCGGAACACTTCTTTACCGCGAACCAAATCGGCCACGAGGCGCATTTTGCGCGGTGACGAGGGTATGTTTGTGAGCTTAGCGAAAGATACCTCTTTGAGGGCAGCTTTGCGAGCATCGGCTGATTGTCTTTTTCTTACACCCATTTTATTTAATTTCTTATTGTTTCAAAATTATTTTACTTGGGCACGTTTATTTTTTCTTGTTACCAGCATGACCGCGGAATGTGCGGGTAGGTGCAAACTCGCCGAGTTTGTGACCAACCATGTTTTCGGTAACGTAAACGGGAATGAATTTATTTCCGTTGTGAACTGCAAAAGTGTGACCTACAAATTCGGGGGCAATCATAGAAGCGCGGCTCCATGTCTTGATAACGGCTTTTTTGCCGGATTGCTCCATAGCAGATACTTTCTTTTCGAGTTTAACGCTGATAAACGGGCCTTTTTTTAATGAACGACTCATAGTTGTTGGATTAAATCAGATTACTTTTTCCTTCTTTCGATAATGTACTTCGAAGATGTTTTCTTCGGTGCACGAGTCTTAAGACCCTTAGAGTAAAGACCTTTACGTGAACGTGGATGACCACCGGAAGCGCGACCTTCACCACCACCCATGGGGTGATCGACAGGGTTCATAACAACGCCTCGGTTGCGCGGGCGGCGTCCAAGCCAACGAGAGCGGCCGGCTTTACCGGAGCTTTCGAGAGAGTGTTCGCTGTTTCCTACGACACCTACAGTAGCTCTGCAGGCAGCAAGGACTTTACGGGTTTCACCTGAAGGTAATTTGATAATTGCATAGGTTCCTTCGCGAGAGATGAGCTGAGCGAAAGTACCGGCTGAGCGTGCCATGAAAGCGCCTTGTCCGGGACGGAGCTCGATGTTGTGAACGAGAGTACCGACAGGGATATTGCTCAGGGGAAGTGCGTTACCAACCTCGGGAGCTACGTTTTCGCCGCTCACTACGGTTGATCCAACTGTGAGGCCATTGGGTGCAATGATATAGGCCTTTGCTCCGTCGACGTAGTAAAGCAGAGCGATGCGAGCCGAACGGTTCGGGTCATACTCGATTGCTTTAACGACGGCGGGCACACCGTCTTTGTTTCTCTTAAAGTCGATGAAACGGTATTTACGTTTGTGACCGCCACCCATATAGCGGGTTGTGAGGTGACCTTCGGCATTGCGGCCGCCGGTGCTTTTCTTACCGCAGATAAGAGATTTCTCTGGTGCGTTAGCAGTTGAAACGCGCTCTTCGATTTTGCCGTCGACTTTAACGGCTTCAGTGCGCTTGAAGACACCAATAACTTTGTGACGTTGCCCGGGTGTTGTGGGCTTGAATTTTTTTACTGCCATTTTAATTATATATTGCTATAAAAGTCGATGTTTTGACCTTCGGCAACGGTGATGAAGGCTTTTTTGTAGCCTTGTTTTTTTCCGCGGAGAAGGCCGCTCTTAGTGTAGCGTGATTTGTTTTTTGCTCTAACAACGAGAGTATTGACGTTGATGACTTTTACGCCATAGAGTTTCTCGACCAGGTCTTTGATCTGATACTTGTTGGCATCAAGCGAAACACGGAATGTGTAACGATTGAGACGTTCGGTCAGCTGAGTAGCCTGTTCGGTAACGATGGGTTGTATCTTAATATCCATTGTTTAGTCTCCTTTGGTTTAAAGTTTATTAATGACGTCAAGACCGCCCTCGGTCAGAACAAGAGCGTTACTGTCGAGGAGCGAATACGTGTTAATATCGGATGCAGTCATAACTGACGCACCGGGTACATTTCTAGACGACAAATATACGTTTTTTTCCTGACCTGCTAAAACTAGAAGAATTTTCTTGCCTTCAATTTTAAGATTTTTAGCAATTTTTACAAATTCTTTAGTCTTAGGAGCTTCCATTGAGAAGTTTTCAACAACGATGATAGCATTATCTTGAGCTTTCAAAGAGAGCGCAGATTTGCGGGCAAGTTGTTTAACTTTCTTGTTGAGTTTGAAACGATAGTCGCGAGGACGGGGACCAAAAACGCGTCCACCACCAACAAGGACAGGAGAGTTGATGTCACCGATACGGCTGCCACCACCACCTTTTTGTTTGTGGAGTTTACGTGTCGAACCAGAAACTTCGCTACGTTCTTTAGATTTGTGAGTACCTTGACGTTTGTTAGCGAGGAACTGTTTAACATCAAGATAGAGAGCGTGCTGGTTGGGCTCGATTCCGAAGATATCGTCGTTGAGCTGAGCACGACGACCGGTGTCTTCACCGTTTATGTTATAAATAGCGAGTTCCATTATTTCTCAATTATTACGATTGAACCTTTACTTCCGGGTACAGAACCCTTAATCATCAAGATGTTGTGTTCAGGGATGATTTTAACGACCTGAAGGTTTTGAACGGTTACGCGTTCGTTACCCATCTGGCCAGCCATGCGCATACCTTTGAACACCTTAGCGGGATAAGAGCAGGCACCGATAGAACCGGGTGCACGAAGACGGTTGTGCTGACCGTGAGTAGACTGACCTACACCACCAAAACCGTGACGTTTTACAACGCCCTGGAAACCTTTACCCTTAGAAGTGCCGACGATGTCGACAAATTCAGTATCGGCAAAAAGATCAACTGAGATAGTGTCACCGATTTTGTAGTCGGCTCCAAAACCTTTGAACTCGGCCAAGTGGCGCTTGGGGGCAACTCCGGCTTTTTTGAAGTGTCCGAGCTCGGGTTTGGTCAGATGTTTTTCTTTCTGATCCTGGAAACCGAGCTGAAGAGCTTCGTAACCGTCTTTTTCAACGGTTTTAACCTGAGTAACAACACAAGGGCCTACTTCGATAACAGTGCACGGCACGTTTTTGCCGTCGGCACTGAAAACGGATGTCATTCCGATTTTCTTTCCTAATAATCCTGGCATTTCTTTGTTGTTTTAAATGTTGGTTGGATTGATTTATTAAATTTTTGGAGAGAGGTTTGGGGTTTATTAATTGAGAGGAATCAATTGAGTACGTAAATTAGACTTTAATTTCTACATCAACGCCTGAAGGGAGTTCGAGTTTCATCAACGCATCAACAGTTTTGGCAGTTGAGTTGTAGATGTCGATGAGACGTTTGTATGAAGAAAGTTGGAACTGTTCACGTGATTTTTTGTTTACGAATGTCGAACGGTTCACAGTAAAGATACGTTTGTGGGTTGGCAGGGGGATAGGACCGCTGATAACCGCACCTGTAGCCTTAACAGTCTTTACAATTTTTTCGGCCGATTTGTCAACCAAATTGTGGTCGAAAGATTTGAGTTTAATGCGAATTTTCTGGCTCATATAGTTTGTCGTTTATTTTATTTGAGGAGATCGACACGGCCCTGACATTCAGTCAGAACGTTTTTGGCGATTGAGTTGCTAACTTCAGCGTAGTGGCTGAATGACATTGTAGAGGTTGCACGACCCGAAGTGATAGTACGAAGTGCGGTTACATAACCGAACATTTCAGCCAAGGGAACTTTAGCTTTTACCACACGGGCACCTGAACGGCTTGTTTCCATACCTTCAACCTGACCACGACGTTTGTTAAGGTCACCGATTACGTCACCCATGTTTTCTTCAGGGGTAACTACTTCGAGTTTCATGATAGGCTCAAGAAGAACGGGACCTGCTTGTTCAGATGCTTTTTTGAACGCCTGAATTGCACAGAGTTCAAATGAAAGTTGGTCAGAGTCAACGGGGTGGAATGAACCGTCGACAACTGTAACTTTGAGGTGTTCAACAGGGAAACCTGCGAGCACACCGTTTTTCATTGCAGTAGTGAAACCTTTTTGGATTGAGGGGATAAATTCTTTAGGAATGTTACCACCTTTAACCTCGTCAATAAACTGAAGATTTCCTTCAAAGCCTTCGTCAACAGGTTCTACACGAACGATGATATCGGCAAATTTACCACGACCACCGGTTTGTTTCTTGAATACTTCGCGGAGTTCAACCGGTTTGGTAATTGCCTCTTTATATGTTACCTGTGGACGACCCTGGTTACATTCTACTTTAAACTCACGACGGAGTCGGTCGATAATGATATCGAGGTGAAGCTCACCCATACCTGAGATAACTGTCTGACCTGTTTCTTCGTTAGTTTGAACACGGAAGGTCGGGTCTTCTTCAGCGAGTTTCTGAAGTCCAACGCCGAGTTTATCAAGGTCTTTCTGAGTTTTGGGCTCAACAGCGATACCAATCACAGGTTCGGGGAAGTCCATAGCTTCAAGAACGATAGGAGCGTCTTCAGCGCAGAGAGTATCACCGGTGCGGATATCTTTGAAACCTACGCCGGCACCGATATCACCGCAACCGATAACATCTTTAGCGTTCTGTTTGTTTGAGTGCATCTGGAAGAGGCGAGATACACGTTCTTTTTTACCTGAACGGCTGTTGAGAACGTAGCTACCGGCTTCGATGTCACCTGAGTAAACGCGGAAGAAGCAGAGACGACCTACATAGGGGTCAGTTGCAATCTTGAACGCGAGGGCACACATGGGAGCTTCGCTTGACGGTTCGCGAACTTCGATTTTTTCGGGATCAGAGGGGTTGGTACCTTCAACAGCACCGGCATCAAGCGGGCTGGGGAGGTAAGCACATACAGCATCAAGAAGGCACTGTACACCTTTGTTTTTGAATGATGAACCGCAAATCATGGGAACGATTTCCATCTTAAGGGTAGCGGCACGAAGGGCGCGTTTGATTTCATCCTCGGTGATGGTAGAGGGATCATCAAAGTATTTAGCCATGAGGTCATCGTCATATTCAGCGATTTTCTCAAGCATTTTGTCGCGGTAGTCCTCAGCTTCAGCACGAAGATTATCGGGAATTTCTTCAACCGAATAGTCAGCACCCATAGTTTCATCGTGCCAGAAAATAGCTTTCATACGGATAAGGTCAACAACACCTTTGAAAGTTTCTTCTGCACCGATAGGAATTTGGATGGGGCAAGGATTTGCGCCGAGAACTTCGCGTAGCTGACGTACTACTTCAAAGAAGTTAGCACCTGAGCGGTCCATTTTGTTAACGTAACCGATACGGGGTACGTTATATTTATCAGCCTGACGCCACACGGTTTCAGACTGGGGTTCAACACCACCTACCGCACAGAAAGTTGCAACTGCGCCGTCAAGCACACGGAGTGAACGTTCAACCTCAACAGTGAAGTCAACGTGCCCCGGAGTGTCAATAAGGTTGATTTTAAATTTTTCGTCGTTATACTTCCAGAATGTAGTGGTAGCAGCAGAGGTAATAGTGATACCGCGTTCCTGTTCCTGCTCCATCCAGTCCATGGTGGCAGCGCCATCGTGAACCTCACCGATTTTGTGAGTAAGACCGGTATAGAAAAGGATACGCTCTGAAGTAGTTGTTTTACCGGCATCAATGTGAGCCATGATACCGATATTACGCGTATATTTTAATTGTTCGTCTGATTTTGACATATTCTAAGAGTAATAAAATATCAATGTTTAAAAATTGATTAGAAGCGGAAGTGAGCGAATGCGCGGTTGGCTTCAGCCATTTTGTGCATATCTTCTTTGCGCTTGTAGGCACCACCCTGTTCGTTGAAAGCGTCAACGATTTCAGCTGCGAGTTTGTCAGCCATAGTTTTGCCGCCACGTTTGCGAGCGTACAGGATAAGATTTTTCATTGATATTGACTCTTTACGGTCGGGGCGAATATCGGTGGGAACCTGAAAGGTAGCACCACCAACACGGCGTGATTTAACCTCGACAGCAGGAGTAACATTCTCGAGAGCTTTTTTCCAGATATCGAGAGCAGAGAGCTCTTCGTTGGGAAGTTTAGATTTTACTATCTCGAGAGCAGAATAGAAGATAGTATAAGATGTGTTTTTCTTTCCGTCATACATAAGGTGGTTGACGAATTTTGAAACACGAACATCATTGAATACCGGATCGGGTAGAACGATGCGTTTTTTAGGTTTTGCTTTTCTCATTTTGAGTGAAAGTGTTTTTTGTTTTTGTAGGCTTGGCTGGTGTCTTCTTCAGCGTGATCTCTCATCAACGCTTACTCAACCGTTTGCAGCTTGCTGCTTTCAAAAACGAGATTTAAAACTGGTTTAATTAATTCTCGTGGTGCTTAAGTTTACTTCACCGCAGTTCAGAACGGACTACGATTACTTCTTAGCAGCACCGGCCTTGGGACGTTTTGCTCCGTATTTAGAGCGACGCTGGGTACGATCTTTAACACCGCTGGTATCGAGAGTACCGCGAACGATGTGGTAACGCACACCGGGGAGGTCTTTTACACGACCACCGCGAACGAGAACAATAGAGTGCTCCTGAAGATTATGACCTTCGCCGGGGATATAAGAGTTAACCTCTTTACCATTTGTAAGTCTTACACGGGCAACTTTACGCATTGCCGAGTTAGGTTTTTTAGGAGTAGTAGTGTAAACACGTACACAAACTCCACGGCGCTGGGGACATGAATCGAGTGCGGGAGACTTGCTCTTGTCCTCAAGAGCAACACGTCCTTTTCTTACTAATTGCTGAATAGTAGGCATCTTAGTTGTTTGGTTTGTTACTTAATTTTTAGTTTATAAAATCACTTTATTTAATTTACGCTTTATAAGTGATCTGCAGCCAATACAGCTTATCAATCAGATGATTAGCCATACGATAGCTACAAGACACACCGAAAAACCTTGCAAAGGTACGACAATAATTTAGGTTATCCAAATTTTTTACTATTATTTTTCAATGAGTTAAGTATTATTTTTAAACATGCAAGAAAGAGAATAAACTTATGATTTCCCTAAAAACAATGCGATAAGAGTAAACGCAAAAAGAAAAATATTATCCCGAAAGTTAGTGTCAGATTTATATATTTTTAACTATTAAATTATCTAATTAAGACTCTCCCAACCCAAACGAGGAATAATCCGCACACCAAACTCGCCACCAAATACAAAACCGACATCATCCAGTCACCCCTGTTTCCGAGCGACCAAATATCGTTGGCAAACGTAGAAAACGTCGTAAATCCACCACAAAATCCGGTTACAAGTAACAGACTTTCATTTGCCGACAAAAGGTTTGCTTTCTCTATCAGACCGATACACAGTCCGATAATGAAACACCCGATAATATTCACCAAAAAGGTTCCAAGAGGAAACTCACCATGGAAAAACATTGCCGACCAGCGATTAACGAGAAATCGTCCGCATGTACCTACAAAGCCGCCGGCTCCGGCTATAAGCATTGCTTTAATCATAATCTAAAAGTATAAAAAAAGTGTCGACATTCAAACTGACGACACTCTATTATATATAATTAATGTGTATCGGATTACTTGACAATTAAAAGATAATAATTCTTTTTACCGCGCTGAATCAAGATATATTTGTCATTGAGAAGCATATCGACCGATGCCTGAGCCATAGGGTCGGTTAACTTTTCTTTGTTGATAGAAACAGCATTTTGCTGAACCATCTTGCGGAACTCCCCTTTTGAAGGGAATATGGCTGCTTTATCAACCAACAGGTCAGCCAACTTTATTCCGTCAACGATATCTTGACGTGACACTTCAAACGTAGGGACACCGTCAAACACGTCAACCAATGTCTTTTCATCAAGTTTATGAAGAGCTTCGGCCGCCGAATTACTGAACAAAATCTGCGATGCCTCAACAGCGGCTTCGTAATCTGCAGCCGAGTGAACCATAGTTGTAAGCTCCTTGGCAAGACGTTTCTGAAGAGGACGCTGGCCCGGGTCTTCAGCTTGCAATGCAATCAACGAATCAATTTCTTCTTTTGGAAGCATTGTGAAAATTTTGATATATTTTTCAGCATCCGCATCGCTGACATTAAGCCAGAATTGGTAGAACTTATAGGGTGACGTATAGCGGGCATCAAGCCAAACGTTACCGCTTTCGGTTTTACCGAATTTACCGCCATCAGCCTTGGTGATCAATGGGCAAGTAATTGCATAGGCATCCTCTTTGCCGGCAATACGGCGGATGAGCTCCGTTCCGGTTGTCATATTACCCCATTGGTCAGAACCACCGAGCTGGAAATGACAATTTTTCTCACGATAGAGATTCAAAAAGTCATAGCCTTGAAGAAGCTGATATGAAAACTCGGTGAACGACATTCCCTCACGGCTTTCACCGCTGAGACGTTTCTTTACCGAATCTTTTGCCATCATATAGTTGACAGTGATATGTTTACCGATGTCACGAATGAAGCCGAGGAATGAAAAGTCCTTCATCCAATCATAGTTATTAACCAATTCAGCCGCATTCGGGCTATCGCTGTCAAAATCCAAGAATTTTGCAAGCTGACGTTTGATAGCCTCCTGATTGTGACGGAGAGTTTGCTCGTCAATCAACTTACGCTCCTGACTTTTCATCGAAGGGTCGCCAATCATACCGGTAGCACCGCCAACAAGAGCCAATGGTTTATGTCCGGCATTTTGCAGATGCTTCAACATCATAACACCAACGAGATGGCCAATATGGAGAGAATCGGCA
The DNA here is from genome assembly GCA_947174335.1 of uncultured Porphyromonadaceae bacterium. GTDB lineage: Bacteria > Bacteroidota > Bacteroidia > Bacteroidales > Muribaculaceae > CAJUPY01. The sequence continues at coordinate 19,667 of CAMWIM010000023.1, read as the reverse complement.
GTCGGATCAATTCCGAGGTAAGCGGTAGCCATACCTTTTGCAAGTTCTTCTTCAGCACCGGGCATAACAGTATGAATCATGCCGCGCCACTGTAATTCTTCAATAAAATTCATTTTATATTAATTGCTTTAATTTTTTATTTAAAAAGTGGAGTCGGATAAACACCGTCACGATGAAGCTGAGCAAGCTTATCAACCACACCTTGTCTGTCGTCAGCGTATGTAACACCAAACCACCGGGAATTTGTATCCAACACCTTTACCTTCGCATCGCCATTTTTTACAAGCGTATCGACTACCGAAGGGATATAAAACTCAGCTTTTGTATTATTGATATTGGCATCAAGGAATTTCACAAACTCTTTATTGCTATAATTGAAATAGTCGGGAGTGAAGCCCCACATATTCATTGAGACAGGAGTTTCGGGAGCGAGTTGGCAAACCTTGCCGTTTTCATCCGTGAAAACAATGTTGTGATTTTCATCATACCCGATAGCTGTGCGCTCGACGACATGAGTCAAATAGCCATTCTCGGTCGAACAAACGCCACGGGCAACGGTTCCGTTTTCAGTCATAGTGTTACCAACACGGAAACCTACCATACAATAATCGCCCGGATTGGGATGTTCGCGCGAAAGTTCACGGGCAATCACCTCATAAGCCTCACGGCCATAAAAATCATCGGCGTTAATCACGGCAAAAGGTTCGTGAACAGCACCCTCGCCCATCATCACCGCATGGTTAGTACCCCACGGCTTGGTACGACCTTCAGGGCATGAATATCCTTCAGGGAGAGTATCTATGGATTGGAATACGACTTCTACAGGTATATGTCCCTCATATTTAGACAAAATCTTATCGCGAAAATCTTGTTCAAAATCATGACGGATTACAAAGACAACTTTCCCAAAGCCCGCCTTGAGAGCATCATATATTGAATAGTCCATAATGGTTTCTCCATTCGGACCAACGCCATCAAGCTGTTTGAGACCACCATATCTACTACCCATTCCGGCAGCAAGGACATATAAAGTCGGCTTCATAACGATTATGTGTTAATTAATATCAGGTTTATTAGAGACGCATTGCGGGCGTCATTTTCGACCACAAAGTTAATATATTTTTTAATATTGAGCAAATATGCTTAAATATGGCTTGCACATCGACAAAACTTGTCAGATTAAATAAATTTCATTAATTTTGGCGTCGGATATAATTCCAATACACTTACAAAGCATAAAGATGAGCGAAAATAAAAAAATAAAAATAGCCTTTTCACACGGCGATATCAACGGAATAGGATATGAAGTGCTTCTCAAAGCATTGGAAGATCCCCAAATTCTTGAACTGATCACCCCGGTAATTTACGGTTCGGGACGCGTGGCTGGATTCTACCGCAAAGCACTCGATTTACCGGCACTGCAACTTGTCACACACAATGCCGGCGATGATTTTGACGAAAACACATACAACCTCGTGAACGTGGTTGACGAGGACCTCAAAATTGACCCGGGTATGGAAACCGAAATTGCCGGACAGGCTTCTTTGGCTTCACTCGAAGCAGCAATGACCGACCTCAAAAACGGTAAAGTTGATGCTATCGTAACAGCACCTATCAACAAGCACAACATCCAAAGCCCGACATTCCATTTTCCCGGACACACCGAATATTTACAAGCGATTGCCGGTGATGAATACAAAGCTTTGATGATTCTCGCCTGTGAACATCTTCGGGTCGCGCTCGTAACCACCCACATTCCATTGGCAAACGTCGCAAAATCGCTTACCATCGAATCGGTTTACGAAAAAATCGAGCAATTTGACAAAGCATTACGCCGCGACTTTGGAGTCGTCCGCCCGCGTATAGCCGTACTCGGACTCAACCCTCATGCCGGTGACGAAGGCGTAATCGGTAACGAAGAACAAGAAATTATCATTCCCGCAATCAAACAGGCTTGCGAGAACCGAATCGAAGCGTACGGACCATACGCCGCTGACGGATTCTTTGGAAGCGGAGCCTTCAAGCACTTTGACGGAGTCTTGGCTATGTATCACGACCAAGGACTCATCCCATTCAAGACACTCGCCATGGGTCAAGGTGTAAACATCACATCTGGACTTCCGTTTGTCAGGACTTCTCCCGACCACGGCACAGCATATGATATAGCAGGCAAAGGAGTTGCCGACCCACGCTCAATGAGACAGGCAATATATGCCGCTTGTGATATCATTCGCAATCGTCAGCGTTACGACGAAATGACATCCAACCCACTTCGCAAACAATATTTTGACCGGTCAAAAGACAACGTTGTCCTTGATTTGACGAGCGATTAAACATCACGTCCGCTATTCAGTATCGATTAAACATAACCAATCTTATTTAACCTTTAAAGAAATATCAAGAATAATGGCAGACACGAAAATCGCCGGTATCATGAGAGCCGGAGCATACTCGCCCAACCACATAGGCAGTGATACAGCCATAATGAATACGGTTGCCGAGAACTTGCGCAAACGCGGATTTGAAGTCAACATCTATACTGAAGAACAACTCATTGACGGCAAAGTCGATGAGAATATCATTCTGAACATGTGTCGCGAGCGCGAGTCGGTAAGCATACTCCAACGAAAAGAAGATAACGGAGACCTCGTTATCAACTCGGGATACGGCATCGAGAACTGCATCAGAGAACGTATGGCTCGAATATTTGCAGCCAACAACGTTCCATATCCCGACTCAATAATCGTAAACACCGATGAGATAATCCGTGACAAAATGAAAGACAACGGATTTGAGAAGGTATGGATTAAACGCGGTGATTTTCACTCGATTCACAACGAAGATGTGACCTTTGCCGGAGACGCTGCAGCAGCCCAGGAATTATTGCAGGAATATTTTCTGCGAGGAATAGAGCGTGCTGTTATCAATCAACACATCGAAGGCGAACTCATAAAATTTTATGGTATTCTTGACGGTGAGTTTTTCAATTGGCACTACATCTTCAAAGATAATACAAGCGAATCGACAATATCTTCAAAAAGCGAAGTAAAGCTCGATATCGAAAAACTCAAAGAAATATGCGACAATGCCGCATCGGTTCTTGACGTAAAAATCTATGGAGGTGAATGTGTGGTCTCCCCTACCGGTGAAATTACCATAATCGACTTTAACGATTGGCCAAGCTTTTCAACCTGTCGAAGCGATGCCGCTTTGCAAATCACACGGTTCGTGATGTCGCAAGTCAAAGAATACAAGCAGGGACAATCAAAATAGCTTATAAATTAGGCGTATAAGAAGCAACAAAACCTAATTTTTATCTAAAAATTTGATTAGTCAAAAAAAATATTATAACTTTGCAAAGTTTTTTCAACCAGTTCATGCAATAACGTGGGAAAGTTCACAGAATTTAAGCTAATGCTCAAAAGCCTTCCCAAAGGCACACATACATTTGAGTATCATTTAGACAAACAGTTCTTTGTAAACATGGAAAATACCGACGTCCGCGATGCTGATGTCAACGTTGTATTAACCCTTGTTTACAACGGAACATTCTATGACTTGACCTTTGATGTAACCGGCACGGTGACACTCCTTTGTGATCGCTGTCTTGACAATCTTGATGTGCCGATTGAAACTCAATATCACGTTGTTGTAAAATTTGGAGAAAGCTATGACGACTCGTCTGACGAGATGCTCGTGATACCGGAGAGCGACAACTATCTGAATGTCGCGTATCTGATTTATGACACTGTCATGCTTGCTATCCCGATCAAGCACGTTCATCCGCTTGGCAAATGCAACCGTGCAATGAGCGCACTATTGAAAAAGCATCGTTCACAGGGCGTTGATGACGAGCTCGAAAACCAGCTCATTGACGAGATGGATGATATGGACACTGACCAGTCAGAACCTGCGACCGATCCCCGATGGGACGCATTGAAAAAACTGCAAGACGATTCAGAAAACAATTAAAAATACATAAACATTAATAACAATGGCACATCCTAAACGAAAACAATCTAAAACCCGCACTGCAAAACGCAGAACTCACGACAAGGCAGCTATGCCTACTCTCGCTGTTTGTCCTAACTGCGGTGCATGGCATATTTATCACACCGTTTGCGGAGAATGTGGCTATTATCGCGGCCGCCTCGCAATCGAAAAGAATACAGCCGTATAAATTTCCCCGTGGCAGTCAACAAATTTGACAGTTGACAATGCCCCCGATAACTCTCCCGGAGATCATCCGCCTGCAATAATCAGGTGGTATTCTTCCGAGAGAGATTTACTATTTTATCAGTATACATAAATCAGCAGACAAAGTCTCAATAAAAATGCTTAACGCCAGAATTTCGGGTATTGCTTCTTATGTACCCGACGACATACTTGATAATGAGATGCTTTCAAAGATAGTCGACACCAACGACGAATGGATCACCACTCGCGTCGGCATCAAAGAACGCCGTATTCTCAAAGTTGAAGGTGCGGGATCGTCTTATCTTGGCATCAAGGCTGTTGAAAAACTCCTTGCCGATACCAAGACAAATCCTGACGAAATCGAACTTGTAATTTGCGCTACCTCAAACCCCGACTACCGATTCCCCTCAACAGGCTCGGTAATCGCTGAAGGTTGCCAGCTTAAAAACGCTTATGCATACGATATACAGGCAGCATGTGCCGGATTTATCGTTGCGCTCGAAGATGCAGCCGCATATATCAAATCGGGTCTTCGTAAAAAGGTTATTGTAGTCTGCGCCGAAAAAATGTCGTCAATGGTTAATTATAACGACCGTGCCACATGTCCGCTATTTGGCGACGGTGCGGCAGCAGTTCTTGTAGAACCGACTGAAGAAAATGTTGGTGTTATGGACGGCGTCTTCCACGTTGACGGTAAAGGCCTTGAATATCTCGTCATGAGAGGTGGCGGTTCTGTTATGCCGGCTACTGTTGAGACTGTCCAGGCAGGTCACCACTTCTTGTATCAGGAAGGTCGCAGCGTTTACAAAAATGCTGTTACCGATATGCTCAACTCTACTAAAGATGTGATGGCACGCAACAACCTCACTGTTGATTCGATTGACTGGCTCGTACCTCATCAGGCAAACCTCCGAATCATCGAAGCTGTTGCATCATCGGCAAAAGTTCCCTCTGAAAAAGTGCTCGTTAACATCCAGCACTACGGAAACACCTCTGCCGCATCAATCCCCTTGTGTCTTGACGAATACAAAGACAAGCTCAAAAAAGGAGACAAAATTATCTTGACCGCCTTTGGAGCAGGCTTCACTTGGGGAGCGCTTTATCTCATCTGGGGATAAAAGTAAAACTGCAAAATACAATAAAACATAAATTTACTTAAAATAGCATCTTTTTAGGTGCTATTTTTGTTTTATAGATATAAACAATATTTATAAAGCAACATTTAAAATTTATATAATTATGGCTCAAGAACATAAAGCCGGCTTCGTCAACATCGTCGGTAATCCAAACGTTGGCAAATCAACTCTAATGAACGACCTTGTGGGCGAACGCGTAAGCATCATCACAGCTAAAGCTCAAACAACCCGCCACCGTATAATGGGTATTGTTAACACACCCGATTATCAGATTGTATTTAGCGACACCCCGGGTGTGCTGTCTCCAAAATACAAACTCCAAGAGAGTATGTTGAACTTTTCAGAAGGCGCATTAACCGATGCCGATATTCTACTATATGTCACCGATGTAGTTGAAGACCCGACTAAGAATGCCGACTTCCTTGCTAAAGTTGCCAAGGAGAAAAGTCCGGTACTACTTGTTATAAATAAAATTGATTTGGTAAAAAATCAAGACGATCTCAATGCTCTGATCGACCGTTGGAAAGAGATTTTGCCAAATGCCGAAGTATTCCCGACTTCAGCTCTCGAACACTTCAACGTAACCAACCTTATGGCACGTATCGTTGAATTACTCCCCCCTTCACCGCCATATTTTGGCAAAGACGCACTCACCGACAAACCGGCGCGATTCTTTGTCACTGAAATTATCCGTGAAAAAATCCTTCTCAATTACGAGAAAGAAGTGCCTTATTCAACTGAAGTTATTGTTGAGAAATTTGAGGAACAGGAAAACTCAATCCATATTATGGCAACAATCTTTGTTGAACGTGACTCTCAAAAAGGCATCATCATCGGTAAAGCGGGGTCCAAGCTCAAAAAGGTTGGAATGGACTCGCGAAAAGACATTGAAAAATTCTTTGACAAACGTGTTTATCTCGAATTATTTGTAAAAGTTGAACCTAACTGGCGAAATCGCGAGAACAAACTTAAATCGTTTGGCTATATCGAATAATACAATCAAATAATATTCGACAAAAAACATTTGCTTTTCGCAAAAAATTAACTTAACTTTGTAGGTGAGTAACTCGAGGGTCTCAACTACATATTTTACAAACGATTCAACAACATTATTGATATGGGACAACTTGTAGCAATAGTCGGACGCCCCAATGTGGGAAAATCGACACTATTTAACCGCCTGACACGTACCCGCACAGCTATTGTCAATGAAACAGCCGGTACAACCCGCGACCGTCAATATGGGAAAGTAGACTGGAACGGCAAAGACTTCTCAATTGTCGACACCGGAGGCTGGGTAGTTAATTCTGATGACGTCTTTGAAGGCGAGATTAACAAACAGGTTGCCCTTGCAATTGAACAGTCAGACGAGATTCTGTTTGTTGTTGATGCGATGAACGGTGTAACAGACCTTGACGATCATGTTGCCGAGATTCTTCGTAAATCAAAAAAGCCCGTCATTCTTGTTGCCAACAAAGTTGATTCAAACGACTGGCTTTACAACGTTCCCGAATTCTATAAACTCGGACTTGGCGAGCCGTTCCCAATCTCGGCTGTAAACGGATTTGGGACCGGCGATTTGCTCGATGAAATAGTGTTGAAACTTCCCAAAACCGATGAAGACGAAGCCGACTACCTCGACAATATCCCCAAATTTGCCATTGTTGGACGCCCGAATGCAGGTAAATCATCAATTATCAACGCATTCATCGGTGAAGAACGTCATATTGTAACCGACATCGCCGGTACAACCCGCGACTCCATTTACACCCGCTACAACAAGTATGGATTTGATTTCTATCTTGTTGACACAGCCGGTATACGCAAAAAAGCAAAAGTAACCGAAGATATTGAATATTACTCGGTTATCCGTTCAATTCGTGCTATCGAGGCAGCCGATGTCTGTATCTTGATGATTGATGCAACCCGAGGAATTGAAGCCCAGGATGTTAGCATCTTCTCACTAATTCAAAAAAATAAAAAAGGTCTCGTCGTTTGCGTAAACAAATGGGATCTTGTTGAAGACAAGTCGCAAATTGCAATCAAGACATTTGAAAACGCAATACGCGAACGTTTTGCTCCATTCGTAGACTTCCCGATTATTTTTGGATCGGCTTTAACAAAGCAACGCATTTTCAAAGTTCTTGAAACAGCAGTCGAGGTTTATCAGAATCGCAAACGCATCATCCCGACAAACGAACTCAACCGTGTTCTTCAAGAAGACATTACAGCTTATCCGCCACCTGCCAACAAGGGTAAGTATGTAAAAATCAAATATATTACAATGCTGAAAGAAGCGGCAGTGCCTACTTTCATTTTCTTCTGTAATCTTCCTCAATGGGTTAAAGAGCCCTATCGCCGATACCTTGAAAACAAGATACGCGAACACTGGAACTATACAGGTACGCCGATTAACATTTTCATGCGCGAGAAATAATAAAAAACAAGTTAAATGGACATTAAAGATATTCATTCCCCTGCCGACATCAAAGGCTTGTCGGCAACTGAACTCGCAGACATAGCTCGTCAATGCCGTGAAGCTCTACTCTTTAAACTTTCTCAACACGGAGGTCACGTCGGACCCAATCTCGGTATGGTTGAAGCGACTATCGCACTTCACTATGTATTTGATTCGCCGGTTGATAAAATCGTTTTTGACGTCTCTCACCAAAGCTATGTTCATAAAATGCTGACCGGACGTGTCGATGGATTCCTCGACCCGACTAAATTTGACACCATATCAGGTTATACCGAGCCTAACGAGAGTGCTCACGATTTCTTTACAATCGGTCACACCTCTACTTCAATCACTCTTGCATCGGGACTTGCCCGTGCACGCGATTTGAGAGGTGACAAAGAAAATATCATTGCCGTTATCGGTGACGGTTCGCTCAGTGGCGGTCAAGCATTTGAAGGTCTTGACAGCTCAGCACCTTTGAAGTCTAATTTCATTATTGTGGTGAACGACAACCAAATGTCAATTGCCGAAAATCATGGTGGGATTTACGACAATCTCCAGTTACTCCGCGAAACCGACGGTCAGGCACCATGCAACCTTTTCAAGGCGTTTGGACTTGACTATATGTATGTGAAAGAAGGAAACGACATTCAGGCTCTGATTGAAGCTTTCCAAAAAGTGAAAGATATTGATCATCCTGTTGTTGTCCATATAAATACACAAAAAGGTAAAGGCTACGCACCTGCCGAAATCAACCGTGAAAAGTGGCACTGGGAAATGCCGTTTGACCGTCAAACCGGTGAATTGCTCAACATTGATGAGAGCGAAGACTACAATTCTATTACCGGTGACTATCTTTTCAAACAGATGGGTCGTGACCCGATGGTTGTTGCAATCACGGCAGGGACACCGGCAGTTATGGGCTTTGACGCTGAACGTCGTGTGCAAGCCGGTAGCCAATTCATAGATATGGGAATCGCCGAACAAGATGCTGTATCAACCGCATCAGGTCTCGCTAAAGGTGGAGCCCGCCCGTTCTTCGGAGTGTACTCTTCTTTTATCCAAAGGGCATACGACCAGCTGTCTCAGGATGTTGCTATAAATGGTAATCCGGCTGTATTCGGTATCTTTGCCGCGGGCGTAGTCGGCATGAACGATGTCACCCACCTCGGATGGTTTGACATACCTCTTATCTCAAATATTCCCAACATTTTGTATCTTGCTCCGACCTGCAAAGAAGAATATCTCTCGATGCTTGACTGGGCAATGAAACAAAATATGCAACCGGTTGCAATCAGAGTACCTGGCGGACGTGTTGTATCGGCTCCCGACCGGACATTCCCAACCGATTATTCTAATGTTACAGCCGAAGTCGTAAAAGAAGGTTCGAAAGTCGCAATTATCGGTGTCGGAGACTTCTTCCCGATGGCTCAGAAGGTAGCCGAAATTCTCAAAGAATCGGGAATCGACGCAACAGTCATCAACCCTCGATATGTTTCAGGTCTCGACAAGGAATTGCTCGAAAACATCAAGAAAAACCACTCACTTGTGATTACACTTGAAAGTGGAATCCTTGACGGCGGATATGGTCAGAAGATCGATGGATTTTATGCTGATTGTGACACTGTTAAAGTACTCAATTACGGTGTACCTAAGAAATTCCTCGACCGATATAACATTTCCGAGTTGTTGACAGAACTTCATCTTAGCCCTGAATTGATAGCTAAGGATATAAAAGACCAAATTAAATGAATCTTATAATATCTGACGAAATACACACCGCCGCCCCAGGTTACAAAGCTCTTGTAATCACGGGCGACATTGTTAATTGTGACTCTACCGAAGACCTCACCGAACTAATTGACCGATTGTCTCAATCGCTCAGGGAGACAATTGAAATGTCAGATATCAACCGTCGTCCCGGAATTTTTGCAACTCGCGAAGCGTACAAAAAATGTGGTAAAGATCCTAACCGATACCGTCCGTCTCAGGAGTCTCTAATGCGTCGAATTGTAAAAGGGAATGATCTCTACCGCATCGATTCAATAGTTGACCTTGTCAATCTATTGTCATTGCAATCGGGTTATTCAATCGGAGCATTTGACATTGATAAAATCGAGGGTGATACACTTACTCTTGGCATTGGCAAACAGGGCGAGCCATACGAAGGTATCGGACGTGGCGAACTCAACATCGAAGGGATGCCTGTCTGGCGTGACTCGGTCGGTGGAATCGGAACTCCGACAAGCGACAATGAACGCACAAAAATAGATTTGTCAACCCGTCGCCTGCTCATGATTGTAAACATCTATGGCGAGGAAATGCCGGTTGATGAACTCAGTCAAAACGCCATCAATCTTCTTGAACAATTTGCATCGGGCAGCAACCTGACGGCAAGAGTAATTTCATAATTAAACTAATCGGGTTATGCGTACTCTCAAAATGTTCCCAACAAGCATCAACAGCGAATATCTCGACATTGCTGTCAATGCCCTACGCGACGGAGAGCCTATAATTTACCCGACCGATACGCTCTATGCCATCGGCTGTGATGCACTCAACAACCGAGCCATCGAAAACATCTGCCGCATAAAATCGATTGACCCGCGTCGCCACTTTCTGTCGGTAGTTTGTGCCGACATCTCCCAAGCTGCCATTTATGCCCGAATTGACAATCGCGCTTTTGCAATTCTTAAAAGATACCTCCCCGGTCCATACACCTTTATTCTTCCGGCAGCCACCACGCTCCCGAAAGTTTTCAAAAGCCGTCGTCAGGTCGGTATCCGTATCCCGGATGACAACATAGCGACCGCTCTTGCATCGGCTCTTGGCAATCCGTTATTGTCGTCAACAGCCGACTGGGCAGACTCAGACGATGATGTACTGTTCCCTGAAGCTGTCGCCGACCATTTCAAAGACTCCGGTATCAACCTTATTATAGACAAAGGAGAGTGCCAATCGACACTCCCCTCCACTATTGTTGACTTAACCGACTCCACCTCACCGATTATAATTCGTGAGGGAAAAGGTGATTTTGAAATTTAACGACCCAACGTTTTTAATAAATTATCAACCGCCTCAGTCGGATTATCAGGGCTTGCTTTCAGGCATTTTATAAACAAAGACCCTATTATCGCGCCCGACGAATAGCTCATCGCCTGATTTAACGTTTCTGGATTGGAAATGCCAAACCCGATGAGACGCTCATGTTCAAGTCCCATAGCATTCACTCGCTTGAAATATTCTATCTGTTGGCTTTCAAAACGTTCCCGCGTTCCGGTGGTCGCTGCCGCTGAAACCATATAAATAAAGCCGTCACAATTATGATCGATCAATCTGATGCGCTCGTCAGATGTTGCGGGCGTAATTAACATAATCATCGGAATCTCATATTCGCGGCATAATTTTTTATATACCGATTCATATTCGGCAAACGGCAAATCGGGAATTATAAGCGCATCAATACCAACCTCTTTACAGCGTTTAAATAATTTCTCAATACCATAACATAACATCGGATTAAGATAACCCATCAGAACGAATGGGGTATCACCAGCTTTATCCCGAACATTTGCCACTTTTGACAACAGCAGTTCAAGAGTCATTCCGGCTTCAAGAGCCTTTGCCGAACTCTCTTGTATTGTCGGACCGTCAGCCATCGGGTCGGAGAATGGAACACCAATCTCTATCATATCGATGCCACGCGACACCAAAGCCGCTATTGTATCTTCAAAAATGTCGGGTGAGGGATATCCGGCTGTAAAATAAACAGAAAGGATATCAGATTTCTTTTTCCCAAAAAGGCACTTTAGTCGGTTCATATTCGTTGTAACTTCTAAGTTTCACAATAAATTTGATGAGTTTCCCAAGGTCTTTATGACCCGGAGAATCTTCAAAACGGCTGTTTATATCGATCCCTGCCATACCGGGGCGCATCGCTCCGACAACTGCTTCAGCATCATCGGGCGATATACCGCCACTCAACAAGTAGGGAACATCCAAATCGTAGTTTTCGAGTAAATCCCACGAGAATTTTTGACCCGAGCCCCCTCTTTTATCACTCTTCGTGTCAAAGAGGAATAGATCAACCGATTTTTGATAACTTTCCAATAGACTTTTGTCAACAGAATCACCAACTGAAACGGCTTTGAATACAATCAGTCCCGCATCTTTTAAACGTTGACAAAGCCCGGGAGTCTCATCTCCATGCAACTGCACAATTTTAAATCCATATCGGTCACACAGATCTATGATTTCATCAAACGTTCTGTTTACCGTCACAGCGACCGGACGGATATATGACGGCAAATTCTTAACAACTGATTCATCAATCCCGGTGGCATCGCGCGGTGATTCGGGATAAAAAATAAATCCCATCATCATTGGGGTCAACGGTGTGATTTCCTTTATATTTTCGGGATAGCGCATGCCACATATTTTTATGATCATGTCGGCATGGCGCGGTTGCTCAAATCTATTCATTTAAAAAATTTTTTAAAGCCTCAGCCGGTTCGTTATGTTTCATAAAAGTTTCTCCTATCAGAAAACCGGTATATCCTTCCCGACGCAAACGTTTTACCTCGGCAATATTCTTTATACCGCTCTCGGCAACCTTAATCATTGACAATGGCAGTTGCGACGCTATCATACTCGAACGTGATATATCGGTGTCAAATGTTGCAAGATTTCTATTATTAATACCTACCATGTCGGCATCAAGAGGTAATCGATCAAGCTCTTCAACGCTATGAATCTCGCACAAGACTTCAAGTCCGAGATCATGAGCTACCGCAGTGAAATCTCTCATTTCATTTTTATCAAGAACCGAAGCGATAAGTAGAACCGCATCAGCACCTATCGCGGCTGCCTCTCTGATTTGGTCGATTGAAACAATAAATTCTTTACGCAACAAAGGAGTTATCTCAGCCACTTGCCGGGCTACTGCAAGATCGGACAATGCACCACCGAAAAAAGGAGTGTCGGTCAAAATCGAGCAACATGAAGCCCCGTTAAGGCTATAACCCTTAACGACCTTGGCAACGTCAGCCATCGGATGAATCTCACCCTTTGAGGGTGAACGGCGTTTAAACTCTGCTATGATTCCCGAGCCTTCTACAAGAGCTTGCTTGAAAGAGAGAGATGTTCGAGTAGATTCGGGCAGTCTCTGATAGACTCCGGCAATACGACAGGCTTCGACCTCACGCCGTTTATTATCTACAATTTTCTGCAAAATAGAATCCATCGTCAAACTACTTATTAAGTTCAACAAAACGCTCAAACGAACGCAAAGCCTTACCCGATTCTATTGATTGGCGGGCTTCACTGATTGCATTTTCAATAGTCAATTCCGGTTCAAGAGTGCGTAGCGCAAATGCGGCATTGGCAATCACACAATTTGTCTGCGCCGGGGTTGCTTCACCGCAAAGCACTCTGTCAAAAATAGCCGATGCCTCCTGCACGGTTTCGCCACCACTCAAATCATCTTGAGCTGCAGTTTGAAAGCCGAGATCGCCGGGTGTAAGCAACATTTCCCCTTCAGCCGATGAAACTTTAAAAGGAGACGTAAGCGATATTTCATCATAACCGTCAAGCGAATGAACGATTGTACATTCTATACCGTCTCGCTGAGCTATATAACTATAAAGACGCATCATTTTCAAATTATACACGCCTAATAATTGATAACGTGGTATCATCGGATTAACCAATGGACCCAGCATATTGAAAAATGTTCTTACACCTAAAGCCTTTCTGACCGGTCCGACACTTTTCAATGCCGGACTGAAAAATGGAGCGTGAAGATAAGCAATACCCGACTCATCGAGTGAACGCGACAGCTTTTCGATATCAGAAGTAAATTTAACGCCATGTTGTTCAAGCACGTTTGAAGCGCCAGATACAGAACTTGCGCCATAGTTACCATGTTTCACAACCTTGCGTCCGGCTCCGGCAACGACAAAACAAGAAGCGGTTGATATGTTGAACGTATTTTTACCATCGCCGCCTGTACCGACTATGTCTATCGCCTTTACATCGCCAAAATCAACCGGACAGCGACGTTCGAGTATTGCATCACGGAAACCGGTCAACTCGTCGAGCGTTATCGACCTCATAAGAAACACGGTCATAAATGCCGACAGCTGACTGTCGTTATAACGTCCGTCGGCGATATTAAGCATCACTGCCCTTGCCTCATCGTGGCTGAGCGACTTATGCTCAAACATTTTATATAGTAGATTTTTCATGAGATTCAATGTTTTAACCAGTTTTCAATCATTTTTATACCTGTCGGCGTCAGAATTGATTCGGGGTGGAATTGCACGCCACGAATATCATACGTTTTATGACGCATAGCCATTATCTCACCATCGTCGCTCACCGCGGTTACCTCAAGGCAGTCGGGCAAACTGTCTTTATCGACAACCCATGAATGATATCGACCGACATCGATACGTTCAGGCAAACCTTCAAAAATATAGTCGTCATTATTTATCGAGATATTTGAACAGATGCCATGATAGACTTCGGGCAAGTTGCGCAATTTCGCACCAAAAAGCTCGCCGATTGCCTGATGTCCGAGACACACTCCCAAGATGGACTTTTTCCCGGCATAGCGTTTTAATACCTCAGGCATCAAACCTGCCTCTGACGGGATTCCCGGTCCGGGAGATATGATAATTTTATCATATTGTTCAAGTTCATCAAGCTTGAATATATCATTTCGTTTAACGTCAGGATTAACTCCTAACGACCTTACCGCATGAACGATATTGTAGGTGAATGAATCGTAATTATCTATAATCAAAACTTTCATAACAGTCAAATTATTGTTTATCAAACTGTTCGGCAAATTTTACAGCAGACACCAATGCGCCGAGCTTATTATTTGTTTCCTGCAATTCATTACGAGGAACTGAACGAGCCACAATACCGGCACCCGCCTGAGAGTAAAGCGTATTTTTATAACTGAGGAAACTGCGTATCGTAATCGCTTGATTAAGATTGCCTGTAAAACCGATGAAGCCGATGCAACCGCCATAAACCACACGTGAATGAGGCTCTATTTCATTAATGAGCTGCATAGCTCTGACCTTGGGAGCTCCACTCAGAGTTCCGGCGGGGAAAGTATCGGCAAATAAACGGAAACGGTCGGCCGACTCAGGCAATGAAGCTTTAACTCGTGACACCATGTGAATTACATGAGAATAATACTGAACCTGTTTCAGAAATTCAATTTCCACCTTTCCACCCCCTCGGCTCAAGTCGTTGCGCGCGAGATCAACAAGCATGATATGTTCGGCATTTTCCTTTTCATCAGACAGAAGTGCTTTGGCAAGTTCACGATCACGGGCATCGTCACCTGTGCGACGGAATGTACCTGCGATGGGGTCAATATAGGCTGTGTCACCCTCAACTCTCAAATGAGTTTCGGGCGAAGAACCGAACACCTTGAAATCGCCAAAGTCAAAAAAGAACAGATAGGGCGACGGATTAACACTGCGCAAAGCTCGGTAAACATTAAAATCGTCGCCATGAAAACTTTGGCTGAAACGTCGAGACAAAACAATTTGGAATACATCGCCGCGGCGTGCGTGCGCAATACCGCGTTCTACCATTGCCATATATTGCTCATCGGTAATCGGCGACTTTGCTTCGCCTTGAACTCTAAACGGATAAAACGCAACATTATTATTACTCATAACGCTGACAATCTCATCGATAGAATCGGTCTCGTCCTCTCCAAGATGCTCAAAAACAGTCATACTGCTCTTGTAATGGTTGAGACGGATTACATATCTATACAATATATAGCAAATGTCGGGAATATTTTCAAATTCCTTCTCGCGAGGTGAAATTTCAACTTTCTCGAAATAGCGCACTGCATCGTATGCTGTGAAGCCAAACAATCCATTAACATCATCTGATTTACTTCCTTCAACTTCAAACGATTCAACATACCGGCGCAAACATTCAACAACATTTGTTTCGCTATCGATAACCGTAACATCGACCGACCCGTCGGGACGCTTCTCTGTAATCTTTCCTAAAGCGACACGGAACTCGCCTATCGGGTCAACACCAATATAACTCAACGAGTTATGGGCAGCCTGATAGTCAGAACTTTCAAGCAATGCCGATTTTGGATATAAATCGCGTATTTTCAAATAGATACCGACCGGAGTAACCATATCGGCAGGTATCTCGCGTGAAATAACTCTAAGCTTGGTTTTCATCACTTGTATATTTTTTCATGTTAGCGATATATGTTATCATATCCTTGTCGCCGCGTCCCGAGATGTTTACAACGACAATATCTTCAGGCTTAAGCGAAAGTTTTTCAAGTCCGGCAAGAGCATGCGCCGATTCAAGTGCCGGAATAATCCCCTCGTGACGAGTGAGATCGTAAGCTGCTTTCAGAGCCTCGTCGTCAGTCGCACTCAGCACTTGTGAACGTCCTTCTTTTGCGAGGAAAGCATGTAAAGGTCCGACTCCGGGATAATCAAGACCTGCCGATATGGAGTATGGCTCAACAATTTGCCCGTCGTCGGTTTGCATCAGCATTGTACGGGCTCCATGAATTATACCCTCTGTTCCGACAGCCATTGTTGCTGCAGTTTCAGCTGTGTCAACTCCTTTTCCGGCAGCTTCGACCGCAATCAGTTTAACCTCGGGGCGGTCGATAAATTTATAAAATGCCCCGGCAGCGTTACTTCCTCCACCAATACAGGCAATGACATAATCAGGATTTTCACGACCTTCGCGCTGTTTTAATTGGAAAGCGATTTCCTCGCCGATAACCGACTGAAAATAAGCCACCATCTCGGGATAGGGATGAGGCCCGACAGTACTGCCTATAAGATAATAACTCTCGGGATCACAACACCATGAACGGATAGCCTCGTTTGTAGCATCTTTGAGCGTCTTATTACCCGACTCAACGGCAACCACCTCAGCTCCAAGCATTTTCATTCGCTCGACATTCGGCTGCTGACGAGCCACATCGGTCGCACCCATAAACACCTTACACTCCATTCCCATCAACGCGCACACCGTTGCTGTTGCAACTCCATGTTGACCGGCTCCTGTCTCAGCCAAAATTCTTGTCTTTCCCATTTTACGGGCAAGTATAATTTGACCGATAGTATTGTTGATTTTATGAGCACCGGTATGGTTCAGGTCTTCTCGTTTAAGATAGACCTTCGCCCCATATTTTTTACTAAGATAAGGGGAATAATATAGCGGAGACGGACGCCCGACATAATCGCGTAAAAGCGAACGGAACTCGTTTTGAAATTCGGGAGTGTCAACATATTTATAATATGCTTCCTTCAGCGACTCAACACTTTGATGGAGTACCTCCGGAATATAAGCACCACCAAATCTGCCATAATAGCCGGCATCGTCAACCGGAAGTGAATGGTGATTAACAGTTGTCATGATTATATCTGTAGTATTTTTAATTATTGACTTAAAAACAAAAGAGCCATCGCAAATACGATGGCTCCATATCGTGATTTAATGATTCTTCTTTATAAGTACATGAATAACCGCCATCGTCAATTACTGCCGATGCGCCACCAATATTGGTTAAAATTCATTGCACTTTTCATTTTGTCTTTGTTTTATGTCGCAAAGTTATAGATTATTTTCTTTTCAGCAAAATTTATAACAAAAAAAATTTGCATCAAGTAAAATCGGTTGATATTATTATTTAATTGGGACAAATTTGAATACGGCACCTTTAACTTTGCCTCGCAGCGGCACAAGCCGACCGGTTTTATCAAGAGTCCAGGTAGTGGTGCGTGAATTTGCCGTATTTGAAATCAGAAATCCATCGCAGACGGGAGTGAGCATAAATGTATGAATCTCTTTATCAAAAGGTGTTTTACCAAAAGTTATCTTTTCAGTAAGATAACGGCTATCTTTAGCATTCACGATGCTGTATCCCTTTGTTTCGGGAACATAGGTCAATCGCCAAACCTGACGATCGGGGTTGACATTGTCTTCAGCCTGTTGCAATACCGGATATTCACCATCGGCATCAGGATTACCAAGAAACGCTCCGTCGAGCTTTATATGATAGCTTCCATTCTCGACCGGAAGAGATGGGAAATTTTCCACGCCATAATTTGACATCTCCCTGTAGATCTGCTCCATCTTGGCGACCGAACGACGAAGGAAAGGCTCGGCATATAGAGTTCCGACCATCGGGTATGCAACTTTTATTGAGCCGGGGAAATCGCGCGACGTGATACGTGACGCACTGTCGGTCAACGCCGCATATTTTTTATATGCCTCTATAAAACGATGGTCGGCGCTCTCGGCAAGTGCCTCATACATATCGACAGCCGCCTGACCTCGTTCGCCCTGCAATCGGGCAACCTCAAGCCACGGCTTAATCTCATCGACAAGTGGGCGATTTGATTCAGACCCGAGAAGTTCGGTAGCCGAATAAGCCAGTCGTGTAAATTCCTTGCGCAACGCATCAGCACCCTCCTGCGAATAGCCGTTAGTCATTGCCTCCTCATATCGGTCAATCAACTCTTTAAGTTCAGGCGATTCGCCAAGACGGCGCAGCCCGTGGGCATTTTGTCCGAGATCGACATTATAAAGACAAAACGTGCGGAATGCATCTTCATGTCCCGGCATCAAAGCCCTGATTGCCTGTTCCCACGATGCATCTGCATCATAAGCACCGGGATTCCACAGAAAATCGGCAATTCCGAAAAGGCTCACCTTTGACGCCTCGGCATATTCCATAGGATTAGCGGTAAAACCGCTGACCATTGAGGTTGCAGTAGGCTCGTTGCCATAAGTCGGACCCATCAGAAGATGATTTACACAGAAATCGGTCACCGGATAATTAAGCCAAATGAACGCTTTGCGACCGATGCGTGAATTTACCCATTCGACATCGGCTACATCTATAAAATCAACAACCGAGTTGCCGGTCCACATAATCTTGATTGCCGGGTCAATTGCCGAAAGATCTTCAAGATAGGTTGCCTGAAACGACGGCGCCCATGCTTTGTTGTAGAGCGACGGACAAACAATCAATCCTTTAACATCGGGATGACGCTTGATGAAATGCTTGCGTACATAGTCGATTGTCTTGGCATGTTTCTTGCCATCGGCCTGTTTCCCAAATACATCGTCAAAAAATATAGCAAAAGTACGCACGCCGAGACCGTAGAGCTGTTCAAACTTCTTTACAATAGCCTGATTGTCATCGTCTTTCCACGAATGGTCACCGGCAGGATGAATACCCCAAACAAAATTAACCTTGTGTCGTGCAGCAGCATCGGCAAGTTCTTTCAAACGCTGTGCCTGATCGTCGGGATAAGGCTCGCGCCACTTTTCACGATGATAAGGGTCATCTTTGGGTCCGTAGATATACGTGTTCAATTTATTCTCACCATAAAACTCAAACTGGCTCAAACGGTTGGCATGAGACCATGCGTTGCCGTAAAATCCCTCGACCACACCACGATTGGGCGTTGCCGGAAAATCAACGATTTCAACGCTCATCACTTCGGGCTGCGAAACCAATGCAAGAAACGTCTGCACGCCATAATATGTACCCGCCTCATCGGCTCCGGCGATAATGACACCGTCTTTATCAACCTTCAGATAATATCCTTCGGGATGTTTAGGGATGAGTGAGGTAACATTCTTCACAGCTTTATCGCCACGTTCGCCAATCGTGACTTTCACGCCGTTGTTCGATTCGGGAAAACGAGCCAACAAAGTGGCAACGGCATCTCGGTCGGCAGTCGAAGCACCGGTCAGAGCTACCGATTCGGGGCGATCGAACGCCTTCATGCCCCACTTAACCGTTTGAGGTGTCGGGGAGATAGTCACAGATTGCGAACATA
>CAMWIM010000022.1 GCA_947174335.1 uncultured Porphyromonadaceae bacterium | reverse complement strand
GATGAAGTCGCACCGCTTATTTCGCTCAAAATTTCGGCCGCCACAGGCGGCGATTTAAAACGCAGTTCAATTATCTGTATTGTAAGGAATAATCGTACAAATTATCGCAACGAGTACGAATGTGTGCGGCAGCTTTAGTGTTTGGATATTGCTTCATCAGAGTAGCATAGTTCAACATTTCAAGTTGAGCTTGTGCTGCTTTCTCCGAGTCTGTGAATTCGGAGATTGCTTCCTCCATTAAAGCATCTACTTTCTTAAATGCTCGTTGTGCATAGGAATTATCCTTGAAGCCCTCCCTATCGGATGATGTATGCCATTTTCCACAGCGCCATCCCATATTATATCCATAGGCTGTGAGATACCAACACTTTCCGAAGGAATTACGCAAACCTATTGCATAGCGGATTTTTGATTCTGCTTTACGATTTAGCTCGGCATCTGAATTTATCATTTTGTCTAATCGAGCCATTTCTTGAGCAAATCTCAGCTTGTAATCATTTGAATCGGAAATAAAATGTTTTTTGTCAAACTGATAACGGAATGGATCAAGTTTGAAATATCCTTCTTTAGCGATATTCATACGTTGCTGATAATCTGATGATACTTTAGATAGCCAATCAGTTGCTTTCTCATAGTTCATTTCTCGCATATAAAGGGTGCCTACAATATCATAGATATAGTCGGTATCCACATAACTGCGTTCATTCAAAAACTTATCTAATTCGGATACCGGATTTTTAATTCTCTGTGCATATTTTGCTGCCTCATCTGCATTTGAGTTATAGACGAATTCAAAAAACTGATTTTGGTAATCAAAATAGTTACGTCCCGACCAACTTTTTCGATACTCATCGAATGGAAGGATTACGTCATATGAATCCTTATCATCAGGATCATCGTAGCCGTAATGATATGCTTTGAACAATGGCGCAAGCTGATAAATACGATTTGATGCGTAATTTGCCACCTGTATAGCCAAGGTGTGGTTACCGTCTTGTTTCATTTTAGGACACACCACCCCTAAAAGGACTTTTCGTGCCACATCTTGCCAATAGCATACTCTCCAGTTGAGTTTATTATTATATTGCCAATCATTTTCGGGATTAAGTTTAACATCGTTCTCCATCTGTTCATCAAGCCATCTCAAATCTCTCTGAAGTTTACTCAGATATACACCACTGTTGCTTGCTTTTTGTGCATCCAGTAGGAATCGGAGTGCCTTGATGGACTCTTTAATAAAAGGCGTAGCTTCGGAGTGTTCCGCACGATTCAGATAGGACAATCCCTTATTCAAATCCCCATCGAGGAAATAGAGATAACTCAGTGCATAGTTCCACATACCTTTCTGGTGACAATTGTTTGACCGGGATGCTTTTTGTGCAAATCGTTTAAGTTCGTCATAAAAGGCTTGTTCTGCATCAGCAATCAAGGAATCGCCTTTCCAATATGTCTTTACCAACACAGGGTCATGAAATCCACGATCTTTCCAGTCTTCATAATTATAGACGAAAGATTCTCGGTTTCTTACATACTCCTGTAACTTGATACTCAACAGTGGAGAATTTGGGAACCGATTGTAAATATATTCCAATTCCTTAACCCTCTCATCAGTGTAATTTGAGCTGGACTCAACACCATTCCATACCTTCAAACTAATCAATGAACCAATATCCTGACTTTGAGTAAAGAGTTCAATCGCTTTATCACGATTGCCAAGCCGGGAGTATGCGCCACCCACATAGCTTGCAATCATATCAGTAACGATATTTTGTGGGAATTTACTAACCCGGTTTTCCCAAAGGTCAATACAACTTTTGTAATCGCTTACGGCAAAATGAAGTCTTATCAATTGTAGGGAATAGCGCGAGGCGTGACGAGAACCTTTGTAATCCTGACAGATTTCCTTCAGTTCTGTCAGCCGAGAATGTTCGTCATCGCCCTCATAAGCATAGTACCACGGATTGTTCATATACTCACGTATTTCTTCAATCTCTTTTGCAATACGAATATACTCCAAGTCCTCACGATGATTCGGGTTTGAGAGCCATTTGGCAAACTTATTATTAGAAAGACTGCTGCTTGACAAATCATTGATGTCAGAGAGTCTGGCATCATATATTACCTTCTCAATATCACTAATTGGAATTGATGGGGAGGTAATGTTCTGCCAAAGGATACAATTCTGTTCCTTCTCATAATCTTGAAAACGGCATCCATCCTGCCATTGGCGCTCCAGCTCCGGAGAACAGCTTCGGAACATCAATATATAGTTAGGATCATCGGGATAATATGGACCACAAGCATCTGTGCGTCCCCCTCCCATGAGAATCAAAACGCTAATTACGAGAATATATTTTAGAAATTTCATTGTCGGAATAATGTGAAAGTTGAGACTCGTCAAGATGATATAGGATATTGTTGTGCTGTTTACCTTTTAATTGGCCGTCAATTAGTTTCTTTATTTCAAGTATCTCCTTGGAGGAAGGTCTTTCAACTCGAATTCGATAATTCTTATAAACCTTGTCAGATCCGGTTCCATCTTCGGAAAAGTCAACATCTGAAGTGGCTTCATATAGATTGGAAGCTATTTTAGTCAGATTTGGATAGTTCGAAAAATCAGTTCGTCTCGAAATTTTATAGAAATAGTATTTTTCTTCTCCGGGATGAAACACTACGCTCCATCCATAGGTAGGATATGCTACATCAAGTGCGAGCGGATAATTTGCCAACCGGGTATCCCTCAGATACGGTTCTATATCCTTTCGCGAGAATATTGAATTGTCGCTTGTCATTTCCATCAGGTTACCGGTATTATACACCATAAGAACGCCCTTATCAACCGGAGGTGGCGTTTGTGTAAGTTGATGCAATCGAATTGTGCTACTTAGAGTCTGAGTGGAATCCATATATTCTTTCATTGCCTCACAAAGTCGAAAGAACGGTTGGCGCGTTCCTTTTGTCCAATCGCAGTCGAGCTGTATCTCTTTGATATTGATGTTATTCTTCTTACAGATAGCACTAACTCGTTTGTATATCTTTTCTGCATATTCCGCTTCCTTAGTTTGCATCTTTTCCATAGCCGAAGTTGTGATATATACTGTCGGGACTACATCTATACCATCTGGAACTGTGTCATTGAATCGAATAGTGGCCTCTGGCGTAACATCCTCGCCATTTTTTGCAGGATAAGCCCAATCTACATCAAAAAAGCGCATATATATCGTTTTGACATTATGATCTTTCAAAAACTCTTTCTCTTTATCACTGAGCGAAAAAGTTGTGCGCCAATAATAAATGCTGTTTTCCTTATCGCTTTCCAGTGTGGTGGAAGCCGTACACGAAAGGAGAGCAATGGAAATCAGTAGACAAATTATCAGATAATATTTCTTCATTTATTTAATCTTGATCGTGATGAAATTGGATGCGTAAGGTAATGTTGCAGAGTGAAGATCCTTCTTATCGACTCGTAAATTTAGGGGCATTTAGTCGATTGTCAAAAGCACCCTTGGTTATTACACCTGTATGTGCTCCATCGTCGATGTCAATCGTCATAAACATTCCATAGTCGTAATCTACATCATAAAATCTATATATTCCGGCATTTTTAGTCCATTTATGGCTTGTATTAACAAGAGAATCCAAATTCTGAAGTGTCGAATCGGTAAAACTCAGATATCTACAATCAAAACGATTACCCCAAAATGATTCATCTTTGAATTTAGGAGTAAGTTTTTTATAGCTCACAAGTTCTATATCGTTGATATTCAGCCCCGCCTCATGATGAATAAAAGGAAGAACCTCCTCTATTACGTGAGCTTTTGTATCTACCATATTAACGACGTTCCCTTCAGAATCTACGATATAAAAGACCTCATACCAAAGAACCAGATCATAATCAACGTCATTATACTTGGAAGTTACAATTACATTATCAGACCAATTAGCAAAGCCTACAAATCCATAATTAGATGGAAATACATAACAATCACCCGACTTTATGTCAACTTTGAATGTTGCCATATAACCGGCGTCACAAGTGGGACCTTCGACTATTAAGAATGTTCCACATGGTCCAACAATACAATTTGTAATAGTTGGTATTGAGTCATTGGGATAGTTATAATATCCTGGATTATCATGGTCATTTGTAGCTATTCTTCCATAACAATCAGGGTTCGACGCTACAATAATATACTTGTCACCGGATTTTTTACTCTCATACCAGATTTCTGTCTTACCGGGAATATATTCATTGGCTGACGGGAACTGTACCGTATATAAACGTATGCTATCGTTGTCTGAAATGACTGTAATAGTACCTTCATTGCTACTAATTGAGCTGTCATTAGGTAACCCAATAGTATAATTATGACCACATGATATAAGGAGTAACAGAGAAATTATGGTTATAAAGATTCGCATATACTTTATCATGGGATAATTGGGAAATCAGGGAAAGTAATATCAAGACTATCGGCTTTGTGTTGCCAAATGGGATTATTTGGTTCGATTCGGCGCATCTCCGAAACGGCTTCCGGATAATCGAGATTAGCTGCATGACGCATAACCTCAATAGCTTTATCATGATTAGGTTCAGTTCCTATTCCGGCAGAATAGCACATTGCAAGATGCCAACCTGCGCTGGGTGCGCCTAATTTGTATGCCAATGAAAGATACTTGAAAGCTTCATCTCCTTTACCTTGATTTAGACACGCAGAGCCACAAAACAATGCTGCTTGAACACTTCCTGCATCCGCAGCTCTTGAAAGAAAATCAATAGCGGTAGGTTCATCTTCATAATACAACCTAATTCCTTTTGTCAAAAGAGCAATCGGATCATTCTGCACGATTCCCTTATTCAGCCAATATTCCAAACGCTCAGCATATTGCTGTGACATTTCAGCATTGGTTTTATTTGTATTATTAAGACTGTCGACTTCCGCCGCGTCCCATTCAGTTCCGTTTGCTTCAACTACTTCTTCCACCTCAACATAAATTGAAGAGTTTTCATCATAAAACTTAATCAGTCGGTGCATGGCGGCAGTATCACCTTTTTCTGCTAATTTTTCCCATTGTGCTATTAGCTCATTACTTTTAAAAATCTCATTCTTCCTTGTATGAGCCAACATTGCAATACATGTAATCACCAGGATTAGTATTCCGATTAAAGCAAACTTTTTCATGAGGGCTATATCTATAAATTAGAGTTTCGATGTAAATTCCTATTATTTTGAAGGGAAGAGATTAAATCCTTTATTCCATAGTAGGCCGCTAACGAGCCGTATAGATAAAATATACATGCAAGCCCGATGGCATTTTTCTGTATATGAGTAAAAAAAAGATATACTGAGGAACAAAGTGTAAATAGTCCGAATGAGATTGAAAATATTGCGGATATTATACTCAGAATGTTATATGATCGAAATATTTCAGGTTCAGATGATTTTACATGATTAGTATATTCTATCTGATGTTTTGAGTCAGGTAGTTCGGGCTGACTATGTAATTTTCGAGAGTTTTCCATCCTTATTGTCCTGTGTATAATTACGACAGAGAAAGCAATGAAAATAATTAATCCAAGCCAGTCTATACGAATCCACCAATCTTTAACATTAATACGGTAAATAGTCCATGTAATCGCCATAACTGAGATTACAAAATAAACAACAGTAAAATAGTTTAGTACGCTGGAGCTTAGTTGTTTAAGTCTTAATTCAGGGATATTAGAACCCGTTTTGAAGTTTCTAACTCGTTGCAGTTTAGTTTCATATAAATTACACATTTGTATTGAAAGCATGTGATTAATTACCCAATATAGACAGATGACAAAAATGCAAGTCATATTAAAAGTTACCTCTACACTCGGTAAATACTCATAGGGAAGAGTTATTCTCACAAGAACTATGATGATAGGCCAAACGACAAAATAAAAACTTGTTTTCATTATTCTTGCGCGTTATTTACGGTGAAGCCTACGGGGCGTCGATTGCGTTGCATCTCCATCTGTTGGGCATTGATTTGTTGAAAGTTACTACGTACTTGTTCTTTTGCATCAAAGAAAGAATCAAGAACAGCCTTAACGAAAGGAACATTGTCAGGACATGCGGGATGAAGCATAATATCTCTTCTGCTATGAAACCCAATGACTCCATCCTCATCCGGTTTTGTCATTACTACGGTCGGCCCAAAATTGAAATTGGTAGCATTGACTGCCTCACGAATATTCGGCAAATCGGGATCATCAGCTTTTATACCAGCCCACATCGGATCCCAAACACGTGCATACATTCCTCCGAACTCCATGTGGAAGTTCTCTCCTTGATACTGAACCGAGATAGTTCCATCGTCATTTGCTGTTGGCTGACAACCCAATTGACTTAGAGTATTAATCATCAGTCCTTGAGTATCAGGTTTTGGTGTATCATTATCCTGTTTCATTCCTTCGTTGTTTTGAGTATTATACATGTCAGCCACAACCTCATCATAGTGATGGTTTACAGATTCTTCTTCACTCTTCTTATTTAGTTTATTAGCCAAGAATCCGAGGAGAAAAACCACGCCTATAATTGGAAATATTGATTCCATATTACGATAATTTTTAGATATTATATCTACAGATACCTACGGTGCCAAAAAAGTAAACACTACTTCAATACAAACCATATTAATAAGACATATATCAGAATAGGCACAACCACACAAATGATAACTGAATTGAAAATATAATTTCCTCCAAAACGATTGAACCAGTTGATGAAATCAACAGATAGCATGAACGACCTATCACACCACTGACGAAAGGAATGACGCTTCAAAATAAATATCACGCACCATATTAGGAGTAACGATACAGTCGTATATGGATTGCGCAACTTATAATCAATCATTAATGTCCAAGATAATGGAATCAGAAGATAATAGACTATAATATTTATTTCATTGTAGGTAAGTCCAACTTTAGACGCTATCCAAAATAGTGAGTGTGCCACATTTCTAAACATCAATTGAATCATCGAGAAGGATTAATTATGAGTTTTTTGCTATGGTTGTCTATCTCAATCTTACCCAGACGTCCGAGAACAGATTGACCTAACAAAAGTGGGGCTTTCTGATTCCGGACTACAGACGCCCGAACATTCTTTAATTTCAATCCACCAAAGTCAACTTCACGCAGGTTGATTACGGTACCTTCGCTTACATCACCATTCGCATCGGTGAATCGTCCGCTGCCTACTACGTCCTTTGAAGATAAGTAGCCATTTTTAAGCATAAAGTTAGCTTCGAGTTGAGATAGAGAGACGATACTGGCCCCTGTATCAAAGATAAATGATAATGGCAACTCATTAATACTACATTTCACTAAAGCACAGCCACCGTCGGGAGTGAATGGAATCTCTATGGGTGTGCATGGGATTTCAGAAGCATCTACATTAACATTATTATCCGATTTTTGATTCGAGTTCTCTTGGGTCTCATATTGAGACATGATTTCTTCAAACTCAGGATTTTGGCGTATCTTTTCAAGATCATCGTCATGCCGAATATGATAGAATCTTCTGAACCCTTTATTCAGTGCATTCCTCAAATGAAGCAAGGAAGTTTGATAATCGCCAGTTCTTGAATAGAAGCAGGCAGCATCATAATAATTTCCTGCGTCAGTCGTGTCATTTTCCAGCACCTTATTCATAAAAGAAATTGCCTCTTCTTTACGGTCAAGAGAGAGTAAGGCATACATAGCACATGATTCGTTATTCGGCACAGAATCCAGTTCAAGTACTTTAGTGTATTCTTGTTTCGCCTTATCTATCTCTCCTTTTCTCATGAGCATATCAGCCAATCCAAAATGAGCATAAGCATAATCTGGTTGAAGCATAATAGCCATTTGATAATCTTCTATTGCTTCATCAGTTTTCATTGAAACATCTTTATACCATCCACGACGATAGTATCCACCAAAGAAGTCGGGCGTTTTTTCTACATATTTGCTCCATTCTGCAATAGCGTCCTCGATATTCCCAGATTCACCAAGAATATCAGCCTTCATTTGTATTAGATCAATATTGTCGGACATCATTTGTTGAGCTTGAGTGACATACTCCAGAGCCGTTGTGAAATCTCCGGTTTCTTGGGCATTTTCAGCTAATTGCTGAATGAAACAAGCACGAGCATCAACATCATATCCAGATTTAAGTGCTACATTAGATTTGTCATACATTTTATGATGTGCATATAATAATCCAGTATAATACAAATACTCACCGGAATGGGGATGTTTGGCTGAAAGGCCTTTAAGTTTGACGGCGATTAGTTCCATTTGATCTTTGGGGAATTTGAACATCAGGTCATAAGCCATGCTGTCACTGTCAATTTCAAGGGATATACAAATATCATCAATAGCTTTCAGATATTCTCCCTTAGAAAGATAGCTTTTTGCTCTGAACGCATATCCCGATGAATAATCCGGATACATCTGTATCACCTTATCAAAGTACCCAATAGCGTCATCGAACCTATCTTGAGCATGAGCATTTCGACCGAGACCCATATACCCCATCACATTGCCGGGATTGAGTTTCACAAGTTGGCTATAGTCTCTATCAGCATCAACATATTTCTTTTGCTCAAACAATAGTTGTCCACGCTTTTCATAGGCATCTGCAAAATTGGGGTCTATAGCTATAGACTTAGCCATATCTGCGTATGCGGCCACCGTATCTTTAGTAATCAGCATAGTTTGACCTCTAAGCAGATAAGCGGTAGAGAGAAGTGTACTCTGTTTCTTCGGTAGCAACTTAATTGCCTTGTACACCTCGTCTATGACATCATCATATTGCTTCTTATCAAAATGAATGGAAGCCATACCGAGATACGCGTATCCACTTTTCGGATGCTCTTTAAGTTCCTTTTTGAAAAAGTCAAGAGCAGCATCAAGGTTCCCTTTATCGCCCTCTTCATAAGCCCTCGTTATATTATAGGTTTCCATAAGAGGGTCATTCTGTTTGGCTACCACAGACATGGGCAGCATAGTCAACAAAAGAAATATTATTCGTTTCATTGTATGATTGTAATATTTTAGAGATAGAATTTTTTAATCCGGAATATTTGTTCCCTTGTTAATATAGTCAGGATATAGTTCCATAATTGTTTGAGCAATCCTTGGATACATCAACCGTATTTCTTCATGGTCAAAGTCTGCAGCTTTAAGAAGCAGACTGAAACAGTCTACATAGATCAGCAAATCTCCAAAATCTATTTTATTGTTCCGACTGAGATGCTCCATTACGACAGCCATTAGTCCTCCTATATGTCGATCAAGGTCGGTGTCGGCTTCAATTATTTTAGACATGGCGATGAGTTGCATACGGCAATCTGCCATAAATTTATCAAGCGATTCACCTCTTATGGCCGCCATAAGGTCAACTCTACCCGATAACAATTCTGTGGGGCAAAATTCACTTGTTGCGACGATTCCATTTTTATATGGTACCTCTACTATATATGTGCGAGGCACTCCAGATATCTCGGTATCAAAGTTAAGTTTGAGTTGTTCCATACGTTCACTAATTACTTACACTTAGAGATACCCAAACCCGCAATTTGGTAAACGACTCTATGGGAATATTTCTATCGATGGATGCTGAATACTTTGGAATATTCTACGCCCATTATAGCTCTTATCAATGAAACTTTGACGCCAGCGATTGAAATCCGCATCGCTTTTAAGAAGTATAGAAATATAATAAGATAAAGACCCATAAATCTTTCCACTTGGAGCTTTATATTCAATGTTGCGCTCATTTTCTTTACATGCTGTAACAACTGTGAGAATTGCCCCTTTAGTAAAGTCTTTTGGTGACTTGACAGTGATTCGGCCTGGAGGAGTAAACGCATAATTTGTTCCACGAACATATCTTATAAGTTCGGGATCTATCTCTGTCATTTCATCCTTCTGAATACCTTTACTGAAACAAGCATCAACTGCTACGAAAAGCTCACCATCTGCGCCTAACTTTTGCTTAATAGCATCAAGAAGAGGACATAGTTCATCATCAATCAGATGATATTGACCTGAATAAGTACCGTTCATTTTTCTACTGTCCCGGCACGCATCGTATGGAATTATCGACTCATCATAATTTTTTGATATTCCCTCATCATGGTTATCATCTCGAATTGGCTGTCCATGACCAGAAAAATGGAAATACACCTTATCTCCCTGTTGACATCTTTCAGCAAGTTGAATCAAAGCCTCCACAATGCTTGCTTTTGTTGCCTGTTCGTTTGTCAAAGCAACAATATCGCCAAACCCTTTATTCTGAAGCAACGGTAAGAGTAAAGCCACATCATTATCACCATGTATGACATTCCAGCCTGTTTTCATCCGGTCGTATTTACCTATGCCAACAAGCAATGCACGGTTAGTTGCCAGCCCCGTAAGAACGGAGGCTGACAATAGAAGTATCATTATAAGACGTTTTATCACTATTTCAATTGATTTAGAATCTTATGACATTGAGCAACAAATTCTTCATCATCAGCAAAGCGAATTGACATCGCTGTCAACATCTCTTTAGCTTTTTTTCGGTCATGGATCTTCAAATAAGCCATTGCAAGACGCATTCCGGCATCTTCTTGAGCTTGTATGTCATCTGTCGGTGCCATTTGATAAGCCCTTTCAAGAGTTGGAATATCGCTCGAAGTTATGGACTCCCAGCCTTTGGCTGATGATTCTCCACCTCTATCTGAATCCGGGATATAGTTATACGCTACAATAGTATTGTCAAGCCTGTTCAAACCGATCTGACGAACATTGACAACTGAGAATATACCTATAATGAGGATGGCTGCTATAGACGCTACCCAAGCCATTCGCTCACGTAGATAGTTCAAACGCATGATACGCGGTTTGGAACTTCGACCTATAATACTCAAGAGTTCCTCTTTGGATATATTCTTCATTGCATGACCGAACTCAATATTATCCTGTTCCGCCTCCTGACATACTCCTTTTAGTGTGAAAAGATATATTCGGAAGTCCATAGCAAAATTTTTATCAGAACGTAATCGTTTATCGAAAGACTTCTTTTCCTCAATACTCAGTCTGTCATCGACATATCGGTCAAAAAGTTCTATATTATTTTCCATTGCGTTTCTTCTTTTCAGGTTTTTCATCTATAATACCGGCATTATAAAGAGCGAGTTTGACTCTATAGACCAAGTCACGCATACAGAGCCATCTTCGAGCCTTGACCGCCTTGGCATTATCCGCAAGTGATTTGCCGTTATCACGATATGGAGCAACTTCTTCAGCGATTTCAGCATCAGACATATCACTGAAATATGTCTTACGAATGATTGAAGCACAGGGTTCCGGGGTATGAATCAGTTCATCACCTAACAACGCTTGTGCCTCTGGATCATTATATAGCTCGGGCTCACCGTCCTGTGAGGGTAACTCTTTAAGTATATCATTAATCTTATGGGCCTTTGCCGATAGTTTCTCACCATCCTCTGGATCGGTTTCATTTAGGGAATCATGCCTACCTATCATTCGGTATTTCTTACTTGCCATATTAAGACCGATGCGAATGATATAATTGCTCCAGTCCCAATTTGTTCCAATACGTCCTTCTTCAATATTCTGATGAATTGCAATGAAAACATCTTGATAGATATTTTCCGCATCGGCAAGGCGCATGTTGGTTTTCTTATATTTATCCATTAGAATGTCCGTGAAGTTGCCCCGCAACCTCATGTACCATTTCTGCACGATTTCTTCGTAGGTTTCTTCCATTATAAAGTTCAATATTATTCAATCAGTATAAATGATGACCATATTTCAGGATTATCAGGTAGTTCTCGTCGTAACCATCTTTGAGCACTCTGAAACGAATCATATATGTTATTACCCTGAGCTGCGTGTTCGTAAAAAGCATCCATGAACTGAGCGGTCCAATAATCGTCAACTTTAGCAAGAGAGCATATCAATGATTTCGCACCGGCAATACGAAAAGCACGTTGCAGTCCCCAGACTCCATCACTATCTATTTCTCCGAGTCCGGACTCACACGCTGAAAGAACCGTGAGATTGAGATTCGGAAAAACCATCAATTCTATCTCATCCGCCGTCAGTATATCATCATGATCTTCAAGAATTAAGGGACTTTTCCATGAAATATTACCTTGACGGAGTACTAATCCGCTTACTTCCGACACTCCAGCAGATAGAAATCTTCGTGCGATATGATAGTCATCGCTTGAAGGATTCTTAGCAGCTTCATTCAAATCAGAACTACTTCTATAGAAACCATGTGTTGAAATATGAAGTGTTGATATGGGTGTGCCGGATAACAAAGAGATATTGGGTTCATTTACTTCATCGTTTAGATAAACTCTAATATCACAACCTTGAAGTTCATTATTAATCAGTTGCATTTCATATTCTACATTAGGAAGGTCTGTCCAATTTCCACGACTGATACTCTCGACGCAACCTATGGGGGAATTGTGATCTGACACACCTACGGCAACTACTCTTTTACCCAAATCATGCGTATTTTTATCTATTTCAGATAAATGGAATACCCGGTGAACTTCTATCACTTCGCTGAGGGGAGTCTTGTCCTCGAAAGCTACATATTCAATACCCAGACGATTAAGGATACCGTCAGGGCAAAAATACAAACAATCGTACTTGGCTCGATAGTCTTTTAACCAACTCCATACAATTTGAGGCTCTGATAAAATGGTTTCCTCAGAACCTAATGGCTCAAATTCTATCATTCCTTTTCTGCTAATAATAAAAGCCCCATACAAGACATTACTGCCGTCTGAATATCTTACAAATTCAACAGCTAAATCCGTCGCTGACAAATGTTCCATAATATGAAACACCGTCCGGTCAAGTTCAGCCATGAGTTTCTTGTTATTTGAAAGACGATGGGCAAGTTCTCGTTCCAATTGAAAAACACTTGCAGATAACTCAGGAATATGGATGGAGTCATTATATGCTATTGCATTATTTAATTGCTGACGCTTCTGATAAAGTTTGTCTGTAGCCTTTTTTAGTGAACCTTTAAGTGCCAACTTTCTTTCAATAGCTTTCTTTTTAGTGAATAATAATCCTTTACGGAACAATGAAAGTTCAAGAGCTATTTGATATGCTTCTTTTTCCAAAGCACCATCAATAATATTTGAAATAGGCCCGTTAAGAAGAGTACGTTCTTCCTCTCCTGATAGAGTTAATAAACCACCAATCATACTGGATTTGACCAAAGGAATCAAGGAGCTAATCCTATTATCATACTCTTTATAATCAAGATGCGCTCTTGATATTGACTCATATTGTTCCAGTAGGAGAAGTCTTTGCATTGCATTAAAACGGATTTTCAGCGCCTTATTCAACTCAATCAAGGCTTCTTGCCAGTTTCCTGTATAAACATAATATGCAACATCTGACTTTATGAAATCAAACCGAGAATTATCATTTAAGCTCTGATTCTTTAAATCAGAAAACTTCCTATAAAGCTCTTCAACATCAATGTTAGAGTTCGGCTCTGCACAAGCCAATTGCAGCAGGTTGCACAGAATAGTCATATATTCCTTATGCTGTGTTCCATAGACATCTTTTGCAATCCCTAATTGTGCGGTCAGCAAATGTATCGCTTTATCAGTATTACCAAGTTTATGCAAATTAGCTGCATACTGACCTATGAGGTAAATCTTTCTCAAATCAGAGTCATCAAGATCTTCATAATACTGTAATGCCGCGCGGAACAACCTATCAGCTTCTATATAATCATAAGCGGATGATGTGACCACTGCCAACTCAGAGTATGCCATCCCTTTCGCAACATCTGAACACCCGTATCGACGTGTATATTCAATTGCTTTTTCAATGGCTGTCCTTTGAAGGAACGGATTGTGTGATAACACTCTGGCTTTTCTGCAAAAGTGTCGAACCCTCCTGTCCAAATCAATATATCCGGAATCTAAGTGTTTTTCGGCGACATTGTAATAGTAAAGTGCAGTCGTAATATCATAAAAGCTATAAATGTACCCGAGATTGTCATACCACACGAATTTCTCGAAAGGGTTTTGCTGATATTCCTTCTGTGACATGAAGAGACGAACAGCTTCTTCAGTACGCCCCATTTCGCCTAAAGTACAAGCCTTATTCATGATCATGGTTGAAATAGTTCGTCTATCTGTAGAATTTGCAATAGCCGTATCATATTGATGAAGGGCCTCTTCATATCTTCCAAGATTAGTAAGACCTAACGCCCAATAATTATGAAGAGTATTCAAATTCTTTCCCGTGACGTTATTATTCAGGCGACCACACGCTTCAATCAATTCTTTATATTTTGATTGATTAAAATACAGGCTGAGTAATCGGAGTATTCGAGGAGATAAATCAATATTTGCTCTCACTGCGATAAGCGAATCTATTTGGCTCTTATTAACTTCTATGTCGAAAGAAAGAATTTCATTATACACTTTCGAAACGGCCACACTATCAACGATAAGAGTGGGATTACGAAATTCTAAATTTCCATTCTTATCACGATTAAAGTCCTCAAACCCTACTTCCCACAAATCAAAAATTATATTTAGTATATCACTTCTACCTGCATCAACACACCTCTGTATAAAGCCTTTACGAGAGTATCCATTCAGCAATTCAAGACGTCCGCCTCCCTGATGATATGCAGTAAGTATCTTGCGATAAGTTATCAAAGAATAATCAACAGGCACATCATCTAAAAAAGAATCCAAGAAATCTATATAAGTTCTTTTGAAATCAAATTTAAGAGAGTCGCTTAACTCTAATTTGATTGGTGTATACCAACTGTTCTTATCCCTCTTGGTCTTTAACTTCCCCTTTTCATTAAGGGCATTAGACGCATTCAATCCTATAGAAGAATAGTTGAAGAAGTACGAAAAGAAGCCCGGAGGCATTGAAGTTTGTACAAACTTATCACTCCATTTCTTTGCATTCTTATAATCATGCTTTACAAATTCGTAATAAGTTACAGCATAAGCTGTATTAATGAAATGACTTAATGTATCTCGTCTTATGATTTTATGAGGGAAGGAGTTGATTCGTCCCTCAATATGTTTGCGATTCTTTTTGTTGAGTTTATATTCAGGTTGAATAAACTCAATCATTTCAATAATTAAGCTGTCACAATGTGAGAAGCACTCACTATCTCTACCATTTTTCTGCACGTTCATAGAATGACTGAAGCCGTGAAATCCCAGTAGGAATACCACGGCAACAATAACCCTTACAAATAAGGTTATTTTTTCAGTCAAAATTTTCATACAATCATAACGGATTAGCTTTAATCAAACGTATGCACAGAATGATAGAAATTACAAATCCGACCCAGTAGATCAAACTAAAGATGGGTGTCAAAAATGAAAATCGTTCCCAATTTATAATACCAACACTACTTGCATAAGTAAGCAAAGACGGGATTGACATTGCAAATCCACTGATTGTAAAAAGGACTCCAGCTATCTTCATATTTATATTACCGAAGAATATGAGCAATCCAATCCACAAAAATAAAGAGTTGAATAACCCAATGTATTCAATGAAAAATAAGTTCCCATAACCAAGTATTTGGAATACTAAGAGAACAATCTTAATCCCATAGAATAGAATCAACAGAAAAGAGCCGAGAACTATTGGAGATTGAATACGTGACTTATTTCCTGAAGAAACCACAGATAATATCCTTCCGAAAATAATCATTGAGAGCATCCACAAAAACAAATAGATGATTGAGCACAAATTTGTCGGGAGTAATGCCGCAAGAGGTATGGGTAACAAACATATAAATGCCCATACAATTAAGGGATAACCAAGTTTTCCTCTGCTAATCATTTTCATGTAAAGTTATTCAAGACTGTCAAGTCTAATTTGTTCTGAATAGGATTGAACAGGGTTTGAACCATGTTCATTTACGCCATCTTCACCTGCATCTTTGAAAAGATACACGCAACCGGCAACACCTATAAGGATTGGAATTATACCGGGGATAATTCCAAGCATCAGACAGAATGCTACTACTACAGGAATAAGAGCATACCATGTAGATACACGAGTGTCATGCGTTCGTTTAATACCTGCGGCAAGCATTAAGTACACAGAAGGTAGCATAGCTCCAAGTGTAAATAGATATATTCCAAGAGTGCTTTCAATAGTAACTCCGGCAACTTGCAGGATTTGTCCTACTCCTAAAATGACAAAGAAGTAAAGTACGACTGAGATAATCAGTGTCAGCACATATTCCAAACGTCCAATGCGTCCGGAGAATTTATACCAACGAGAAAACATCTTAGAATTGTCGATTGGTCTTACAAAGTGGCTGCAAGGAGCCGGGTCTGTATGGTCATAGTGACCACACGCATCGAAGTCGAGACGACAACGAGAGCATTGTTCGATATTACACATGTTTATTATTTATATTGGTTTATCAGATTAACGAATTCCTCGGAATCAGCTATCCACTTCATACAATTATCAGCCTTGATGAAGTCAATATTTGAGTAGTCGTTCTCTAATGCCTTCTTGATATACATTAGAGTATTTGCCCTATCTCTTATTTTTGAGTATAAACAAGCGACATCATAATAGTCATCACCCGTATAGTTTTTTATCCATTCACGAACTTCTTTGATTCTCCCAAGACCGACTAAAGCAAAAGGCTTGGCAAACTCAATACCCTCATACTGAAGTCCGGCATTCAATAAATTTTCGCTTTCCATTATAGCCGAATTAAAATCAGCATTTGCTTCGGCAACTTGATTAAGTGCTTGATAGCATTCGCCTCTATCGTTATATGCTCCAGCGTATCGAGGTTCGATTGAGATGGCTTTAGAAAAATCGGAAATTGCTTCCTCAAAATTCTCAAGATTTCGATTATAAAAACCTCGCATATAGTGAGCATAATAGCTATCCGGGAAACGTTTTACCGCCACATTCATCACACGTAAACCTTGCAGTAAATCACCTTCCTTCTGAATCATGCGTACTAACTCATTCAATTCATTCTCATCACAATTAGAATTAGTGATAAAATTCTCAACACGGTCATTAAGGGTAAGGTTATTAGTAACGACTCCGACTTGGGCATTGCAAACTGTTGTCGTTAGGATCATTATAGAAAGTATCAGGAAGTGAATTCGAGGCTGCATATTTTATTATTTGATTAGTTCGTATATTTCAAAAGATTGTTCATCGGGAGCAAGGAAGACCATAATAACCTTGTTGGGTCCAATCTTATAAATCATTCCCGGTTCAGAATTTTCGCTATCGTATGTTGTCTGAGGGTCATTATTCACAGACCAGCCACCAAGAAATACCTTAGAGTCTGGTTTATTATCATAGACATACCCTGATTTACGTTGGCTACCGCTTATCTTCTCAAAGAATAACTTACCATCTTTTTTCTTAAATCGGCATGAGAAGTATGGATACGAAAATATACCCATTCTGCTCACTTGAATAGAGCGTACCTTTCGGTAGGTTAACAGCTCCTGATTGGTAATCTTCAGATTCTTCGCCATTAGCAACTTTCTAACCGAAGCCTTTTCATTTAAGCCATAAGCATCTGAAGGAAGATTATCTAAAACTGACAGGGCTTGTTCTCTGTCTAACACCAAACGATCCCAATCTCGATTCTTGATTATTCCATATAGAGAATAATCAACATAATCGAGCGAATCAACAGCTTCTATTGCGTCAACTTCAATGACTTCAACAACTTCCACTGAGTCTGTGTAGTTATAACCATATCCCAAAGCCCCAGATTGAGCAAAAGAATTTAATCCGCAAGACAGAAGGATAATCAGAATGGGGAATATCGTTTTCATTTCACATACAATTATTTGCGTATTCATTTACAGAATCCGGATCGCCTAACACAGCTTCTATAGTACCGCCATGAGCACCGAATGAGCAGTAGATTGCTAACCTCATATCGCTAACAGAATATAGATAAACACAATCCCGGCTATAATCAGAGTCTCTACGTCTCAAATACGATCCGTTCAAACTTTTTGCAATCATCTTCGCTACATCTTCGAGTTCAACATACTGTGGCATGGCAGAAAACATAATCGTTGAAACTCCTGCATTTGGGCCTCGTAGATATATATCCCAGTCTATTGCCGAATCAAGTTGATTAGCAACTAACGGTTTCCCATCGATTGTCAAGGGAGCCGAAAATGGAACCATAAGAATTCCACCGGCACTTTTATCGTCTTCAAGATCATTACTCAATCGCTTAGCAGATGTTCCATTGAGACAATTCCAAGGCGCAAAACCATTAGAATATTTTGAGATAAAAGCACCCGCAATCGTGGAGAGGTCGTAAGGATTTGGAGTCTTCTTTTCACCAACATTAGAGGTGTTAAACGTTTCGTCGGTTGGCATTAGCCTTACTGTCATACTCTTATTCCCGTCAATAGCAGTACCCAATAATCGGTTATCTTCTCCAGAAGATAGGAGCATTGTAAAGTCATTATTTCCATCCTTGCCAGATAATAAAATTTCATTTTCTTGAATCTGACAGCTCATAACGATACAACTTCCGTATGTAACATTCTTATATATTACTTTTTGAATATGATCTTCTGTCACTATAAAGGCGACCATAACTGGGTATATGTCATTTTTATAATAAAAAGCACCTTTATAAAAATGAACTGATTGTCCATCTTTTGTGACGCAGGAAGAATTTTTAATCAGCTGCTCAGCAGTTAATAATTGAGTTTCATTGATATGTTCGGCCAGTGAGTCAGTTTTAATACTTTGCGAAGCGACTTCTCCAGCATTATCTGAATTAAAAGGCTTCCAAACAAAAATTACTAAGCCTAACAGAATTGCTAAAACAATCAAAACGACTATGGTTGTTGAGTGTGATGACGATTTAACCGAATCAGCTTGAGATTTCGATTCTTGAATAGTCGCAGATTGGTTTGATATTGTCTTATGGTAATCTCCGGAAGTCTTGCCGAGAACTGCTTTTGATTTTGTCCATTTTGTGAGTTCAACAGCGGTTGGCCTATTGCCTGCATCTGGATTTAAGCAACGATGCATTATCTCATTGAGAGCAGGAGAATAATTGTTAGGTAACGAGGGCATCTCAGCTCCGTTTCTTTGCATTGCCCCTCCAAATCCACTAAATGGCAGCTCACCCATTACGAGCTCATATATAGAGGCACCGAGTGACCATATATCTGATGCGGTGTTAAGCCGAGGATTACTATCGAATCGCTCTGGAGCCATATAGGGCATAGCGCCTGAACTGACATCTCTTTTGGACTGTCTACGCATTGTTGCACGGAGTCTTTTGCTTATGCCAAAATCAGTAATTAGGAATCTTCCATGTCCATCAATAAGAATGTTATCAGGCTTAATATCCTGATGTACTATTGCATCAGGTTGTTCATGCAAGACCGCTAATCCATTTGCTACATCTTGAATAAACTGCCATAATTGTTCCTCTGTTACATTGCCAACCAATTTAGACGAAGACCCATTCTCACAATATTTCATTACTAAGAATGGTCGGCGTCCATACACGTCAAAATATTCCGGTGTCAGAAGAAACGGACTTGATAAATCAATTGTATTAGCATATTCCCTCTGGAATTCCTCTATTCCGGCAGGGTCGAGAGTGAGATATATTTTCAGCGCAACTTCACGACCAGACAACTGATCGTGAGCCAACCATACTTCTCCGAAACTACCATTTCCGAGAAATCTAATGAGCGAGTACCGCTCTTTGATTATATCTCCTGTCTTAAATTCTTCCATTGTAAGATGACCTAATTGTCAATATTTATTATTCGTCCATTAGTTGCCAACATATATTCGTTATATAAGCCCTGACTGCCATAAGGAGCAATAATATTGGTTCCATCAATATACATGTGTAGTTGACCATCTGCGACTCCTAAATATTTAACTAACGAATCCTTGTAAGGATGAGGGAGTAGTTTGAAAACAAAGGTCTTTTCGATACACCAACCTTCTGACTGAAGAGAAAGTAAAAGTTCACATTCTCCATCGTTATTAAAATCCATAGCGGTTAATTGCATATTGCAATTTTCATTCAGAAATCCAAACTCATCAAAAAAGACCTCACTATCCTCCTCGTTAAAGTCTAAATCCATAAATAAGTTATAGCCATAACCATCACCAATAACAAGTGCCCTTATACCATTTGGATGATTATCACCTATAGTAAAAGTGTAGTTACGCCCATAAATATTTGCATCGATAGATTTATTGGCAGACATTACCTCATGATTGGCTCCTTTGACATACACCGAAGGACAATCTGCGGGATTGAAGGGAAGATTGTTTGGTCCATTGACCTTTTGGGGTTTAGGAACAAGACTCTTTTCATTAACCTGCACCTCCATATCTTCTATTATTACTTCCGGCACAGATGTAGAGTCTGACACGATTGAAGAATCATTTGCTGCTATGGTATCAGTGGAAACTATCTCGTTGCTCATCACTTTATTAAATAAATTAGGATTGCAAATCAAAAATCCAATAAGTGCCACTACAACAAAGGCGATTGAATAAATTAAAAGTCGTGCTGTATTTGTTTTACGTTCCTTTATAGTTGATTTGCCAGAATATAGTACAGCTTTTAGCGTGTTCTTTTGTTGAGTTGTTTTAAGATATGTTTTTTTCGATGCTGCTTCAACTATTTCTTTAGCCGTAGGCCGGTATGAGGGATCTGGAGACAAGCAAGCCATCATAAGACCGTTCAGTGATTGGGATACAGAAGACCCTAAAGAAGGAACTTCTGCTCCATGCTTCAGCATACTTCCACCAAATCCATTGAGAGGTAACTCACCTGAAGCCAATTCGTATATTGAAGCACCTAAAGACCAAATATCAGAGGCCGGATTAAGTTTAGGCATACTTTCAAACCGTTCAGGCGCCATATAGGGCATTGCTCCTGAACTTACATCACGCTTTGATTGCCTGCGGATGGTCGCGCGCAATCGTTTGCTGATACCAAAATCGGTTATCAGAAAATGTCCGTTTGAGTCAATAAGAATGTTATCGGGCTTTATGTCCTGATGAACTATTGGGTCAGATTGTGAGTGTAGGACTTCTAACCCGGAAGCGACATCGTGAATAAATGCCCAAAGTCTATCTTCCGATATTTGACCGGACAACTTCGATGATGAACCATTTTCACAGAATTTCATTACCAAGAAAGGTCTACGTCCATACACGTCAAAATACTCCGGAGTCAAAAGAAACGGACTTGACAAGTCGATAGTATTAGCATATTCCCTCTGAAATTCCTCAATTCCAGCCGGATCAAGAGTGAGATAGATTTTCAGTGCAACATCGCGACCAGATAGCTGATCGTGTGCTAACCATACTTCTCCGAAACTACCGTTTCCGAGAAATCTAATGAGCAAATACCGCTCTTTGATTATGTCGCCAATTTTTAATTCTTCCACAAGAATAATATATTATCCTTAAATGACATTATTTTAAAAATGATTTAAGTTCTGCAGCTGGAAAGATAATATCAAAATAATCCTTTGACTTGCTTCCATAATAACGATAGTGATATCCAATACCTTCAGTTGAAGCTAACCGAAATTCGCTTTGCATAGTAGGGTCTCCACGAAGAGCTTTGAAATTGTCAATCATAACATTTTTAATGTCGTCTTCACTCGATTTCCATTGTGCAAAATCAAACATATCCTCGTCTACCTGAAGATAATATACAATATTGTCGTCTACTATATTTAATTTCATCATTTTTACGCCTGGTTCAGTCTCATAGGGGCATCGGTGGTTTTCATTTGCCAATTTATTTTTTAAAATAATCATATTACGGTCATGCTCTGACATAGGATTGTCCTTTATCTCTTTTAATTCCTCATAAGGAATATCAAATCTCGCAGTCTTACCTGTTGATGCCATTTTATATGTAATTACCAATCCTGCTTTTGCCTTGACAATGTCTCTAAGCATGTCCCTTGCATCATCACTTTGAAACATTAATTTTAAGTTGGTGAGTACATTTTCTCTACTCTCCTTAAAATAGAATTGGCTTCCGAATTTCTCATTAATCGCGAAGTACATATATACATTTTTATCCTTTTCATTATATTTGACGCTAAGGAAATCTCCACTTACACCAGAATTAATAGGGCACAGTGCATTTAGGGAAGATACTTGCTCCTTAAGATTTTTCACATTTGGATTCTCGCAACTTGAAAAGGATAGAGCAGAAATAATAAGAGCTAATATTAGGGAAACGCGATTCATAGATTCATATTTTTAGAACAGGAGTTAAGCTAATGAGGTAGCCTAACTCCTATGTCTGTTTTATAGAAAGAAATTTATTTATTATCTACATATTTGAGAATTATCGGCTGAATGAGATTCACCATTTCAGATGACATACTAAACTCCATTACTTTTTGAACAACCACAGGATTATACCTAGCAAATTTCCTTCCTGCCGGGGTCTTATAAAAACAAATTATTTCGTTTAGCTCATTCAGAGTATAGTATTCCTGCATTATTACAGTATATCCTTTGATCATCCTTGGCCACATTGTTTCAACAACTTCAGTGCACATTTGATGTAGGTTGCTGACTTGAAGATTCATATTCTGATACATTGACTCTAATCCCGAAATTGTAGTTTCTTTAGCATTTGTTACCTCCATAAAGTCAATGACAGCCCTTTCATATCCATGACCAGTTTGAGCATTCGCTAAAAATGGTATAACAAGAAGGAAATATAATAGAATCTTTTTCATCGTATTTTCAAGTCTTTTACATAGTATTGCGAGCCTGAGGAGATGTTTATCTTCTTTACTGTTGAAGGAAGAGCCGGATATACTTCATAGAAAGTAATGGTCTTTGTATCATGTGAGATTTCAGGAGAACCCTCAAATCCGATGCTACTATTTTGGAGATAGTATTTACGACCGGTTTCGGCATCCTCAATATATTCATCTTGGCTGCTATACATGAAGGTTCCTTCGCTCTTAGGTTGCACGGTCTTTGTCACAATGGTTTGACCGTCCTGAACTTCAATTCCTGTACATTCCCATTTGTGATAAGTTGTTTCAATGCCCTCCCCATTGATAACATAAGCGTTACCATGTTTTAACTCTACGCCTTTAAGATTCCAGCCATCTACAGATCCTTCTGAGAAATCGAATGATGTTGT
This sequence comes from uncultured Porphyromonadaceae bacterium, assembly GCA_947174335.1. Taxonomy (GTDB): domain Bacteria; phylum Bacteroidota; class Bacteroidia; order Bacteroidales; family Muribaculaceae; genus CAJUPY01. Next base: position 9,720 of record CAMWIM010000022.1, on the reverse strand, counting down.
TCCTTTGGGAAGAGCCGGGAAATAGAGCTTAAAGTGCAATGACACTTCTCTACCACTATCCCAACCGGGATAATCAGTGTGCAGCGGAGAGCATTCTATTCCCTCTGCCCGCGTCATTGAGTAACGCTTACCGTTTACAGAGATATAACTATTCTTTGATATGGAACACCACTGATACTGTCCTCCATTATAACTTACCATATCAAGAACAGTGTAACTTGGATCTAAAGTAACTTTCTCTATATATAATTTGGAATCTCCTTTAGATGCCACTTTGGGATAAATGAATTCACTCTCGTTGAGATTCTGAGAAGATAGCATAGCATAAGACGGAACATATATTTTCTCAGCCTCATCATAAGCATCTTGAAAACCCTCAGCTGAATTGCTTAGAGCTTGTAACATTTCCGGAATAACTGCAATGAATGATTTGACATCTTTGGTATACATCTCACAAGAGAAAACCAATGCTCCATTATAAGCGGCAGCACAAACTGGTTTTTCAGATGCTGCATGAAGAGCTGCCATATTCGCAATATCTGCATTATATGACTCCGGAAGGTTAAAACCTAACACAAGAGTCAGATATAATACCTGAGGATTAAGCGTGTGTATATTTACAAAATACTGTGTGCCATTATACTGAAATCGAAGACTTTCATCTTCATCAGTAATATTTGTACAGTACTTTTTCAAGGCATTATAAATTTCAGTTTTTGCCTTGATTTGTGCCGGGGAGAGTTGTGCGGCATTATTTGCCAAACAACCCACCACGACAGCAATAATGATTAAGAAAAATTTCTTCATTTTAGCTTTAATTGTTACGTAGCATTTTAACGGCATCAAATGATTTCGTATCTCCAAGAGAAGCAGCCTGCTCTGTATAGTAGGAGGCAAGGCTATGATTTACTTCTGTTCCTCTTCCAAAACGATAACATGCACCCAAATTTTTATACACTTCAGCAAGGAGGTCTTCCTCAAGTGCAGTAGGATTTTGAACTGCCTGTGATAAATATTTGAACGCTAATGCGTAATCTTTCTCAAAAGGCTCCTCTCCAGTATAATATACCGTTCCGAGAATTGCCGCACCGAATGTATTGCCATTGTCAGCCGCTTTACGCATATACTCCATGCCTGTTCTGGGCTCACTATGTAGAATGTCTCCCGTTATATATTCGACACCAAGAGCCCACATTGCATTAACATTTTCCAAGTCAGCAGATTGGCGAAGGTAATTGATAGCTTCCTGTGTGTTCTTAGTTACACCTTCTCCTTCCTTGTACATATTGTATAAGCGGAACATAGAATATGCGTTTCCAGCCTCTGCCGCCTTTTTATAATACGTAGATGCAGTGTACATATTTTTTGCCACACCTGCACCATTCTCGTAACACATTCCTACACCTGCATTTCCTTCAGGATAATCAGCATCAGCAGCTTCTTTGTATAAAGCATAACCTTTTGATTCATTCTCAGCTACTCCTCTGCCTGTGAGATACATCCACGCAAGTTGTGAATATGCGTTTCCATATCCTTCGTCAACTGCCTTTTGATACCATTTAGCTGCTTCCGTATCGTCAGCATCCACTCCCAGACCATAGTAGTAAATATCGCCAAGAACTTTATATGCGTTCGGAACCTCTTGCTCAGCGGCAGCCGCGATGTAGCGGGCCGCCTCCGTATAATCAGGCTCACATCCTAAACCCATAAGATTGATATACCCATATTCAAACCATGCACGAGGAAGTCCAGTCTGTGCAGCAGATTTGATATATTCGTATCCTTTTTTAGGATCCTTCGTTATATATCCATCAAGACCGTCACGAGTAAAACATCCAATTTGTAGAAGTGCTTCGCCATTATTCTGTTCAGCAGCTTTATAATACAGATTTAAGCCATCTTTAATATTCTGAGCCACATAGGGCTGTTCACTACCATAAAGATAGAGCCGTCCGAGTTCAGTTTGTGCATCATCATCACCTAAATTGGCAGCAGATCTTAAGAACGCCAAATAGGATGAATCGTTCTTTGGCACATGTACTCCCTCCTTATACATCTGTGCTGTGAGATAATGTGCTCCCGCATTTCCCTGTTTTACGGCCTTTTGGGTGAGATCCCAAGCTTGCTTATAGTCTTTCATTACCCCCGTTCCATATAAGTAGCAGTAGGCTAACGCAACTTGTGAGGGTGCATAGTTCTTTTTTGCTGACTTTGTAAGCCAAAGTGTGGCTTGATTATAGTCTTGTTGTACACCTCCATTACCATTAAGGTAGCAATAGGCAAGATGATACATTGCCTCCTTGTCGCCTTTTTCAGCATACCTCTTGTAGAATGAGGCATCCTGTGCCGAAAGGCTGAATGCGATGCCCACCATGAGCATCAGCATTAAAAGTTGCTTGATTTTCATATTATATTGTTGTATTATTTTAGTCATAGTAACCTAAGTTTTCAAGGGTCTGAATAACAGCAGAACCATCACTAAAGCCAGCTGCCTTTGCTTTTTTAGCATACATTTCGGCCGTCTTATAGTCGTGATTATTGAGATAGTATTTAGCCAAAGGTCCGTATGCGGCTGCATAGCCTTGATTTGCGAGCTTTTGTACTTGCTGATAATCGCCATTAGCAAGAGCCGTTTTAAGAAGAGTAGCATTGTTATCGGTTTTAGGCTCTTCTTTAACAGTAGGTTTTGACTCCTCCTTCTTAGCCACTGGTGTTGCAGGAGTTTCCTCTTTCTTTGTAGGCTGTACTTCGGGTATGTCTGAGGGAACCGTTTCAACAACTTCTACTGCTACTGTATCTATTGCTTCTACAGTATCTTCAGGTATTATTATTTCTTCATCTTTATTACCTGATGGCCAAATAAGAATAAGGATTACAATAGCTGCAATTATGCCGGCGATAGCAAACCAAATTCTTTTGGTGTTTGAGTGAGTTTCATCTTCGTATTCTGCCACATAACCCGATTCTACCTGCTCCACAACTTCTTCCGGAGTTGCCGCCTCTAATTTTGCGGACGGTGCTTTCCATGTCACAGTTGCCGGTTGCCCTTTGAGAATAGCCTCAGAGTATTCTTCCAACTGTTGTGCAGTTGGTCTATCCCATGTCTCTTTGGCAAGACAAGACTGCATAACCATATTTAAGTCTTTTGACCACTTATTATCCAGAGACGGCATTTCGGCGCCATTCTTCTGCATACCTCCTCCAAGACCGCTAAAAGGCAATTCTCCTGTCGCAAGCTCATATATTGAAACACCAAGCGACCATATATCCGATGCCTTAACAGGAGATGGATCGGCTTCAAACCGTTCCGGTCCCATATACGCTGTCGCTCCTGCTCCTACCGCACGTTTAGATTGCTTACGCATAGTAGAGCGGATCTTTTTACTTATACCGAAATCAGTAATCAAATAGCGATTATTGTCATCAACAAGGATATTATCCGGCTTAATATCCTGATGAATGATAGGTTCAGGCATATTGTGCAGGTGTCTCAATCCGGCAGCCACATCATGAATGAATTGCCAAAGATCATACTCATCCATTTTCCCGGCTTGAGTAGTAGAGGCTCCTTTAGCGCAATATTTCATTACCAAATAGGGACGTTGCTCCCATACGTCGAAATATGTGGTGGTAAGAAGATTAGGATGTGATATACCCTGAGTTGTAATATATTCACTCTTGAACTCTTCAACACCACGCGGGTCGAGAGATATATAAATTTTGATAGCTACATCTGTATCAAGCACTTCATCATGTGCTAACCAGACTTCACCAAAGCTACCGCTTCCCTTAAACTCCTTTAAGGTATAGCGGTCTTTTACTTTTGTTCCAATTTTCAGATCTGCCATAAGAATTTCACTGATTGTTTAAGGGATTCTCATTTATATTATCTTTCTTAGGATTGGTCGGAGTCAAAGGATTATCAACGGGCTCCTTTTTCATCTTATCCTTTATTGGAGTAAGTCTGTTATCGTCTTTTTTCTCTGTTTTATCTCCTTTCTCTATTTTAGTTAGACCATTTGGTTTGGATGCAACGGTATCATTCTTTTGTTCCACCTGTTTCTTTATCTGCTCTTGGACAGTAGGTTTTTCCGTACTTTCTTTATATGATTCTTCAGTTTCAATTTCTTCTTGCTTGTCGGACAAAGAATCTTTTGCATGGATACTGTCTGATACCTCAGAAAAAATGGAGTCAGTCGGAATCGTCTCCTTAATAGAGTTTGAGCCACTACTTCTGCCTAAATAAAATGCGGCACCGATAGCTGCTATAACTAAGAAACCGATACAGGAAAAAAGAAGAACCCTTTTCCCTCTACTACTGGATTTGTTGGTTGAGGTGGCAATCGGTATGGTAGCCCATGAACTTTCAGGTCCATCGGTGATTTGACAAAGAATAGCCGTAACGTTATCATACCAGCCGCCTCTTTCTGCTGCTACCCATAGTGCTTCTCGGCATTCTTTCATCGAAGAAGTATGGGTGCGAATAATATCTTCTATATTTTCTTCAGGCAAAAGCTGACCATTTCCATCATAAGTCTTCCTGTCACGGAGAACACCCGAAAGACCGTCACTACATAACAAGATTATGTCTCCCTTGCCAACATTTAAAGTTTTACTTTCGGGTTTAGCATCTTTAGTGGGGTCTCCGAGACTACGTGTGATAATGTTATTTTGAGGATGGTCAAAAGTTTGATCATAAGTCAGCAGACCCTTATTGACCAACTCCTGTACGTATGAATGGTCTTGTGATATAAGACGAATTCCTGATTTTTCGTTGAATATGTAGGCACGGCTATCCCCACACCAACTAATAGTCAATTCATTATTGAAAAGCCAAGCTAAAATTATGGTGCTACCCATACCTTCTCTGCTATTGTCTTTTCTCGCCTCTGTCTTGATATTCTTATCTGCTTGCTTTATTACAGTTTCCAGATATTTCTGACGTGATTGTGAGGTCGCTATTACAGACTCTGAAAGAGATGCCTTATTGAAAGCAGCTTTTACTGTATCAATGGCAATCTGTGAAGCAACTTCACCAGCATTCATGCCACCCATACCATCTGCAACAGCCATAAGCATACCAAGTTCTCCAAGTTGGAGAACTTCGTCCTGTGCAACTTTACTTGTGGTTGTGTCCGTTAAGTCATCATCCACAAAGAAGTTATCTTCATTTCCGCTACGAAATGCTTCCGGAGAATACTTTCCGGCAGCATCTGTATACGCAACTAATCGAAATGATATGTACTGATTTTTCTTCATTTCTTTTTCTTTTTGAGTTGGTTAAGTTTACCTCTATCCGGAAGTCCATTAATGGGAGTAAGAGTTTTGGATTCCTTTGGTTTCTGGATAAAAGGAAAATCTATAACCCAGCCCTCTTCATCTAATACCATTACCCCGGTCAAGGTAAATGTTAATTGACCAATAGATGTCTGAACAGGAGTTACGAACACACCACCATATACAGTTTCGGAAATTTCCGGTTTATCAATATGCAAGTGTCCTCCATCAATAGGGACTTCTATTTCTTTTTTTATACTGGTAAACCTAACAGAGTCAGTATCTGCCAAATTGGAATTAGATGATAACCAAATCAACCATCCATTCTTTATTCCGGGAACTGTATCGACAGGCAATCCGGATTGATGTTGAATCGTGTCAGTGAGAAGACACAAATATTTAGTAATTCCCGTACCGGATACAGGTCGATTTGATGAGTCCATACCTAACTCCTTGTCAGTGTTCAAAGCACTATACTTAGATGCTGAAGTAATGGGTTTGTATTGACCCTTGTATTCATCATACTCTCTATCATACACCCAAGGCTCTAACACAGCGGAAGGGAAAACAAATCCGTTATCGGTATTTATACCGATAAAAGGTATAATATTGAAATAGTCTTTCCCATTACGCCCAAAGTGCTCATCCTTTACAGAGTCACATAATTCGTAGCTTTGGTTGATTTTTATAAAGGCACCCGAAAGAGCTTCATCAATCAGCTGTTGATTATTTGTACGCAGTGAAAAATTGAATATTTGAGCAGCCATTGGAAGGGTAATGGCAATCAGAAGACTCAATGCTAAATATCTCTTACTCATTGTATTCATATTAGTTAACGGTACTGATTGGAACTATAAATCCTGTATTGCGACCTGCTATAGCAGATATTATACCAATGACAGAATAATTGCCATTGTTATCAATCATTAAAGCGGGACCACCGGAACAACCTTGTTCAAAATTTGTCTCTGAGGTTAGAATAACACCTCGGTCAAGCCCATCAACTCCAACCGTCGCAGTACTGGAAATAGGTTTGATAGATGTAGGAGAATTTGCCCCTAATCCAAGTGGAAAACCAAGAACCATAAGCTTTGTTCCTCTTTCCAGAGATGTACTTGCAGTCTTATCAAATTTCAAACCGCCGGATTGTCCAACACGAGCATACGCATAATCAGTGTTGCCACCACCGCCCATTGACATCTTAACACCATCTTCAATGTGTCTTACTTGATCGGCAGAACGGTTGATAGAGAACTGATCACTCGTCAGGTTAAATCTTTTCCCGGAGGAAGATATTGCCACAAAATGTGCTTTAACTTTACCTCCATTGTTAGCAATCGCATTCAACTGAGCTAAATCTTCATCAATATTATTGCCGTTCATCCAGAAGTTCCATGCCTCGACTACATGGCGTGCGGTAACGAATGTTCCGTTGTCAAGAAGGAATCCCGTGCCGCTCCAGCTTGGAACATTGTTTTCGGAGCAATCAAGTGTACCACTTTCACCATTGGGAAGTGTTACATCTATAGAAGTAGGATAGATAAAAAACACATTTGGTAAACAAGCATTGATGGCTGCATTATCAATATTTCCAGTGGCAACGGCAATATTACGCTGTTGTTTGCTTACTTTACCAAATTGACTCTTCAGGTTTGTAAGTTCGGTTGTTAGTTTCTCACGCTCGTTAGTAGCTTTATTTAAAAGAGAATCCTGAACAGCCATGGCATCTGCATGACGTTTCTCGTTCATTGCAATTAAGTCAGCCTGTTCTTTATTCTTTTGGTATAATTCATGTAAATAGAATGCACCAATGCCACATCCTATAATTAAGCAGGCCGCAAGTATAGATACAGCTGTTTTATATGGTCTAAGAGCTTGTTGACGGAATAGACTGAGACGAGCCGTCATTCTAATACTCTTAACAAGTCCTTTATCTCCAGCGGGAGTGATAAATCCAAGTTTAGGACCATTGGTTGAAAGTTGGATTTCATCTCCATTTTGAAGATACCATTCGTTTTCGACCTTGTGTCCGTTTAGATAAGTGGAATTTGTTTTCGATAATTGAACAAGCTTCCAGTTGTCACCATCACGGACAATGGCTGCATGGCGACGGCTAACCGTTGAGAATTGTTCATCAAAGCGAACTTGACATCTTGGGTCTCGTCCAATTTCAATTTCATCTACAATTATTCTTTGAGATTCTCCTGCTTTATGATATTTGGATGAAACTTTATGTTCAAGAATGAAATAGCGTCTGCCCTTATCACCAAAGACAGATTTCATTCCAGACCCTACTGATCCGGCGAGTGAACGCTTATAACTTGTTGTCTGTGCCATGCAATATATTTTTAATATCCTTCAACTCTTAATTTTGCATCTCCAATGGAGATAATGTCACCTATATTTAGAACTATTCCGTTCATAGGAACCTCTCTTGATCCAATATAAGTTCCATTAGTAGATACCTTCCACTTAGAAAAGGTAAACGCATCCCATTGGCCATCTCTCAGTAACCATGTATTTGAAGCAGGATTATACTCAAGAGTACAGTGCTTTCGTGAAATGTATGAACTTTCAGTCTCCTTTATTGGAATTGCATTACGAATATCGTCATCATCTCTGCCCATAGTTAGGAGTCTTCTACCGGTAGATTTGAGAAGCTCGTTCAGTTTATATATTCTTCCAAATTCCTCTCCTTGCATAACTCGAAGTGCAACTCCAGCCTTAACAGCAGGTATCTGCGTTGAAAGAACAGGAACGACTTTTTCAGATTTATGCGAAGTCGGTACGAGTGAAAGAGCTAAATCAGCCGTTTGAATACGAATATGGAAATCAGATTTCAGGCATCCCTCAATAAGAGGAAGCCAGCTTTTACCTTGAGCTGATTTACTCAATATCTCACGACTCCAATTTTCGTTCTTTCCACGGTTAACATATTGATATAAATCACTTTCATTATTGAGACAACCAAAAGGCAATTCACAGGTAATGAGCTGATACATCATTACTCCAAATGAGAACATATCAGTTGTTGGAAGAACAGTAGCATCACCCCTTCGAGGGTTAACTTGTTCCGGGGGCATATACGCATAAGTTCCAAAAACTTCTTTGGGCACACCCATAAGACCTCGCTCAGTTAACCGTTTATTCCGGTCTCCTGCAATACCAAAGTCTGTCAAGGCAACTGAACCATTTGCCTTAATCAACACATTCTCCGGTTTGAGATCACGGTGAACCTTTCCGTTTGAATGAAGCGATTTAAGACCCATGAGTATTTCGGCTGCGGCTTTGGATAAATCAATCTTACCGGCTTCTACTCCCTGCAATAAATCACCTCCGGGACAATATTCCATTAATATGTATGGATTTCCCTCAACGCAACCTTTACCACATGACTGGACAAGATAATCACTTTCTATTAAACCTGTCTCATACTCTTGGTCAAAACGCTTAAGTAATTTCTCACGTTCCAAGGACTCAACGGCCCAAAGTTTTAATAGTTTAAGGGCAAAGATTCTGCCGTCGGAGTTGCGTTTGACACGGTAAACCTTACCAAACGTTCCTTCACCAAGAGGACGATCGACGGTATATTTACCATCGACAATTGATCCTGCGTGAAAGTCACACCTGTTGCAGCTAATGTATGCGCCCATACTCTTTACCCTTTAAACTCAAATTCGCGGTTTCCTAGAACAATAATGTCTCCACTTGTGAGTTTTACGCGTCCGTTCACGCGTATGAAAGTCGTCCTTAAATCACTTCTGTTTTCAATATACCATTCCCCATCTTCACAAGTTAAGACCGCTTGTTCACGAGAGGTAATGGAGTTATTGTTAGCATCAGTATTTGAACGATTCAATACAATCGTGTCACCAGAATATGTAATTGGGTTATAGTTTACATCTTCGCCCTCCCACGCAATGGGTTTCAAGGTACAAAACTTATTTTTTGACTGGGGGCCTGATACTGGTCCACCCATAACAGTTCCCATTGCTGAACGTTGGATACGATGTGGTTGTGGTTTTTCTACGTTCACAGGTGTACCGCATGAAGAGCAGAACTTTGCAGAAGGCTCAACGTCTGCGCCACATGCTGCACACTTTACTTTCTGTTTAGCAGTTGGAGCCGGTTGCAATTCAAAATTGCAATTAGGACAGCTGGTTGATCCCTCACTTATAGGATACCCGCATTTCGGACATGTTTTTGGCGATGAAATGGGAGAAGGTTCAGAAAAAATGACACCTTCTGCAACGGTACTCTTCATTCTGTCAGACACCGGTGTAGTAGGTTTATGAGCGGGAGAAGCGTCACCTAAACTCCCGTGACACTTCTCACATTTTGTTTCTCCGTCGGGGTTCTCCCAACCGCAGTTTCTGCAACGCATGTTTTGTCGTTATTTTTAGTTTGTATTACATATTTTGTCACAATCTCTTGATTAGAGAT
>CAMWIM010000021.1 GCA_947174335.1 uncultured Porphyromonadaceae bacterium | reverse complement strand
CCGCGACCCCAACCTTGGCAAGGTTGTGCTCTACCAACTGAGCTATTTTCGCATTGGTCGGCGTGTTGAGAAACTAATATTTCTCTTTTGCGGTGCAAAGTTACGACCTTTTTTTATTCTGTGCAAATTTTTTTAAAGAAAATTTCCCAAGTATATAACAACTGTCAGCCGTTGGTAAAAAATAAAACAGCCTTTTGCAAAATTAAAATTAAGCTGAGCCTGTAAATCAATTGATTTATTACGATAGATATGACCATATAAATCAAGTCGATCATAAAATTTTGACTGATAATATGGTTCTCCTTGATACAACTGTGCGCCAAATTCACCATATATCGGCAACAGACCTCTCCTACCTAAATAAAGTGAGTTTTTTGCCCCTAACATTTTCCACTCAAATGTGCCGTCAAGCCACAATCCGCCGGGACAATCCCAGTTGTCTTGCGCGCGGTTGCGTTCAATCGTTTGTAGAATACCTAATTTTACAACAAGACTATCCAACACGGTTGACTTGCTGTAATCAACTCCGATATAAGGGTTAGCTAAAAAGTTGTCGACTACATGCTGTTCGTAACCCGGATTTTTTGACTTGGCAAAATGATTCATCAACACGTGAGCACCCACCAACAAATGAGGATTTTTAGGACGAATTTCCCCATGAAACATTATGTTGAAGGCTTCTCTTGTCGTTTCCGATTGAAGACCTCGCCAATCGATATATGCATCAAAAAAGCCTTTATTCCCGCCATCATACTGAACCAATGCACCTCTGACATTCTTCTGGAAATAACTCAATGAATCACTCCAAAGGAAACCGGGCAATGGCTCTCTTAACTGAGTTCGCGGGAACAGCCCCATTGAAAATCTCCACTTTTCTCCGTTATGACGATAATATATAGTCGGCTTTACCTTACCAAACTTATCTTCAAGCGGTTGATTCCAAACACAACCTCCTGCAATTCGGTCCTTATCAGTAATTTTAAGTCCAACTTCAGGCGCTACGGTGATAAAGAAAAATGTTTCAGCTTTCGTATATTTTGAATCACCTTCTCTGTTATCAAATACCGAACCGACATCTATACTCCATGTCGGTTCAACCGCAGATGAATACAGTCCGAACAATACAAATGTCAAGAAATATAATAATTGCCTTTTCAATTGAAATTGTTTTATTTATATCAATAATTCTTTATTTATCAGCCTTTTGGCTCTTAGCCAAACGTCGTTCGTTACGAGGGAACCAACCCTTCTTGACACGCTGTTCCTGCTCAAAAACTTCTTTTATTGACCAGAAAGAAGAGAACGCCACAACGCCTGATACAATCGACAGGAATATATCGGTCATACAAACAGAGCCTATACACCCGGCTATTCCCATAAGAAGAAATATTACCCAGATGCGTGTACCAAAATAGTATTCTCCCTTGATAACCAACGGATGAAATAGTCCTATTATCAAAAAAGTCGCGGCTCCGATAAGGAGTCCCATCAAATTATATTGCTGAATTAAATCAGTCATACGTTTTCTAACTTATGTTTTTTATATGCCTCGGCAAGACGAACATGATAATTGTGTCGACGATATGCCGGACCATTATATACGGCAGCAAATCGTGCCCAGTTTTTATCTCTCAACGACTGCAACATATCGCCTCTCTGAATAAATTTAGTAAAATATCGCAATTGTTCTTTTTCAGAAAGTGACATTCTAAATGCAAATTCCTCAGGCGACGACGCCCCACATCGTTTCCAATTAAAACCTCCAATCTGGAACATTCCCCAAAAAGTTGTTTCGACAGCAGCGTTATAATCTACATCCATTGCTTGTTTCAGCAAACTGTGATGACGAAGACTTCGTGACAGGAAACGGTTTGGAGTCGCCGAAAATAATTCGGGATACCGATTCTTTGCCGACTTCATATCTGCATTGTTTTTTTCAGCCTTTTTCAAGAACACCGAACGTTGAAAAACAACGAGCGGAATTCCGGGTGCGATAATGCCACAATGAGAGGACCCCGCTTCCACTTCGATTACAGCCTTGATGACTGCAAGCTCAATACCGAGCGAATCGGCTGCCGCCTGCATATCGGTTTCGGTCAACGAAGTTGAGAAATTGGGTAGAGAAATAAAAGAGGAACTGATGAAAATGGAGTCAAGCTGTCGCTCTATTTCGTCTTGTTGGATTTCTTGCTCTATTTGTGCGGCTGACGAAACAACCGTTAAAATAAGAACTAAAAAAACGGCGAAACGTAAGTTTTTAAAAATCATCAGTTCCTCTCTTATATTATATATAATGTATTATGCCTTCAAGTCAGCCACTTTTTCAATCACGCGACGAAGCTGATTGTAGAAGCGGTCAACCGCAGGTATATGCATTCTCTCTGAAGGAGAGTGTACGTCACGGAGGGTAGGTCCGAATGATACCATGTCGAGGGTAGGATAAACCGACTTGAACAATCCACATTCGAGGCCGGCATGAATAGCTTTGATTGCAGGTTTAACGCCATAGAGTTCTTCATAAGCATCGCTCGCAATCTTCATGATGGGAGACTGAAGATTGGGCTGCCATCCGGGATAGCCGTCACCGTGAGTAACTTTGGCACCGGCAAGTTGGAATACAGCTTCTACCTGACGGGCTATATCCCATTTACGAGATTCAACCGAGCTGCGCTGGCTTGTAGTAACAACAATTTCGTTTTCGGGTTTCATCTTAACCGAAGCAAGGTTGGTTGAAGTTTCAACAAGTCCTTCGAGTTCACGGCTCATAGAAACAACGCCATGAGGTGCACCATAGATAGCACGGATGATATTGAGAGTTGTGGTTGAGTCAATAGTGTATTCGGGTGTATCGACCGAACTCATTGTAATAGTGAGATTTGGCTCAAGACCTTTGTACTCGTTTTCAACATCAGCTACATAATTGTTGAGCATGATGCGGACATCTTCTTTATTTGAAGTATGAACACCGACAACAGCATGAGAGGCGCGAGCAATTGCGTTGCGAAGATTTCCACCGTCAATTTCTGAAAGTGAAACTTCATATTTCTGAGAAACCTGCCAGAGGAAACGAGCGAGAAGTTTGTTTGCATTGGCACGACCGAGATGGATGTCACCACCTGAGTGACCGCCGAGTCCGTTTGCGATTTCAATACGGAAATACTGGAAATCGGTCGGTGCTTGTGAACGATTATAGTGGAAAGTGCAAGTAGTATCAACACCTCCGGCACATCCTACGAAAATCTCAGCGTCATCCTCTGAATCGAGGTTAACGAGAATACTGCCTGTAATCATATCTTTACCAAGACCAAAAGCACCGGTCATGCCTGTTTCTTCATCAACAGTGAAGAGACATTCGATAGGACCGTGTTTGAGGTTGGGATCAATCAATATAGCCAAAGAAGCAGCAACACCTATACCATTATCCGCTCCGAGAGTTGTGCCGTCAGCTCTTACCCATTCGCCTTCAACAATAGTTTTGATGGGATTGTTTTCAAAATCAAAAGACTTGTCGTTAGATTCACATACCATGTCCATGTGACCTTGTAGTACAATTGTAGGCGCATTTTCATGTCCGGGAGTTCCGGGTTTTGACATTACGATGTTTCCAACTTCATCGCTTTTCACGGCAATGTTATGCTTTGCTGCAAAATCAAGAAGATACTTACGAATTTTACCCTCTTTTTTAGATGGACGGGGTACTTTGGTAATCTCGTCAAAGATTTTGAACACCAATGCCGGTTGAAGATCCTTTACTTCCATAGATTTGAGTTTTAAATGTTATAGTAATATTAAAAAAGTCTTGTAAGATTGAAACAATGTTAAATATTTCAATTTTCCACCACTAAGTTACAAAATAAAATTCAATCATAGCAAAAAATTTGACATTCTTTCTTATATTTGCAGTGAAAATACCAAATAAACGATGAAAACGCTTCTTTTGACTCTCTGCCTGCTCCTTTTGGCAGTCCTGTTATTGGGATGCAGAGTGTTGTTTGTTAAGGACGGAAAATTTCCATCGGGGCATGCCCATGACATTCCAGCCTTAAAAGAGCGCAACTCTCGACATTCCTCTAAAGAAAAATAAAACAATCATTAAAATAAACATTCCAAATTAACGAAATGAAAAAAATGAAACTCGCCGGTGTGGCACTGATGGCTTTCGCAGCTGTAATCATGTCGTCATGCGGCAATAAAGCAAACGAACAAGTTGAAGCTAAAGCAAGCGAACAAGCTCCCGCCGGTCTTAATATTCGCTACATTGATCTTGATTCAATCACTGCAAACTATAATCTTGTAAAAGACTATAACGAAATCAACATCAAGACAATGACCCGTCTTGACAATGCCCAGCGCACAAAACAGGCTGAGTTGCAGAAACGTGCCAACGAAATTCAGTCAAAAGTTCAAAACAACGGTTACATTTCAGAGCACACCTATAACGCTGACCTCCAGAAATTCCAACAGCAGCAACGTGATGCCGAAACCTACCTCGGTAATCTCCAGCAGCAGGCGCAGCAAGATGCTCTCGACCAAAGCAAAGCTCTTAACGACTCGCTCAACAACTACATTGAAATATATATGAAGTCTCACAACTACGACGCAATCCTTCTTCGTGCGGCAGGTGTATATTTCAATCCCGAACTCGATATTACAAAAGAAATTGTAGACGGTCTTAACGCTCGCTACATCAAAGCAGAAGACCGCAAATAATAGCCTCTCTACCCATTCATCAACCTCAAAGAGAGGTTCCAATCGTCCCCTCTATGAAAGAAGGTGTGCCAGGAATGACATACCTTCTTTTATATAATATGTATATTTAATTACCTTTATTAAACAAATCAACAATATGATAGCAGTTATAGCAGAAATTATCGGCTGGGTCGCCACTATATTTCGTAGTGCCGGAATGCTTTGCAAATCAGCAAACATGGTTAAATATCTCGTGTCTCTCGGAAACCTTTTTTGGATGATAAACGGATTTTTAACCCACAACAAACCCTTAATTGCGAGTAACGCGATTTGCCTCGTCATCATGCTATACGAAATCATCAAAAACTACTATTCAAAGAAATCAGCAGTTTAAGCATAGCTGAAAAATTAAAAACTTTAACATTTCTGATTTAATAAATTGAATTTCAATAGATTAATCAGGATTTATCAAGATTAAACTTGATTAATCAAATTAACATCAGCAAATTTTGACAAAAAATAAAAGAAAAACTTTTGGCTATTCAATTAATTCTTTGTAACTTTGAGGGATATTTTAGCAAACCAATGGAACAATCCTTATCATGATAACGCCTATTGGCAATCATCTCAGAAATCTTACTTATGACTAAAGAGATTGATTCCTATCAAAAAATAAGAGATTATGCAATTTATAAAACCTCTCAAAAGCGCATTCTTTTTCTTAGCACTTGGAGCTACAGCTTTAAGCGTTAATGCTCAAACATATCGCCTTCCCGGCGCACACAAAGCGGAACACCGCGACCTAATCGCAGGTCAGGAAAATATCAACAACCAGATTAAGGTTGAAAACACTCAACAATTCCTCGACCAGCTTTTCAAGGAAGAAGAGGAGCCCGAAATGGATATCTATACCGAAGGTTGGAACAGCCGACTTGTTAATCCATACGCCAATTCCGAGATTCCTCAATCAAAAGTAATCGATGTTTCAAATTTCTGCATGCCCCACGCCGGTTATGTAACTTCACCCTATGGTTATCGTAAACGTTTCCGTCGTATGCACAAAGGTGTTGACCTCAAAGTTCATATCGGCGATACTATCCGCGCAGCGTTTGACGGAAAGGTTCGTCTCACCAACTTTGAACGTCGTGGCTATGGCAACTATGTTATTCTTCGTCACACAAATGACCTCGAAACTGTATATGGTCACCTTTCAAAATTCCTTGTTGAAGCTGACCAATATGTAAAAGCAGGTGATCCAATCGCCCTTGGTGGTAACACAGGTCGTTCAACCGGACCTCACCTCCACTTTGAAACCCGCTACATGGGTTATGCAATCAACCCTGCAGCAATTTTCGACTTTGCAAACCAAACAGTTCACACTGATACATACACCTTTGACAAAGGTACTTATCAAAACGCCCGCAACTTTGACCCGGCAGCCAATTCAGCATATGCCAAAACC
The DNA here is from genome assembly GCA_947174335.1 of uncultured Porphyromonadaceae bacterium. Classification (GTDB taxonomy): domain Bacteria; phylum Bacteroidota; class Bacteroidia; order Bacteroidales; family Muribaculaceae; genus CAJUPY01. The sequence goes on along the minus strand of CAMWIM010000021.1, from coordinate 27,912 downwards.
TACATTGCCGAATATCAAAAAGCATATCCCAACGGTAATGGTTATGTTGAACCCCGCTCTACCGCATCATCATCGTCACGCGGATCATCAGTTTATACTGTTCGCAAAGGTGACAGCTTAAGCCTTATCGCATCGCGCAATGGTGTGACAGTTCAAAAAATCTGCCGTCTTAACAACATCAAATCAACTTCGACGCTTCGCCCCGGACAGCGTCTCAAATTGAGATAAGCAACCGACTTGAAAAATATTAAAGGAGATATACCAAACGGTGTATCTCCTTTTTAATTGTAATTTTCATATATAAATAATGTGTTAATTTAATATTTTTGATTAATTTTGCATATCAAATTAAAATCAACACTAATTATGGCAAACGCTAACATAGACTGGAATAATATTGGATTCGGTTATATCCCCACCGACTATAATGTAAGATGTTATTATCGTGATGGCAAATGGGGCGAAATAGAAGTTTCTTCCTCTGATTCCATCAATATTCACATGGCGGCAACCGCCCTACACTATGGTCAGGAAATTTTTGAAGGATTGAAAGCATTCCGCGGAAAAGACGGCAAAGTAAGAATATTCCGTCTTGAAGCAAACGCTGCCCGAATCCGTCAGTCAGCCGAAGGTATCCGCATGGCTCCAGTTCCCGAAGACCTGTTCCGTAAGATGGTAATCAAAGCTGTTCAGCTCAACGAACGATTTATCCCACCCTATGGAAGCGGAGCGTCATTATATATCCGCCCGCTTGAAATTGGTTTGAGCGCAAATATCGGTGTCAAACCATCTCAAGAATATCTTTTCATGATTATGGTTACACCTGTCGGTCCATACTTTAAAGGCGGATTCAGCACAACTGATGTTTGTATAATGCGCGAATTTGACCGCGTTGCTCCAAAAGGCACAGGACGTTGGAAAGTTGGCGGAAACTACGCTGCCAGTCTTGCCGCAGGTCAAAAAGCCAACGAACTCGGATATTCAGCCGTCCTCTATCTCGATCCCAAAGAGAAAAAATATATCGATGAATGTGGTCCCGCAAACTTCTTCGGCATTAAAGATGGCAAATATATCACTCCGGCTTCTGACTCAATTCTGCCTTCGGTCACCAATAATTCATTGATGCAGATTGCTCGCGACCTCGGCATCGAAGTTGAATGTCGCCCAGTTGAAGTAGAAGAAATTGCAACACTTGACGAAGCTGCCGAATGTGGAACAGCTGCCGTAGCATCGCCTATCGGTAACATTGTCGATCTCGACCTCGATAAAAAATATGTAATTTCCAAAGACGGCAAACCGGGTCCCGTCACCACAAAACTCTATAATGCACTCCGGGCAATTCAACTTGGAGAAGCAGAAGACAAACATGGTTGGAATACGATTGTCGAGCTCTAACCAACGACTCATACATGATTGATTATCAAAAAATCATAGATAAATATTATCCCGTCGGTACAACCCGACGGGATATTTATATGCACCATTGCCGACAGGTTGCCGACAAAGCGTTGACAATCGCCCGAACAAAAAAATTAGACCTTGACCAAAATTTAATTGAGGCTGCGGCAATGCTTCATGACATCGGAATCGTAATGACCGATGCACCCTCAATCGACTGTCACGGCTCACTCCCCTACATTTGTCATGGAATTGCCGGCGCTGATTTACTGAGAAAAGAGGGCTATCCCGAAGAAGTCGCCCGAGTTGCCGAAAGACATACCGGTGCAGGTATCTCAGATGAAGATATAACGGAACTGGATTTGCCTCTTCCTCCCGGCAATTATATGCCTGAGACGCTTCTTGAACGCCTTGTCTGCTATGCCGACAAATTCTACTCAAAAAGTGGTGAGATGAAAGAAAAATCGCTCGAAAAAGTGCGCGACTCAATGTCACGCCATTCATCGGCTACTCTCGACCGTTTTGAAAAACTTCATAACGAATTTAGCTGAAATCACTTATAATTCAGCATACAATTCTTTCAAAATCGTTGCTGCTTCATTTGATGTGTAACTATTGCTTCGTGTCCGTGAACTTGCAGCATGACGACTAATCAAGTCGGGACTTTCAATATATTTTACCATAGCTTCCGAAAGATTTTTAATATCTCCGTAATCAACAAGAAAGCCACTCACTTCATCTTCTATCATATCGGGAATACCCCCGACACGCGATGCGACAATCCCACATCCGGCAGCCATAGCTTCAATCAAAGCCATTGGTTGGCACTCATACTTTGATGGTAAAACTACGACATCGGCTTTATTAAGCAACATATCACGTCTTTCACGTTCAACCCATCCCGTAAACACAACCTCGCCGTGTTTGATTTCATTTTCAGCATATTCTTTCAAATTCCTGTAAAGCTTTCCACAACCGGTTATCACTAACCGCGTCTTACCGGGAAAGCGACCTGAAACATCTTTATATGCCTTTAAAAGGAGATCCACACCCTTTTCTTTTGTCAGCACTCCAAGATATAAAAAGTGTATTTTATCATCTCGTTTTTCTTTCTTGTCAACATGGATCGCATCAGAAAAATTTGGTACAACAACGACATTTCTACAATTCAGAGTGTTCTCAAAATAATTTTTCCAATAAGGTGACAACGCTATTATCAGATTTGCCATTGAAAACACTGATTTAGCTACCGGCTTACCAACCTTTTCTACGAATTGAGGTAAATCTCCCGCATGGCTATGCAGAATTATTTTATAACCTAAGCAACGTCCACACAAGACAATAAATGCTTTGCGAAAGAATGATTTTCCGGACGCTACATGGATATGTAGGATTTTATGGTTAAATCTATAAAACGGTAATCGAACGCAGGTGAAAACCAGAATAAAAAAACCGACAAAAGTACCATACTGACTATTTGTCGGGAGATAAAGTACATTAAAATGAGTTTTATAAAGTCGAGCAAGTTGTTCCATACCGCCACGACCATCTAACGACGGTCCGACAAAAACAACATTCTTAAAGTTGCCCGAAGTTGTCATTTTTCAAACAAGCTGTTTGCAACAGCGAGTGATTCAGGTTTACCTATATCAATCCACTGATATTTTTCAGAAGGAGTATAGCCGTTAATCATCAACTTTTGGCACGATTCAACATAGAACGGAACAATTGAAAACGCATCAAGACTATTATTCTCGGCATACCGCTTCAAGGGCTTAAAAACAGTTGGGTTCAATATATGAACTCCACCAAAAGCAAGAGGTGTTACTGTATCATCAGGCGTAAATCCTTCAGGCAAAAATTTTTTCTCAGATACATTACCCCATCCTACCAATCGATTTGTACCGTTAAAGAAGAAATATCGAGAAGTCTTGCGATCATCAGCCAAAAGTGTTACATCGGCATTTGACTTCTGATGACATTCAATCATCTCTTTAATAGGGAAGTCAGTCAATATATCTGCATTGTGAACAATAAACGGTTCATCGCCAAGCAATTTATGAGCTTTTAGAATTCCGCCACCGGTTTCGAGTAGTTTGTCGGTTTCATCGCTAACCTGAATATCAAGACCGAAGTTATCATTACAATTCAGAAACTCAACAATCTTGGGAGCAAAATGATGGACGTTTACTACAATCTTATTTATCCCGGCATTTTTTAACTTCATGATTACATGTTGAAGCATTGGAACGCCACCGACCTCAACAAGAGCTTTCGGTCGATCGTTTGTGAGTGGACGCAAACGTGTTCCTAATCCGGCTGCAAAAATAAGCGCATTCATCAGCCCGCAAATTCTTTTGGCGCAAATTCCTGTTCAATATCCTGCTCGCGGTGTATGAGTTCAACTTTTACATTAAACTCTTTATTTAGACGCTCAGCCATGTGTTGCGCACAATAAACCGAACGGTGACGTCCGCCGGTACATCCGAAACATACCATCAGGTTTGTGAAGCCACGCTCCTTATAACGTTGAACTGTTGCATCGACAAGTGCATAGCAGTGGTCGAGAAATGTAAGAATCTCACCGTCATCCTCAAGATATTGAATAACGTTTTTATCAAGACCGGTAAAAGGTTTAAAGCGTTCATATTTACCGGGATTGTTAACGGCACGACAGTCAAAGACATATCCGCCACCATTACCCGAAGCATCGTTAGGAATACCTTTTTTATAGGCAAAGCTCATAACCCTAACAGTTAGAGTTCGCTTCTGAAGTTCATCGGTAAACTGCTTCATATCAACCAGTTTCTTCAACAATGACTCAAGATATGGATATTCGGGATATTCCGTTGACAGCAATTCGCGTAAATTGGCAATAGCAAACGGCACGCTTTGCATAAAGTGAGGTTTCTTCTCAAAATAGCCCCTAAATCCGTATGCACCAAGCACTTGAAGTGTACGGAACAATACAAAGTGACGCAAAGTCGAAAGGAATTGCTCTCGATCAACATCAACATACTTACTCAACGACTCAATATATACATCAATCATTTCCTCACGCAAACTATCGGGGAAGTTTGCTTTAGCTTGCCAAAGAAATGATGCCAAGTCATAAAAATATGGACCGCGTCGCCCGCCCTGAAAATCAATGAACCACGGATTGCCATCTTTTATCATCACATTACGTGACTGAAAATCGCGATACATAAAGGTTGAACAATCATTCTCCATCAGTACGCGAGCCATCTTAATAAAGTCGTCTTCCAGACGATCCTCCTGAAATTCGAGTCCTGTTGCCTTTAAGAAACAATATTTAAAGTAGTTGAGATCCCACATGATTGTCCTCATATCAAACGAAGACGAGGGATAGCACTTACCGAAGTCAAAGTTATCAGTTCCTGCAAACTGGATATCGGGCAACAATTTCAGAGTCTTTGCTATAAGTTCTTTTTCCTCGATTCCAAATGAACGGGTAAGACGTCCTTTTTCAATAGCTTGAAATAGTGACAAATCTCCCAAATCCTGCTGAATATATGCCATATGGTCGTCAGATACGGCAAGAACTTCTGGTACAGGCAAACCCTTGGCACGGAATTTATCCGCCATATAGATAAACGCCTCATTTTCTTCACGAGAAGTGCCGATTGCGCCAATGATTGATTGAGGACCTTCCAATCTGAAGTAGCGACGGTTAGAACCTGAAGCCGGGAGTTCAATAATCTTGGCAGGAGGCTGTCCGATTATGTCGTTATATAACTTTGAAAGTATGTCGGTATTCATCTGAAAAATATTTTAAACAAAGATACGAATATTTTTATCTTACTGCAACTTTAGTCGCATTTTTGTTGATTCGTACAATATAGATACCGGGCGACGGCACTTTGATTGTCAAAGCGTCAGTAACGACATTTGAGGGCGGATAAATCGCTGTACCATTTATAGAATAGACACCCACGAAATCGTTATTTTTCAAACCGGAAATGATAATCGAATTGGATATTGTCGTAATTTGTGAAGCGATTGGGTTTTGAGTTACCTCCTCAATACCTGACATCTGTGCCTTAACAACTTTAATTTTGCATATTGCCGCAACCGCATCCACACTGACTGAAATAAATGCTTCGCCAACACCAACAGCCGAGACAAGTCCATCGCCGTTGACAGTAACAACTTTTTCATTGGTCGATTTCCATTCGACCGTTTCATAGTAAGCATTGTCGGGTTGCACCGTAAAAGATAGCTGGCGGACATCACCAACCTCTAAAGTTATATCAAGATCATTGATACTGACACTTTCAATATCAATTTTTTCAACAGTAACCGTGACCGTACATTCAGCCGTGACATCTCCACATCGGGCTATAATTGTCGCCACACCTTCTGCGACAGCTTCAATATAACCATTTTTAACTGGTGCGACTGCCGGATCATCAGAAATCCAAATCACAGTATTATCCGTAACATTCTCCGGAATAATCAACGCATCAACATTTGTTGTTTGTCCCGGATGAAGTTCTATGGCAGTTTCAGATAATTGGATTTCAGTTGCATCAATTGTATTTACAAAAACGATGCACTCTCCTACTCGATCTCCACAAACAGCACGAATTATCGTCTCACCTTTGCCAATAGCTTTAACCAATCCGGTTTCATCTACAGTTGCCACATCTCGATTATCCGAACTCCAGACAAGGTCAGTTAAACCATTCGGGTCATTTAACACACTCAGTTGAAAAGTTTCCTTTGCCATCAATGTTATGCTTCCCGATGATAGAATGAGTATATCATCGTCTGCGCGTTTTACAATGACCTTACACTCGTTTGACCATATCCCGTTTTTTAAATTGAACGCCTGTATGCGAGTTTCTCCTCCGGCAAGTGCCTTAACGACATTATTCTGAACTATCGCAACCGCACTATTGCTTATACGCCATTCAATATCGGCGTAAGTCGCATCTGATGGGGATGTCGTCCACGACAACTCCCCTTCCTGTCCAACAGTTAATTCCATTATTTCGGGCATAAGAGTTATCGATTGTAGTTGTATCGGTTTAATTTGTATTTTAATTGAACGAGATATCGACCCGATTGTAGCCGTGATTGTAACTTCACCTTCTTCCAAGCAGTTAACCAAACCTGTTTCATTGACTGTTGCCAAATCAGGTTTATCACTTGACCAAACCACAGTCTTATCCGTAGCATTTTCAGGTGTAACCTCAACGGTTGCCTGATAGCTTCGTCCCATAAAATAAACGTCAGTTGCATAAATTCCTTTGATAACAAACGACTCAACCTTTACAGGAACAACCTCTACCTGACACTCAGCCGTGAGTTCGCCGGCAATAGCTCTAACAGTCGCGGTGCCTACCCCTACAGCATTAATCGTTCCGTCGCCTGACACTGTTATCACTGATTCATCTGTAGATTCCCATTTAATCACTACCTCTCCAGTTGGTTGTGGGGTTATGGTCGCATTCAGCTGTATCGATTCACCGGGAGACAATTCAATTGATGTTTCATTAATCACCAAAGCCGGTGGCATGTCAGGAACTATTGGTTCTAACACAACAAAATGATCTGCACTGAAAACCGATTTATACCGAGCGATGAACGACGACAAAGATTCTTCCGGTACATGAATCTTGACATCGGGATTACCGTTCCACGGCATAACGTCTTGATAAAAGACTGCATTAAACAATAGTTCAGGATAGATATCTACATTGGGATTTTCAAGATAAATATTTTCAATAGCTGCCAAACCAGTACCAAGAGCTTGATCATTAATATTAACAACACTCGCCGGAATTCTTAACGATTTCAAGCTTTTACAGTTTATGAAAACAGAGCTACCCATCGTTGTTACCGATTCAGGAATTACCACTGATTCCAATGATCGGCAATTATAAAACAAGTTATCAGGTAGCAAAGTAATATTGTTGCCAAATTCGACAGTCAACAAATTTGAACAGTTTGCAAATGACCTTGAACTCAAAGTCTCTATCGAATTCGGCAAAACAAGAGTTTGCATTACACTGCAAAATTGCAAAGCTGTTCCTAAAGAAACTATTGTATAGACCTCTTCATCGTAGGTTATAGTCTCAGGTATAACGACATTCGCAGCCAACGCATCATCTTTTACAACAACACGAGTATCTGTAATAGAAGCTGCTTTAGTTGTTGTATCAAGATTTAATTCAAAATCTAATCCTGATATATTAACAATAACAGTTTTAATTGCTGCAAATGCTGACAATGTAGTACAACATAAGGATATAATTGCAAAAAGACGTATCGGAAATGTCTGGAATTTCATTTGGTTGAAATGTATAAAATGTAATGAATTTACAGGTTCAAAGTAGTAATTCAAAGTTAAGTATCATACATTATTTATACAAATTTTAATAAAATAATTAATTAAATTTAACTTTAACTAATTTAGAGTAATATCATCTCCCGTACATATACGATAAAAAAGAAGGTATATTATTTCTAACATACCTTCTATAAATTTGAAATAAAAATCTTCAAGATTTTTATGCCGAAACTCCAATTGCTTATTCAGCAGCGGGAGCTTCTTCAGCAGCAGGAGCTTCTTCCTCTGCATTTGCAGCGGCTTCTGCTTCAGCTTTAGCTGCTGCGATTTCAGCTTTTTTCTTTGCGACGAGTTCAGCTTTAGCTTTGTTTTTAGCTTGCTCGTCTTCAAGACGCTGTTTTGCAGCAAGCTCTTTTTTGTCAGCCATTGAAGTCTTAACAGCATCTACAGCTGCCTGTTTTTTAGACTTCCACGCATCGAAACGTTTTTGAGCTTCTGCTTCATCAAAAGCACCTTTTTTAACGCCACCCTGAAGGTGTTTCATCAAAAGGACGCCTTCGTTTGAAAGAATGCTGCGAACTGTGTCGGTGGGTTGTGCACCAACGTTAACCCAATACAAAGCGCGTTCGAAATTCAATGTTATTGTAGCAGGATTAGTGTTAGGATTATAAGAACCGATCCTTTCAATAAATTTACCATCTCGTGGTGCTCTGCTATCGGCGATCACAATAGGATAAAACGCATAGTTTTTACGACCATGACGCTGTAATCTGATTTTAGTTGCCATTGATTGTTTTTAATTAATATTGGTTTTGTATTGTTTAGCGACTGCAAAGGTACGACTTTTTCGTGAGTTGACAATATTTTTCTCAACTATTTTATCAAAAACGTCGATTTATTATGTTGTTTATGCTTTTTCTGATCCATCGCCATTGCGATGAGCCTTAAATCCTTCAATCAAAGAAGGTGCAAAAAGTATATAAGCCGACGATGCTACAAAGAAAAGGAACATAAATCCGACAAGTATCATCGGTTTTGATGGCTTTGAAGCTCGAACAGGAACCGTAGCAGGCTGTACGACGGCAAATACCGGGGTCGTTTCCTGAACCTTAGCCTCAGCAATTTTCACTTGTTGAGCTGTATTATTGTAGATATTGAAAGCAAGCTCCGACTCGTTTTCAAGACGGTCAATATCAATCGATGCAACTCGGGTAGAGAGTCCCTGGTTACGATCAACTGCCGACGCGTAACGTTTCTGAGCTTCATAATATTCTGCTCGAGCCTCATCATTGATTTTCTTAGCATATTCCAAATCTTGACGAGCTTTACCTGTTCGATAATCAACGACATATTCTTTCAAACGTGCCATAACTGTGTCGGCAAGTTGAGCCGATGCCACAGCATCCTGCATGGTGGCTGAAATAGTCACGACCGAAGTCTTTGTATCAACGTTTGCCGAAATACAGTTATTAAGACTCTCTACAAGAGCAGCCTGTTTGGCGGTCAAATGGTATGGGTCAATGATGCTATCTTCTTCATCTTCTTTTTTAGAAGAAAAAAGCGATTTTACGCCACCAATTATAGTACCCGGTAGCCCCATTATATGAGTCCACCAAGGCGAAGATGTATGATCTTCCAAAATTGATTGAACTGTTTCCTCGCCATCCTTTGTATCAAGCTTAACATTAAGCAAACCAACAGTAAAAGGAATCGAGGATACAACATCGGGATACAATTCGGGATAGACAGCATCAGCAGATGAACCGGTTCCCATTGAAATTCCTGCCATCGCCGCCAGAGCTCCGAGCCCTCCGGCTGAACCGGTTTTGCTATTCGATGTTTCAGGTGCCAATTTGACTGATGCAGTATATTCCTTGGGAATACTGAATGCAATCACAAGACCACACACAGCACCGATTAAAGTCCATTTTATAATTGTGCGTCTCTTCTCCCAAAGCTTTGAAGCGAGTTCGAGAAGATCAATTTCCTGTTCTTCCTGATTCGGGTCAGACGTAATATTATTTTCGTTCATACTATATATAAATAATGTGTAATCACGCTATTTTTTTACAATACTTGCGATAGTTGCGATCATTGTACCAAGAGATGCCGCACTTGAGCCTATAGCAAGCCATTGAGCAGCCGACATACCAGCCCTCTTTTCCTTAGACGGGACTATAATCTGACAACCCGGCTCAATTACAGCCTTATCCGCTCGGGCAACCTGTCCGTTCATATAGACTACGAACGCTCTACCCTTGTTTGCAGTATTTCCCCAACCACCGGCTTGGTTCACATAATATTTGTATTTCTTTCCTGGGGTAAAGATAACAGTATTCGGGAAAAGAACGTCTCCTGAGATTTTGACAGTATTGACAAGTTCGGGAATAACAAGTTCATCCCCCTCCATCAAAACAAGGTCTTCCGGACCACCGGGATTTGCAAGTGCTTTGTCGAGGTCAATACCGACAGTATATGTATCACTGACAATGAGCTTATTTGCTGAGATAGAGTCAGAACCGGCTGACATACGGGCAAGATTCAATGCTTCATCACGCGCAATCTTTTCATCTTCAGTCAATTGACGGGTAAGGTGTGCTCCACGAAGATATGCAAATTGGCTTACACCACCGGCACGGTTAACCAAATCTGAAATACGTTCGGTACGTTTACCCAATGAATACTGACCTTCAAAAGGCACCTCACCGGAAATTTTAACACGACGTTGTTCTACATAACCCGGAGATTTGCGGATATCAACAATATCACCCGGTTCAAGCTCAAAGCCCTTTTCACCATCAACAATAAGACCATTTTTAACTTTCATGGTAAAGTTTTTACCAATTTTTTCGCTTATTGTCATTGCATCGTCACTTTTAAGACGACGGGAGATATCAACTTTGACAGTAGATGCACCTTCTTTCATACCACCTGCCTGAACAATCAAGTCTTCAATTGTCATACCTTTGGCGTATGGGTATTCACCGGGACGGTTAACTTCACCTTCTATTGCAACATCTTCTTTAGTATCAAGTTCATCAACTGAAGAAATGATAAGTACATCGTTTTTCTTCAATTCAACATCAGGAACCGTACCGTTTAAGATTCCTCCAAGATTAACACCGATAACACTTGTCGAGCGGTCGGGATTTTCACGGAATAATTGTACACGAGAAAGGAACGCATCATCTGTCGGATTACCCGCGATTTTTACAAGGTCACCGACGGTATTCACATCAATTCCGATTGCGTACGCACCGGGGTGAACTATTGCTCCATCCACTTCAACTCGGTTATCATAACGTTCATCTGCTTTACCGATAGTGACAATATCACCGTCGTCAAGACGAGAAGTTTCAAAATCAGAAGCTTCTACAACGGCAACAGTTTTAGCTCCGTTAACCGTACGGTCAATTGTAACACGATCACCTCGTGCCGATGACTTCAAACCGCCTGAATACTTAAGCAAATCAGCAACAGTCTCACCCTTTTTCAACTCATAAATCATCGGACGTTTAACTTCACCTTCTACTGTAACAAGACGATCGTATGCAGGAACCACAATAACATCACCTTCTTGAAGACGGATATCAGTAGATCGCTTGCCGTTGAATATATAGTCATAAATATCGGCAGTTGCAACACGGCGTCCGTTTCGCAAAATTTCAATCTGACGCAAAGAACCGGAATCAGTTGTACCACCTGCATTATACAATGCGTGGAACAGTGTTGAGAATGGCGAGATGCGATATGTTCCGGGGAGAGATACTTCACCCATTACATCAACCTGAATCGAACGAAGTTGACCTAATGACAATACTATATCCGAACCTTGGTCGGCAACATCGGCATATTTCTGTGAGAAAATATTTTTGATTCGATCATTAGCCTCTTTAATTGTTAATCCTGAAAGATAAATCGGGCCAATCTGCTCCACGAAGATACTACCTTCAGGCGAGATAGATTCACGAATCTGGGCTTCGTTGTTACCCCAGACATCAATGATAACCTCATCGCCGGGTCCGAGACGGTAATCTGCCGGAGTAGCAAGATTTTCATTAGGCTCAAATGTCAATTCACGCGATCTGAAAATATCCACACCATAAATCTTTGTTTCATCGGTCGGAGTGTAGTTTTCATCAAACTGTGACCAATATGTGTCATACTCATCGTCATAATAGAATTCTTCATCAACGATAACCTCAGTTCCATTAATGATACGGCGATTTGTTTGACCATTCTGGTTATATTGATTGTTGCGATTATAATTACCGTTAGTTCCGGGTCTATTATTATAGCCCGAATTCATATTCTTATTATTAGGGTTGTTTTTATTATAATTACCCGAAGTTTGATTCTGATTCTTCTGATTATTATAATAACCGTTATTTGAACTGTTATTCGTACGATTACGCGAAGGATACATCTGATCATCATTGTAACTTCCGCGTAAATTTGTATTGGCTGCGGAATTACGGTTTACCGTACGGTCAACAGTAGACCCACTTTGTCCATTGTTCTTATTTTGTTGCTCAACACGCTGTTTTATACGACGAAGTTGTGCTTCAGTCACACCGCGAGCCATCAATTCTCTTATAATATCATTCTGAGACTTTCCATCATCAGTTGCTTTCTGAACATAATCAATCACCTGTTGATCGGTCATACGAGCATAAGCAACACCAATCGTGAGCGAGAGTGCAAAAGCAACGACTATGGAACGTAATAATTTCTTTGTCATGGGGTTTATATTCGTGGATATATTAAATATCTGCAAAATTACCAAATTCTCGGCTATTACACAACTTTAAGCTACCATTTTTTAGCAAAACTAAACATTTACAACATTTATTAAAAATACAAGGGAACAACATCAGCTGCTCCCCCGTAAAAATTTCACTGAAATTTGTCTATTTTTGCAATTTAAAACCTAAAGTCAAACCGTCATATCCATCGAGCATTTTTGACACTGCCTGAAGCGACGAGTTCTTGCTCACCGACGCAATTTTATCAACAAGCGTAATCAATCTTGAAGCATCAAACGTGAGCGAAATCTTGTTTGATGACTCGCGCGCGACATATCCGGTCATTGTGCCAATATTAATTTTCTTGGCGGCTTTAAATGCGAAGTCAAAACTATATCCATCCTCTTTTGCCGATACAGTACCCGAAAGCTTTACAGCCTTTATACTCATCGTGAAAGTGGAATCTTCTCCAAATTCGATAGTCAAATTTTTCAATCCTGCCTTCTCAAAATATGGTTCAATCTTTTTCTCAATTGCTGATGCACCGGCAATACCACCCGCTTTTTTCAGTAAATTATCACTCTTGAACGAAACAGCCGCTCCCTGATAACGCCATGTTCCGACCAAATCAGAAACCGACATCTTGTCGTTACCAGTTAATTTCCCGATTGTTCCGAGAATATCACCGAGCTTACCCCCGGTCGATGACGATGATGTTTCTTCAGTTTCTCCTTTACCGAGAGTCCCGAGAATATCCTTTAAACTTTGGGCAGACACGCTTGACAACGTAAAAGCAACGACAGTTGCAACTAATAATGTTAGACCTTTTTTCATTTTAATTTGTATTTTAGTTATGATTTAATTTCAATTTAACCTGCCTTCATCGTGATATGAAAAATATCCCGATGAAGTTATAATCAGATGATCAAGCATATTTATATCCAGCAGTTTAGATGCTTCCTTCACTCGATTTGTGATATTATCATCCTGTACGCTCGGCATTTTGTTTCCCGATGGATGATTATGAACCAGAACAACACCTGACGCAAGTCGGTCTAGTGCCGATTTCAGTATTATTTTGACATCAACTACAGTCATTGCAACACCGCCTTTGCTGATTCGTTCCTTACCGATTATCTTATTTGAACGACTTAAATAAACAGCCCAAAATTCTTCGTGCTGCAAATTTTCAACATTATGGCGCATCTCGCGATAGATCGAATCGCTGCCCGTAATCGCAACATCCTTATCGCGGTTTGTTTCTATCTCACGCTGACAACGTCGGCCTAGCTCTATAGCCGCCGCAAGTGAGATTGCCTTTGCAGGTCCGATCCCGGCATATCGGCTTGACAATGATTGAATTGACATTTGAGCCAACCTGTCAAGACGGTTTTCGACTCCTGAAAGAATCTCTCGGGAAAGGTCGACAACCGACTTCCCTTTCATCCCCGAACCAAAAATTATTGCAAGCAATTCGGTTGACGACAGGGTTTCAATGCCGTTAGCCAACGCTTTTTCTCGGGGCTTATCGTCAGGAGACATATCCTTGACAAGCCACGTCGAACGCTTTTTAGCATCTACATCTTCTTCGATTCCGATATAATCAGGTTGCTTCATTTTCCCTTTCTAATTAAAATTTCCTCCTCGACGTTGCGACCTCGTCCAAAGATTATCTTGGTGATATAAGCCTTTATAAAACCGAGCCCATAACCGGTTAGCTGAATTATGCTTGCAGGAACCGCCTTTAAGGCAATCACAAATGATTTTGTCGAACAAAATGCAGCCACAAAAATAGCAAGCAGATATGCCACAAGCGGCAAAATCCAATAAGGACTGACAAAAATCGACAGCACGATTAGAGCGATTGATCCCAACACAAACAAAGCCGGCAAAAAATGAACCGCCTTCATCGACCCAGGATACAATAGCTTCAGCGTAATTCGCGACATACCAAAGACATACACCTGTCTGAAAAACTTTTTAAAATCAACCCTACGCTTATGATATACATATTGATCGGGATACAGCGAAATCGAAAAACCGGCATTGCGTATTCGCGTTGACATGTCGATATCTTCTGAAAACATTTCTCTGAATCCGCCCACCTTTTCATAGACTTTGCGGGCAAAGCCCATATTAAACGTTCGCGGCGTAAACTTTTCAAGGCTGATTTTTCCACCCCTGATTCCTCCGGTAGTCAAGAATGATGTCATTGAATAGTTGATAGCCTTTTGGGTTGTTGAAAATGAATCATGAGCCGCATCAGGGCCACCGAAACAATCAACCGGCATAGCTTCATATTGCGCCTCCAACTTTTCAAAATAATCTTCGGGAACAACACAGTCCGAGTCAAAAAAGATGAAATAAGCACCCTCGGCCCGTTCCATTCCATAATTGCGAGCGATAGAGCGGCCTTCATTTTCTTTGTAGTAATACTGTATCGGGAATTTACCTTCATAAAGTTTCACCACATCTTTACACGGCTGAGTTGACCCATCTTCAACCAAGACGAGTTCAAAATTATTTACGGTCTGTCGTGACAGACTTTCAAGCAAATCAGCAACCTCGTCTATACGGTTATATACCGGAACTATTATCGAGAATTTCATTGCAGGCATAATTTTTCAGCACATTCTATTCTTGTAATCATCATAATCGAAACGACGAAGCAACTCTACCGTTCCGTCAGAGTGGGTTATAGATATATCGGGGTGATGAATTCCGTTAAACATTGTGGTTTTGACCGTTGTATAGTGATTCATATCTTCCAACGTAAGTCGGTCACCGGGCTTTAGCGGTTCTTTAAAAGCCCAATCGCCCTTATAATCTCCACTCAGGCACGAATTACCGCCAAGTCGGTAAATATGTGATTCGGGGGTCGGTTCTACACTCTCCTTAATTGATGGCATATAGGGCATTTCGAGCGTGTCAGGCATGTGGCAGGCAAACGAGGCATCGATAATTGCTGTTTTAATACCATCATTATCAACAACATCAACGACTGTTGTAATCAGGTCGCCGGTTTGCCATGTAAAAGCACTTCCCGGTTCAAGTATAACGTCAAGCCACGGGAATTGTTCTTTAAATTTCTTCAAAATTGAAATCAGATGCTCGACATCATAATCTTTTCGGGTCATAAGATGACCGCCACCCATGTTAACCCATTTCACATCAGGTAAATACTTACCAAATTGCTCTATAAACGCATTGAGAACTTTTTCCAAATCATAAGAGTTGGATTCACACAGCTGATGAAAATGAAGCCCCTCAATTCCTTTTGGCAGATGGTCTCCAATTTTTTCAGCTGTCACACCAAATCTCGACCCTGGTAAAGCCGGATTATATAAATCTGTCTCTATAACCGAGCAATGAGGGTTGACCCGTAAACCGGGCGAAACACGTGATTCAGTATGCTGACGGTTATACTCATCCACTCTGTCTTTAAACCGCTCAAATTGAGAAATCGAATTAAACGTGATATGCGTACTGCCATCCAGATATTCCCCGATTGTCTCGTCGGTATATGCCGGACAATATGTGTGAACATCATCGCCGAGAAACTCACGACCTAATTTCATTTCATTAATCGAACTTGCGGTCGAGCCCTTGCAATATTCTTTTATGATAGGAAATGTTTTCCATACGGCATTTGCCTTGAATGCCATTATTATATTCACACCGGCTCGGCGTGCAACATCCGAAATCAGCTCAAGATTGCGACGCAGACGGTCTTCATATATCATAAACACCGGAGTTGGGAATTCTTTGTTTTCAGCCATCATTCTATAATTTTAAAATGTGCGAATTTTAATAGTAATGTCTTCTCCTCATAATTCTCAAATTTCACTTTGATTCGAGGATCGGGCGAATCACTGTCAATGCTGTTAACGACTCCGCGACCAAACGTGCGGTGTTCAATTATCATCTTTTCAGTGAGTTCACTCCACTTATGAGTTGTATATTCGTCAGGCGAACCTGTCAATGTTGGTGCGGTCGGAGTCGGACGTGACGACCCAAGCACTGCGCGTCGAGCTTCGTTCAGCGATGGCTTGGTCGTTTGCGTTGGTCTCGAAGACTGTTGAGTTGAGTGGAACGATTCTCTGTAACGGGCTTCAGGATTAACAAATGGCGAGCGTCGTCCAATCTCAGTGCCTGAAACCGGACGCAAAAATCTCATGTCTATATCTCCGATAAAAGGTGATTGACGCGACGGCACTGTTTGACCATTTCTGAAACGCGATTTGGCAAAAGACATCATACAGAAATTTTTCGCGCGCGTCAATGCCACATATAACAATCGACGTTCCTCTTCAATCTCCATCACGCTGTTTTTTGACATAGCCGACGGAAACAGGTCATCCTCCACACCGACAATGAACACATTATTAAATTCAAGACCTTTAGCCGCATGAACGGTCATCAATGTCACTTTTGGCATTTGTTGACCTTCTTCACTTGTCTCATCGTCTTTGTCTTGATCGGTTGCCAAAGAAATGTTTGAAAGGAAACCCGACATTGATACATCTGGATTTTCTTCCGTTTCACGCGACAACGATACAAACTGTTCCACACCGCCCAAAAGTTCCTCAAGATTCTCTCGTCGTGTTATATTTTCAGGCGTATTTTCTGACAAAAGGCTTGTTATCAAGCCCGAACGTTGAATTGCCAACTTGGCGATAGCAAACGCATCCTGTTCTTCATTTACAGCTTTAAGCAAGTCTGACACAATCTCGACAAAACCGTCAATCTTGCGCCACGTTCCCTTGTTAAACAAATCTCCGAATCTCAGCGGATCGTTCAAGACTCCCCACATACTCAACTGATTTTCAGCGGCAGCATGGACAATCTTATTTATTGTAGTCTCTCCGATTCCTCGTGCCGGAAGATTGATTACTCGACGCAACGCCTCATCATCGTCAGGATTTACAGCAAGTCTGAAATAAGCAACCGCATCCTTAACCTCTTTACGCTGATAAAACGACAGTCCACCATATATAACATAATTTATATTGGCATTGCGTAACTGCTCTTCAAGCACACGCGACTGTGCATTCGTACGGTAAAGAATAGCGAAATCATCAAGCGAATCGCCTGTCTGACGTCTTAAGGCCCGGAGACGGTTAACGACTACCGAAGCCTCTTCCAAATCGCTGTAACATCCTACCACCTCTACGCCCCCGCCAACTTCGTTTTTAGAGAATACGGTTTTATCAATCTGACCTTTATTCTTCTTTATCAACGAGTTGGCAGCCGCTACGATTGTTTGGGTCGAACGGTAATTCTGCTCAAGCTTGAATATCTTAAGATCGGGATATGTTTTCTTAAGGTTGAGAATGTTGCGGATATTTGCACCACGGAACGAATAGATACTTTGAGCATCATCGCCCACCACACAAAAACGGTGAGACTTCTCAGTCAGTCGTGACACTATCAGATGCTGTGCAAAGTTTGTGTCTTGATACTCATCGACAAGCAGATACTTGAAATACTCCTGCCAGTGAGTCAATACATCGGGATTGTCACGCAACAATGTATTCATATAATACAAAATGTCGTCAAAATCCATTACTCCGGCAACTACACATCGGGTTCTATAAGCCTTGTAAATTTCATGAGTACGCGGTCGGCGAGCCGATTTATCAGCACTCATCAAATCTTTATCAAGAGCGTATGCCTCAGGCGAAATCAAAGCATTTTTAGCCGTTGATATGGCATTTTGTATTGTCGATGGCTTATAAACCTTGTCATCGAGCCCCATGTCTTTTATTATGGTCTTAATCAACGACTTGGAGTCGGCGGCATCATAAATCGTGAAATTATTTTTAAAACCTATTTTGTCGGCATTGATTCTGAGAATACGCAAAAATATCGAGTGAAAAGTGCCCATCCACAAACGGGATGCCATCTTTGCTCCTACCATCATTTCGATACGTTCCCTCATCTCGCGAGCCGCTTTATTTGTAAATGTAAGCGCGACGATTCGGTTAGGCTCCACTCCGTTTTCAAGCAAATGAACGACACGGCAAGTCAGCACACGGGTCTTACCTGACCCTGCACCGGCAATAACCAACGATGGACCGTCGTCATATTCGACAGCCATGCGTTGAGCCTCGTTCAGCCCCTCAAAATATTCCTTATTCAACACCTCCATCGATCAGCGAAACTGGTTTGTTAGAGGTTCATAAACCATTCCGACCGATTGAAGCTTCTCTTCAAGCTCCTTTTTATCAATTTCCATATCGTCACACAATTTCTCGAGCGAATCATATCTATCACGCAACAACGTGTTGATATAGCTGTATAACATTATGGGATCTTGAGGCAAATTAGTATTCAACATTCTTGAAATTTTATTTAAAATCAGGTTACGAAATTAACATTTTTCGCTGAGTAAAACAAAAAAACTTCATACTATGTCTAAAATTCGTGACAAACAACCTATAATTAAAGATTTTTCACAAAAAAGAAAGGCAACTATCAGGTCATATTGAAATAAAATACCTATCTTTGCAAATTGAAAAATAGACATCGTATTTTAAATGTATAAATATCTCATTATAGCAGCGACACTTCTTGCTTCTTTTGCAATGACAAGTTGTGGCGAATATCAACGGGTGCTTAAGAGCAACGACCTTTCTTATAAATTTGAATATGCCAAGCGCGCATTCGAAGAAAAGAAGTACACCCAAACCTCTACAATTCTCCGTGATATCGTCACTCAATTCAAAGGCTCTGACCGTGCCGAAGAATCCCTCTACCTCCTTGCGCTCGCCCACTACGAGAATAAAGAATATGAAGATGCCGCAGCCTACTTCCAAAGCTACTACAACCGCTACCCCAAAGGCAAATACACCGAACTTGCCCGTTATTTTGCCGGATATGCCTATTATCTCGACTCCCCCGACCCTCAGCTCGACCAAAGCAACACAATCAAAGCGATGGAAGAACTCCAGAACTTCCTCGAATACTACCCAAAAAGCGACAAAGTTGCTATCGCTCAAAACACAATCTTTGAACTTCAGGATAAAATCACTCTCAAAGAGCTCCAGAACGCCCAGCTCTATTACAACCTCGGCACCTACATGGGCAACAACTACGAGAGTGCAATCATCACAGCCCAGAACGCTGTAAAGAATTACCCTTATTCAAAATATAAGGAAGAACTCGAAATGCTCATTCTGAAATCGCGCTACCAAGAAGCCGCATTAAGTGTCGCCGAAAAGAAAACCGACCGCTTCCGTGACGTTATTGACGAGTA
The DNA here is from genome assembly GCA_947174335.1 of uncultured Porphyromonadaceae bacterium. Classification (GTDB taxonomy): domain Bacteria; phylum Bacteroidota; class Bacteroidia; order Bacteroidales; family Muribaculaceae; genus CAJUPY01. The sequence continues at coordinate 8,195 of CAMWIM010000021.1, read as the reverse complement.
CTATTCTTTTGTCAACAACTACCCCGAAAGCCCCTACCGCTCCGAAGCCGACAACATTCTCAAAATTGCTCAGAAACACGTAAAAGATTAAATATAATTCCTATAAATATTTATTTATGGACTACAAAAAGACAAACGCTCCGCTCAACACTGTAACACGCGACATGATCGAACTCTCGGCTGATACCGGTAATGTTTACGAAACCGTAAGCATCATCGCTAAACGTGCCAACCAGATCGCGCTCGAAATGAAGCATGACCTCGAAAAGAAACTTCAGGAATTTGCTTCGCTCAATGACAACCTCGAAGAAGTGTCTGAAAACCGCGAGCAAATCGAAATCTCTCGTTATTACGAAAAACTCCCGAAACCGACTCTTATTGCCGCTCAGGAATATTCTGAAGGCAAAATTTTCTTCCGCAATCCCTCTAAGGAAAAACTCAACCTCGATTGATTTCAGGGATTTAAGTAAAAATATTTGGTAGGTACGAAGATTTTCACTATCTTTGCACCGAAATTTTCAATTTATTATTAACAACTACTAAAATTTTCGAAAGAATGCACTTGAATTCTGAAGACAAAGTAGAAATCTTTGAGAAATACGGTAAGGGCAAGACTGACACTGGCTCTCCTGAAGCACAGATTGCATTATTCTCAGTCCGTATCGCTCATTTGACTGAACACCTCAAGTCAAATCATAAAGATTATACAACTGCACGCGCTCTTAAGCAACTCGTTGGTAAACGTCGTCGTCTTCTTGATTACCTTATCAAAAAAGACATCAACCGCTACCGCGCTATCATTGCTCAGAAAGAGCTCGGAATCCGTAAGTAAACTCCTTATACGGAGATACTTATATTCCGAAAAAGAAATTAAAGCCACGCTTTCTTTTTGAAGTGTGGCTTTATTCCCATTTGCTACTTTCAATATTTTTATCAGCAACAACCTTTTTTAACCACTGTCATCCAATATTTTTCCTTTCCTCATTGTTTATATAACAATAGTGTAAAAAAATAAGACAGTAATAATACGATATGAGACAACTAAAAATTACCAAATCAATCACCAACCGCGAAAGCGCATCTCTCGATAAATATCTTCAGGAAATCGGACGTGAAGACCTCATCTCTGTTGAAGAAGAAGTAGAGCTCGCCCAGCGTATCCGTGAAGGTGACCAGGTAGCTCTCGACAAACTGACCCGCGCAAACCTCCGTTTCGTCGTGTCAGTTGCCAAACAATATCAAAACCAGGGCTTGTCACTCCCCGACCTTATCAACGAAGGCAACGTCGGTCTGATCAAGGCTGCTCAGAAATTTGATGAAACCCGTGGTTTCAAATTCATTTCCTACGCCGTTTGGTGGATTCGCCAGTCAATCCTTCAAGCCCTTGCCGAACAATCACGTATTGTCCGTCTGCCGCTCAATCAGGTGGGTTCTCTCAACAAAATCAGCAAGGCTCTCTCTAAATTTGAGCAGGAAAACGAACGTCGTCCCTCAGCCGAGGAACTCGCTGAAACCCTTGACGTTCCGGTTGAAAAAATCGCTGATACCCTGAAGGTTTCAGGCCGTCACATCTCTGTTGACGCTCCGTTTGTCGAGGGCGAGGACAACAGTCTTCTCGATGTCTTGACCAACGACGATTCTCCAATGGCTGACGCCACTTTGACTCAGGAATCGCTTTCTAAAGAGGTTGAACGCGCGCTGAGCCAGCTCCACGAACGTGAACGTGAAATCCTCAAAATGTTCTTTGGCATCGGATGTCAGGAAATGACACTCGAAGAAATCGGTGCTAAATTTGATTTGACACGCGAACGTGTCCGCCAGATTAAAGAAAAAGCAATTCGACGCCTTAAAGGACAAAAAAGCCGATTGCTCCAATCATACCTCGGTCAATAAACCGACGTCAATTCAATTCATTTATAACGAAGCTGCGTCGTAATTCAGTTTTACGATGCAGCTTTCTTCTTTAAACTTAATACCTGAATATGGCACAGTTCAACGCATTTGAAGATGCAGTCGACTTCGCTTTTTGGAAAGAAATATGCGAGACACACGGTAAACTGCGGCATTATCGTCGCGGCGACTACTTCGTACACATCGGTGAAGTCCTGAAATTTGCCGGTTGGATTGTTTCCGGAGGGTTCAAACATTCCCTCATCGACAATAACGGAAACGCCAAGGCTGTGGGCTTCGTTTTCGAGGGATCAATACTTGCCAACTATGTCAGCATATCATACGGAAAAAAAATGCCCACCGAAATCATCGCTTTGGAAGATTCCGATGTTCTCGTTGTACCGGCGGCGATGATTCGCGATCGCATCCTTCAAGACCCGACTCTCCATATTCGATTTTCCGACGCCCTGTTTGAACAGGCTTACGAGCACGTACTCAATGACTACCGTTCAACTCCCGAGCAACGATATCGCCAGATTCTCATGCGCTATCCCCGCCTGTTTGAGGTAGTCTCTCTCGGCGAAATTGCATCCTACCTCAACATCTCGCGACGTCAGCTCCACCGCATCCGCGAGACCATACCCGACGACACCACCAAAACATCCTCTTGAAAAGCTATTTAAATTCTACAATTTAATTTTTTTCATCAAATTTAAACCATTTAAAACTTCTGTTTGTTATAATATCGGAAAGGGAAAAGTGCTATAACAATAAGCCTCGTTAACATAATTTTCATTAACGTCAAAACAATTGACTCAAAGAGTGTTATCCAACAAATCAGGCTATAAATTAACACTTTAGCTTCATCCGATTTGCTTATCAGGCAAAAAATGACTAACTTTGCACCCGCAAACCAAATTCAATATAGCTGAGTCACAGAGGTGGCTCTTCGCCGAAAATCGGCATTAATCCTTGACACAATGTTTTTCCACATTCTGTCATGCTATATGAGAGGATATAGTGCGGGATTAAAATGTAGAATTTAAATTTAATTTAATGAAGAAAACATCGAAGCTGATGATGAGCATCATTGTTGTTCTCATATTTTCAACAGCTTTTATAGGTAGCGGAATTGCTCCGGCTCGCGGTTCGATTGCTCCGGCACTCAAACTCAACGACACTGAAAATATTATCGCTCCTGAAAGTTTCAAAGGAAAATATGTTTTGCTTAACTTTTGGTCTTCAGCCGACGGCAAGTCTCGACTTAAAGCCAACGAACTTAACGCCGCTATCAAAGAGTTAGACAAAAACACCGACAACAAGGGAAAAATTTCACTCGTGTCTGTAAATTTTGACCGCAGCGAGAAACTTTTTCACGAAATTGTCAAACGTGACAACCTTGATACTCTCTCTCAATTCTATGCAGGCAAAGACGCTCAGAGATTACGTCAAGCCTACAATCTGCACAAGGGATTAAATTCCTTCTTAATCAATCCAAAAGGAAAAATTATCGCTGTTAATCCCGGCAGAGACGATTTAAGCAGAATTTTAAATCAAGACTAATAAGGGAATCTGCCGAATCAATCAAACAGGTTGGTTCGACAGATTTCTTCTTTTTATCTCTTCTTTTTCCCACTCTAATCGCATCCCTTACGCCATTAAATCAATTTTAATGGGTGTTTTTTTTACTAAACCTTAAATTTTTAGTACCTTTGAAGTCGAAAACAACGATATGCTTTCAACGTCTATAAAATCATTCAATAAATGAACGATTATCGCGAATTAAGAATTAATGTGTCGCCATGTAGCGAAACAGTTACCGACATCCTTGCTCAGTTTCTTAGCGAAGCCGGTTATGAAAGTTTTGTAGCCGACGACAACGGTTTGACATCCTATATCAAAAACGAACTGTTTGACCCCGCGGCTGTCGCTGAAATTATTGATACATTTCCCATCGAAAATATAAAGATGGACATTTCCGACACATTTGTTGAAGGCAGAGACTGGAATTCAGAATGGGAACAGCACTACTTCAAACCCATCATCGTCAACGGTCAGTGCGTTATCCACAGCTCGTTTCACAAAGACATTCCGGAAGCTCAATATGACATTGTCATCGACCCAAAAATGGCATTTGGAACCGGACACCATCAAACCACATCCCTTATAATCGAACGTCTGCTTGCGATGGATCTCGACAACAAATCGGTTATCGATATGGGAACCGGAACAGGTATCCTTGCCATATTGGCTGCCATGAGAGGCGCACGCCCGATTACAGCAATCGAAATCGACCCGATGGCTCACGTCAACGCCGTTGAAAACGTTAAACTAAACGGTCATCCCGAGATTGACGTTATTCTTGGAGATGCATCCGCTCTGTCAAACGTTCAACCTGCCGACATCCTGCTGGCAAACATCAACCGCAACATAATTGTCGGCGACATGGAATCATACTCAAATGCTCTCAAAACAGGTGGAACCATGATTTTGAGCGGATTCTATGAAGATGACATACCCGTTGTCGTCAACGCCGCCAAACAATACTCCCTCAAACAAATTGATTATACAACCCGCGATCGTTGGGCATCACTTTCTCTAAAGAAATCATGAAGATATCTCGACTTTTATTATCATTCATCCTATTTACAGCTGTCCTGACAGCCGGTGCCGCATCTCCTAAAGAAAACTACTTCAACAAAAAAGGTTTTGCATGGGGGCTTGGTCTTTGCAGTGCTATCGATATGACCGGCGAAGGAATGTCAAGCATCGACATTGACGGTTATTTTGGATATAAAAACAGCTTCTTTCAAGCACTTGGAATCGGCGCATCAATCAATATGGCTCTCAGCAACAGCTCTCGCAGCTATCCGATCTACGCCATTATTCGCACCTCATTCTCAACCACGCCCAAACTACTCTTTTTTGAAATTAGAGGCGGCATAAGCACCAACGAACTTTACAGCTATACCACACAGACCGGTCTCTACCTCCACCCCTCGGTCGGAATAAGATTGGCAAGTGGCAAAAGCTGGTCATCACATTTCACCCTCGGCTACAAATTCATCAGTCGCAAAGATTTCAGCTATGACGAAGGCATTTACCGCTGTCCTGACCTCAGCATGGGCGTAGTCGGAATCGGAATCTCATTCTAAAGCTGCCCCCTCCCGCTCACTCTCCGGCTTCTCCCTCATGCCCTCTCTCGATAAATCCTTATAATTCTCGGTAATTTTCAATCTTTGCAACCAGGTTGCACATTATTTTGATTAATTTTGTAATCGAAATTTAAAAATTGAAATAATGGAATTTGTTTATTCATTAATAAATATGATTGCCGAGATGGCGCCCTACCTGCTGTTGGGCTTCCTGATAGCCGGCATTCTGTACGCTTTTGTCCCTGCCGGATTTTATCGGAACCACCTCTCACGTCCCGGTGCATGGTCGGTTATTAAGGCGGCATTAATTGGTGTTCCGTTGCCATTGTGCTCGTGCGGGGTTTTGCCGACTGCCGTATCGTTGCGTCGTAACGGCGCCTCACGTGGTGCTTCAACCTCGTTTCTTATCGCCACTCCGCAAACCGGTATCGACTCAATCGCAGCCACTTATTCGCTCTTGGGACCCGCATTTGCCGTAATTCGTCCCGTTGCCGCACTCGTGACCGCTTTTGTTGGCGGAATGTTGGTAAATAAAGAGGACAAGGCTTGCAACGACGGTTGCGAAATGGAAGTCGATACGATTGACGCTCCGCAATCAGACACCTTCGGTCGTAAGATTGTTGACGCTTTGCGATATGGCTATGTCGATATGATTCAAAATATTGGTAAATGGCTCATTATCGGTCTGGTAATCGCAGCAGCTATTACCGTATTCGTTCCCGACGGCTTCTTCACTTTCTTTGCCGATTACCCATTTTTGTCAATGATTGCGGTGGTGATTGTTGCCGTACCGATGTATGTTTGTTCGACAGGTTCAATTCCTATTGCCATGTCGTTGATGCTCAAAGGATTGAGTCCCGGAGCCGCATTCGTTCTGCTTATGGCGGGACCTGCCGCAAACTTCGCTTCAATCATCATCGTTAGCAAATCACTCGGTAAAAAGACAGCGGCAATATACCTCGGAACAATCGTTGTAGGTGCGATTGCAATTGGATTGTGCATTGACTATCTGATGCCACGCGACTGGTTCACAATGCCGATGGTTGCCAGCCACGCCCATTGTCACCTCAACATCGACTGGTTTACCGGCGTATGCTCTGCCCTACTCGTAATCCTGCTAATAAATGCATTGATAAAACGTTATACTTCAAATAAATCAGAACGCCATCATCATTCAGAACATAATTCAGACAATATGGATACCAAACAAACTACAATTATCGTAAAAGGAATGACCTGTGGTCACTGCAAAGCTATGGTTGAGAAAAATCTCTCAAAACTCGCCGGCGTTGAATCGGTTACGGTCGATCTCGCTTCAGGCGAAACCAAAATTCATGGTAATCCCAACATGAACGAGGTCAAAGCAACCATCGACGAGCTCGGCTTTAGCGTTGCTTAATGCTCAATGCATAATGGTATGGACATGCCTTCGGCATGTTGTAGGGATGAACGCTCGTTCATCCGCCTGATTTTGACATGGATGTTGTAGGGTACGCACGGTTCGTGCGTCCGATGTTTCAGACAGGAGAACAGGAGAACGTGTATGGATGAACGCTCGTTCATCCGCTTGTTTGACAGAATATTGTAGGGTACGCACGGCTCGTGCGCCCACCCATTGCTTTCTGCATTATGCATTAATTAATTTTTAGTATCTTTGTCAAAAAAGATGCAGTATGAGCTATTCCGTTGAAGAAAATTTTCTTATCAGCCGATCGATAAAGCCGACGCCTAATCGCGTATTGGTCGTCAGAGAGTTGCTGCGGGCTACCCATCCCATTAGCCTCGGCGACTTGGAAGAACTGTTGGGCTATTCAATGGATAAAGCCAGCATTTTCCGTGTCCTCGAACTGCTGTCAGAGAAAGAACTAACCCATGTTATTGAAGACGGCAGCCGCTCATTGAAATATGAACTCTGCCACGCCGAGGGTCATCACAAAGCCTCGGACCAACATCCCCACTTCTACTGTGAACGATGTGGCACCGTCTATTGTCTCGATGATGTCACCATCCCTGCTATCCCTCTCCCCGCCGGCTACAAAGTCAAATCAAACAACTTCATGTTCAAAGGCATCTGCCCCAAGTGCAGCAAAGACAATTCATAATACTTAATGCATAACGCAAAATGCAAAATTACATTTAGACAGAGGAACAGGGAACCCAAATAATTTCCATAATAAAAATATTACCAAAAGATGTGTAATTACTCAACTTTTGGTAATAAAATGCCTATATATTTGCTATTACTGCTTAGTCAATGGCTTTACCATTAGAATCAAAGGCTCTTGCCTCGCAACTGAAAATATCAAATGATTCAGGGTATTCTTTCAGCCAGTTTAGTGCGTTCTCAATATCTGGTCGCATTTCTTCATGTCTGTTTCCTTCCCAATCATCAAATATAACTACGAGATTATTCCCTTTTGCCACTTCAACTACCTTATCAAGAATTTGAACAAAATATTCTTGACGGGTCGGTATTAGCACATTCCCAAAATTGAAAAAGAAAAATGATGACTCAGACTTTTCTTCATGGTCATAGCCTGATCTACCTTTGACAATCTCACAACTTCCGGGAAGAGTCCGAATATATTCGTTCAACGATACATTTGTTCCGGTTCTATGAGGAAATAAAGCCACAGGTGAAGATTTTTTGCCCGGAATTGTCGAGAGCAATTCTTTAATTTCAGTGAGTCGTTTTTTCTGCATAATATTTTAATATTTAATTTGTTTTAGTCTATATATACTATTTCTGTACCTGGATATTTATTCAAATTTTGTATCGTTTGACCACTTTTAAGATACAAAGTTTTAAGTGTCTCAGGGCAATACAACTTCGTCAGTGCCGGACACCCGGACACATCCAATGTCGTCAATTGATTATCTTGGCACCACAACTTCGTCAGTGCCGTACACCCGGACACATCCAATGTCGTCAATTGATTACCGGCGCAGGACAACTCCGTCAGTGCCGTATTCTTGGACGCATCCAATGTCGTCAATTGATTTCGGAAGCACTCCAACGTAGTCAGTGACATATTCTTGGACACATCCAATGTCGTCAATTGATTATTTTGGCACCTCAACTCCGTCAGTGCCGGACACCCGGACACATCCAATGTCGTCAATTGATTATAGCCGCAATTCAACGTAGTT
>CAMWIM010000020.1 GCA_947174335.1 uncultured Porphyromonadaceae bacterium | reverse complement strand
CCCCCCCCCCCCCCCCCCCCACCCCTATTTTTTTTACCTCCTCAAGTGGCCACCCTCTTTGTATCGTCGGCGCGTGGGCGGCGCGCGGGCTGATAACCAGCGAATTATCCCCCCCCCCAATCGTCCGACGCGGAGTTGCAGCCTGATCCTCATTCCAACTCCTAACCACGCCGCTTGACCCCTCAATGCCTTGTAGGGACATCCCTGCGGGATGTTGGCTATGTGAAATATGATGTCCCAAAACCGTGAAACCATCCATCATATCAAACATCTTTCAATCGCATAATTAATCGGTAATTTTGCAAAAAAATTCGATATACTAATTTACACATTCTAAAATTAAAATGAAAAAGTTTTTTAGATTTGCTTGCATGGCATTCTCAGTAGTTGCCATGACATTAACTTCGTGCAGTAGCAATGACGATGATTCTGAAATCAAGCCCGATGAAGGGGGAACTTTAAGCAAAGTTTTCCCAAACGGAGTACCGGCATCGGTTAATGGAGCATCAATAACAGTAAACGAGAAAGGACAAGTGACAAAAATCGCAAATCAAGACGGCGGTGACGATATCGTTTTTGAATATGGCGAATTCAGCCGAGCCGGTAAATTTGACGTACGCATGTATATGGTTGACCCTGAGACTGGAGAAAAGGGAGATATGTTTTATGTTCGACTTAATAAAGAAGGCTTTGCTTCTTATGTTGCCGGAATTGATATTGAAGATGACGAACCTTGGTGTGAGTTCCAATTTTCATATAATAAAGACGGACAACTTGAAAATGTAAAAGAGCTTGGAGATAGAGGCGAAATTAACGATGAGTTCCGTTTGTATTATACTGACGGTAACATTACAAAGATTGTAGAAGTCGATGAGGAGGACGAAAAATACAATGAAACTGTAAATTACTATTATACAACCTCAAAATACAAAAATCCGATATCAAATAAGGGTTGCATAATGCTATTCTCTCAAGGCGATATGTTTGAAATTGATCTTGATGATTTTGAGTGGGCTTATTATGCCGGACTTCTTGGAAAAGCAACTAAGGATGTTCCATTGGCATATGACAGTAATGATAAAGAATCTTATGAAGAATTTGATGTGAAATTCAATTCAAATAATATGCTCATCGAATTTGAATCAACTGTATTTGTGTGGAAATAACTATTTGTTTATAGATAAGAAAACTAAAGTTATATGAAAAAGATTTCGTTTGCGCTATTTTTACTTTTAACTGTTGCCAACGTTATGTTTGCACAGGAGGTTGACAGTATAGCCGAATTAAAACAACAACTGATTGATCTTAGAAATCGACTTGATGCTCAAGAACAGATAAACAACAATCTTCTTGAAAAAAAGAACAGAGATAAAATTTGGGGGAAAGGTAGATATACAAACCTTGCCTATGGCGTTAGTGCATGTGCCAAACAAGACGGATTTAAGTTTAATTCAGACTGGAACTTCAGCCTTGCAAAAGGTACGTCATATTTGTTCCCTAACAAACCATTCTTCAACATGCTAAAAGTGGGCTTTGACATCCGCTGGTTCGAAATCTCTGCAACCAAATATAAAAGTAATTCTAATTATAGTGGTGGTTCAAGTTGGTATCCTGACTATGGTTATGATGATTGGTATGACGACTGGTATGATGACTATGAGATAGGTCATTACGATGTTCATATCGGCGCATTTGGAATTGGACCGGTTGTATCGGTTGCTCCATTTTCTTCGTTTAATAATGGGCTTCGCTTTTTAAGAGCCACACTTTATTTTCACTATCAGCCAACCATTGGATTACATGTCATGAGCGAAGATGGAGAGGTAGAAGGCTCGATGGCCTATTGTAATATGATGGATTTTGGTGGTAAGATACAATGGCGTTGGATTGCTCTCGGAGTTGAAGGCAAATGGGGCTCGGGCAAATTTTCGAGCCTTGTTGACTCTGATGATTTTGACTATGATTATGACTACGACTATGATTATGATAGCTCGTCAACAAAACGCAAATTTTCGTCAACCCGTCTCTATATTTCATTCACATTCTAAAATTATAAGATATGAAAAAGTTCTATTATTTACTAATCTGTCTCATGCTCCCTATGGTGTTTGTCTCATGTGGAGACGACGAAGACGACGATCTTATGGGTGGAGATATTATTGGTACATGGACTTGTACTGCAAATGATGGCAGTCATAAAGATGAAGCGTCAATGACGTTTGAAAAGAATGGTGATTTTATTTCTATCAGCAAATGCGCTACTGATGGAGACTATACTGAAAAAGGAACTTATGAATATAACGGTTCTGATTTAATCATGCATTCTACCTGGAATTCAGATTATGGATATGAATCATATACTGAAAGACGAAAAGCTGTTGTTAAGGGAAATAAGCTGACGCTTATTTTTAAAGATGGAGGTGAAACTATCGTTATAACCTTAACAAAGAAATAATATATAATAAATAAGTTCTTGTCGAAAGATTGTAAAATGATTAAGAAACTGATTATATTTTTGATTTTTTTGACTAATGTCATTGTAAATGCTCAGGCAAATAGACTGAGCGATACAATGTATTTGGTGTCTCAAGACTCGACAGTCAGTTATATAATATCTCAGGCTGAAAATAAGATGGATTTCAGTCAAAATACAATCAGGAGTACAAATTTTAATGCCAAACAACTGATTTTGCCCGGGTGTCTTATTGCTCTGGGAACTATTGGGACATATAGTAATCCTCTTAAAAGAGAAACTATAAGAGATTATATGGATGATCTTCGTGGAAAGCGCTATTTCCGCGCCGATGACTATATACAATATCTTCCTGCTGTGACATATCTTACATTCGGCTCAATAGGTATTAAGTCAAAGCATAGTTTTAAAGAACGTCTGGCTGTTGGTGTAACATCATATTTGGTTATGACGGCATTAGTGAATATAGGCAAATACACAATTAAGGAAAAACGACCTGATTCAAATTCAAGAAATTCGTTTCCGTCGGGTCACACAGCCACAGTATTTACCGGAGCTGAATTAATGAGAGAAGAATATGGACTTGGCATGGGTTTGGGAGCTTATACGGTTGCAGTTGGAGTTGCTTTTTTGCGTATATATAATGGACGTCACTGGATTAATGATGTTATTGCAGGAGCCGGCATTGGTATCTTATCGGCACGAATTGGCTATTGGATGCTCCCTTTATACCAAAGGTGGTTTAAATGGGATGATTCTTGTTCAAATATAATGGCAATATCTCCATCTTATAGCCCGATAGATAAATCTTTTGCCATTAATATGGCATATAACTTTTAAAAATATCAGGGTATGCACGAGTCGTGTATACCCTGATAACTAACTGAAATTCAATATAGAACTCGATGTCTTTTTGCCAAAAAAATCACTCGATTTGGAGTAGCATCCAGTTGTTGTTGAGGATGCCGTCGAGAACGTTTTCCATACAAAGATTCCAGCTGACAAAACCTTGGATGCGTCCGTCAGGTGTGCGATATTTGAAGTTTGATGGCGCAAGCGGTTCGCCTGTATCGGCGTGGTAGGTTTCGTGCATTGTGCCGTAATCGTCGAGGTCTTTAACCATCAGTCCGCCTACTTTTTCAGCGAGCCATTCAACTTCTTCGGGGAAGCCGTAGTTATGGAGCCCGATTGAATATATGTAGTTGCAGATGCCCCATACCGGACCCTGCCAGTTGGAGAACGGAACGATGATGTTTTTGTTGTTGTAATCGACATCGCTTTTTGAAAGACTTCTGAAACCGTAGGGGGCTTTCATCTCACTTTCGGGGAGCAGATATCGTTTAATCATCTTTTGTCCGTTTTCTTGTGATGCCATGTTATACATCAACGGCACAAATGTTGAATAGCCCACACGTCGGTATGGCTCGCGGGTCTCGCGGTCAATGTTGTAGTAGCACTCGTCTTCCTCGTTCCAGCAAATTTCGTTAAGTTTTTTCTTGAGATTTTCAGCCTCGGTTGTAAGAGATTTATAATCATCTTCATAACCTAAGTGACGAGCGATTTGAGCCTGTGCTTTCAGCTCGCCATATTGAAAAGCGGTGGCATCGGTTGACAAGAACGATCGGGTGTCCTCCTTAAAGTAGTTGAGGGCAGGATTGTTGTCGGCACCGCTCTGCATCGCTATCTCCCAGAAATAAAGACCGCTGATTGAGTCACATTGAGTGGCACGGCGGTAGTCGATCACTTTGTTGAGCGATTTATAGAGCGGACGGATCCATTCCCAGTCACCGGTGGCTTTGCTGTAGTGATAGGCACCTTGAGAAAGGAACGGTTTCATTGCAAACCGACCGCTGTAAACGTTGCGCGGACCGTCTTTGGTCATACATCCTGCAACATATCCGTCATCGTCAATGCCTTGGCTGAAAGTGAGCACCCAATTTTTCATATATTCCGGTTCTCCCTTTGAAATGAAGTGGTTAGCCATGAAAAATGCGTCCCAATCCCACAGTTGAGAATAGAATCCGGCTGGAATAAGATAGGGATACTTTATAAAGCCGTTAGGCTCCTTGACCACTTGTTTGCGCAAATCTTTGAATCCTTCGCTCAGTCGGGCGTGAATTTTTTGAAGATTTTCGCGTGAAGTTTGAGCAGAGACGCCTGCCGGAATTATACCTAATGACATAATCAGGAAAAATTTAATCAGTTGTTTCATGATTTGTGATTTATGATTTAATAAATAGATAAGCCTTCGCTTTTAATTGACTGTCAATCAATAGCGAAGGCTTACTGCAGAACCTGCATCGCAGAAGTGTTTTTTAGCTGAGTTCAGAAAGGGGAACTACACCGATACCCGGACGATCGGGGATGATGATTTTGCCCTCTTCGATTTTAATACCGTCAAATCGGTCATTTGCAATGAGAAGGTTACCGTCGAGGTCAGCCCAGTCAACAAGCGGAGCGATTTGAGCGGCTGCGGTAACAGCGCATGAAGTTTCGGTCATACAGCCTACCATAACTTTCATGCCGAGAGCGCGGGCAAGGATAGCCATCTGGTATGCTTCGTGAAGACCTGTACTCTTCATGAGCTTGATGTTGATACCGTCGTATGCTCCGGCTGCACGGCGAACGTCGGGAAGACGCTGGAAAAATTCGTCGGCAACGATGGGAAGCGGTGAACGTTCGCGAAGCCAAGCGGTTTCGTCAAGTTTTTCTTTGGGCATAGGCTGTTCAACAAAGAGACAGTTGCGTTCTGCAAGCCAGTGGCACATTTCGAGTGCTTTCTCTTTGTCATCCCAACCTTGGTTGGCGTCAACACAAATCGGACGATCGGTTTTTGAGCGGATGATATCAACGAGTTCTTTGTCGTTGTCAAGACCCATTTTTACTTTGATTACATTGTATGGGCTTGCTTCATCAACTTTTTGGCGAACGACATCGGCTTTGTCAATACCGATTGTGAACGAAGTGCTTGGTGCTTTGGTCGGGTCGAGACCCCAGATTTTGTACCAGGGCTGTCCCATGATTTTACCAAGAAGGTCGTGAAGAGCGATATCAACTGATGCTTTTGCTGCACGGTTGTTCGGAGCAATTGACTCCATGTATTCGTGAATGTCTTCGATGCGGAAGGGGTCGGCAAATTGGCTGAGGTCAACCTGTGAAAGGAATTTGGTTACGCTTTCAACGCTTTCGCCAAGGTAGGGAGGCATTGATGCTTCGCCATATCCGGTAATGCCGTCAAGTTCGATTTTAACCTGAACGTCGGGAGTGGTCGTACGGCTGAATTTTGCAAGATTGAATGAGTGACGAAGCTGAAGTTCGTAAGGCTCAAACGACAGTTTCATGCGACCGGGACGACCGGTTTGTTTGGTAGCTTCACCAAAAGCTGAAAATGAGATTGGTGATGCGATTGCCATGGCGCCCATGGCTGTGTTACGGAGAAAGTTTCTACGATTCATTATAAATTGGTTTTAGATTTTTATCAATATTAGAAATACCAGGGATGATCGGCTACGCGAGTGATTCCGCGACCGCCAATACTGTTTTTGATGCGTGAATATGAAAGGAACGGAGTCGAGAGGTATCCTTCAGCTTCGGGGTCGATAGAGTTGCGTTTAACTCGACCTGAAGAGTGGATATAGTTGCCGTCACGGTCATAAATTGCAACGTGGGTAACTTTCCCGGTCTTGGGGTTACCGAAAAAGAGAAGGTCGCCGGGTTCACATTCGCGCCATTGTTCGGGCTTGAAAATTTCGCCGGTGGTGGCCTGCTGAGAAGCGTCACGCATCAAGATGATACCGTTGTGGAAATAACATGTTTTTGACAATCCTGAGCAGTCGAGCATCTTGACTGTGTTTCCACCCCAGTAGTAGGGTGTACCTTCCATTGAGTAGGCAAGTTCAAGAATCTTTTCTGCGTCAAAGGGTTGTGATGCCCATTGATCAAGGTTCTCGATATCGTCAGATGAAATATATCCTTTGCGACCGTCGGGGAGCTCAACTTCGGTTATATTTTTGCCTGCAACCTTTTTGCCAAGAAGAATATTGCCGTTGACAACATCGCTGACAACATTGCGGGCTCCCTTGAGTTCGGGTGTATAGTAAACTCGGGTCTGATAGGGTGCGGTGACGATGACACGGTCGGCTTTGCGCCATGCTGCCATTTCGTCAGCTGTTTTTTCAACAAGCGAATTGTCAACGATATAGCCGATGTAACCGTCGGGTGTTTGAACTCGATACCATCCGCCTCGGTCCTCAAGGATTCGGATAGGTTGACCCATGATTCCCTGTGTAGCCATTTCAGAAGCGTGTCCCGGAGCTACGCGGATATGTGCGCCCGAGATGCGTACTTGTGCCCATTTGTCTGACGGAAGAACGGTTACGCTATCGATATAAGTAATTTTAGCTTCATCAAGTTGGCGCATTAGTTCATCCTTGACATATTGTTCAGATGTCTTGCCTTTAATGACAGCCGGATTTGTCTCGCTTACCGAAATCTCATAAACGATTTGGCGGGCGTCAGGTGCTGCGTTTGCTTTAACTTTTGCAATGATGTCAGCAGGATTGGCGGCTGAAGCTGTTGCCATCGAGGCGGCGGCGATCATTATAGCGGCAAGTCGGTTAATCTTAATCATTGTAGCTGATTTTATTTAGTGGAATGATTTTTACTGAATTAAAGTTCTTCAACTTTGAGAATTTCGAGGTGGCAATCCCAACCGGGGTAGAAGAGGTTGCCTTTTGAAGTTTCAACCTCGCCCATTTGTGAATCTACCGATTCGCTGCGGAGGAATTGTTTTGCGGGATAGAAGTCACCGCAAACACCTTTGTTGGTTGCCATGCGATATTGGTCAATACCGGTTGAGTAGAAGTTGCGGAGGTTAGCGGGCGCATTGTCATAACGACCGAAAGAGGTGTCAACGGGTACCCATCCGATTCCTTCAAAGTAAACCTCAGCCCAGTCGTGGAGGTTGACTTCTCCGGGATGAAGCATCCAACCGCTTTCCCAACGTGCGGGAATTCCAAGGCTGCGCATCAATGAGATGTAGAGAAGCGTAACCTGACCGCAGTCACCGTGTCCGGTGTTGAGAACATATTCGGGGATACAGGGAATGGTTGAGTATTCGCGTGCACCGGCCCATGGATAATTGGTTATGATATAGTCATATACCATTTCAGAGCATTTGAACGGGTCGGTTTCGCCTTTGGTGATTTCTTTAGCGAGTTTCTCGAGATCAACGATGTGTGGAGCTTCAAATGCAGTATATTTTTTATATAACTCAGAGTCTTTATTATAGGGTTTGATGTTCTTTTCGATGTATTCGGGATTAAAATATTTGGCGGCAACATCAAATGTAGCAACATACTCAAAGTGGGTTTTGTCTCCGGTTACGGGCTGTTCGAAATAAACGGTGTTATGAACTGAGCGCGAGGGAGTTGAGATGACGTATGTCTCGGGTGTCGAGCCAATTACTTCAACTCGGGGCTGACGCTCGGTAATCATAGGGATTGGCATCCAAACCTTAAGCGTGTCGCCTTTGATGGCGTCAACAGTAGGCACGTCGATTGAGAAGCGATAGGTAACGCGCATTCCATTTGAATTTGTTCCTTTGCCGTCTGATGCGCTGACAATGTCTGACACATATTTCTGACGTTTGGCGTTTGAGGTGTAACCGCGACCCTTAAATCCGCTGAGTTTCGGGTCTAACATTTTATAGTTACGGGCAGCTTTTTTATGAATATACTGCTTGCCGTTGATTTTCAATGTTTCAATATACCCTTTTTTGATATATTTTTTGATTTGACCTTTAGAAAGTTCGGGGAACATTTCCTGGGCTTTTTCAACAGGTGTCGGAAAATCTCGAGCTATGCGATAAGAGATTGCATAAGCCGAATCGGGTTCAAGCCATACGGGATTCTGAGCCGAAACTTGAACGGAACCACAAGCGGCAAGAACTGCCAACAGTGATATAAACGATGGTTTTAAATTCATTTGAATAGGGTATTAGTGCTTATTTTGTGTAAAGATACAAAATTTATTTCGTTTTTCAGTCTTTTTATCCTGTTTTTTAACTATTTTATGAATAATTGCATTGATTTTCGCTTAAAAAGCTATAAAAAAGGTCGACTGTTCTCACGAGCAATCGACCTTATTGTTTGTAAACCTATGATTTTAAGTTAAATCAATTATTCACCTAAATATAAATACACTAATATTTCACAAAATATCATTTATTATATTACACTATTTGTCCTTGATTTCTTATCTGATAGGTTTATATTCTACAAACGCTTCCATTGCTTCGTATGAAGCAAGTCCGAGGCTTTGATAGAGGAGCGCGGTTGCGCGGTTGCGGTCCTCGGCGCGTTGCCAGAAGAGACGGTCATCATCGCCAAGGAATGGCGCGTTTTCCATCTGTGACTGGTGTTTGAGAATAGAGTTACGTTTTGAACGGAGTTGTTCGGGGCTCATCGGCACAGCCATTTCGATATGGTCGATTTCCCATTCAGCCCATGCACCGCGGTACATCCAGATGCGGCAATCTTTCATCCAAGGCTCGTCTTTGAGCTCGTCAATGGCTGCGAGAACTGCGTCGGTACATACACGGTGGGTTCCGTGAGGGTCGGCAAGGTCGCCTGCTACGAAAATCTGGTTGGGTTTAACCTCTTCGATAAGTTTTTTAACGATGAGGACGTCACGTTCTGAAAGATCACCTTTCTTAACTGTACCGGTTTCGTAGAAGGGGAGACGGAGGAAGTGGATGTTTTCATCTTTAACACCGATATACTGGCAGGCGATTGTAGCTTCAGCCTGGCGAATCATTGTTTTGACTTCGCGAATTTCGGGGGTATCGACTCCTCCGGGAACTTTAGATTTTACAAATGATGCAACATCGTGAGAGAGTTTCTTGAATGACTCGGTGTCAAACTTAAACTCGGGCGCGATTTTATCCATCATAAGGAAGTAGCGCATCATATCTTCGTCACCGACGGCGATGTTACCTGAAGTTTCATATGCAACGTGAACGTCGTGACCTTGGTCAACAAGACGCTGGAGTGTACCTCCCATTGAGATTACGTCATCATCGGGGTGGGGTGAGAATACAATCACACGTTTGGGATAGGGGTTTGCACGTTCGGGTCGGTAGGTGTCGTCAGCGTCGGGTTTACCGCCGGGCCAGCCGGTAATGGTGTGCTGAAGCTGATTGAATACTTGAATATTTACGTTGTATGCCGAACCGAAGAGAGCAACAAGTTCGCCAAGACCCCAATCGTTATAGTCTTTGTTGGTAAGCTTGAGAATCGGTTTGCCGGTCATCTGGCAAAGCCAAACGATTGCACGGCGAATGAGCTTGTCATCCCATTCACAAGAAGTGACTTTCCAAGGCTGAGAAAGACGGGTAAGGTCTTCGGCTGCTGAAAGGTCAAGAGCGATACGGGTATGGTTGTGAAGTTGAAGGAATGATGCGGGAACATTTTCTGTTACGGGTCCTTCGATTGCGGCTTTGACAATAGATGCGCGGTTTTCGCCCCATGTCATTGCCATGATTCTTGAAGATTTCAAGAAGTTGCCGATGCCGAGAGTGATAGCTGTGTTGGGTGCTTCGGCAACACCATATTCTTTGGCAAGACGGCTGCGGGTATCTTCGCTGAGAAGAACGAGACGGCAGGTGCTTGTTGAAAGCGATCCGGGCTCGTTGAATGCGAGATTGCCGTTTGCGCCGATTTCAAGAATTGAGAGGTCGATACCGCCACAATCTTCAATCTTTGCCTGATAAGCAAGGCAATAATCATATAAATCTGCTTTTGAAACGGTTGTGTCAAAAGTGTAGATGTTTTCTTGTTTTACGTCAACATGATTTAAGAAAATCTGTTGAAGGCGTTTGAAGGTTGAAGGACCTTCGGGGCTTACAGGGAAAAATTCGCTGATATTGAAAATGCGAACGTCTTTGAATGAAATTTCGCCGCGACGGTATAGTTCAATAAGAGAAACATAAACCGAGTGGGTGCTTCGACCGGCGCCAAGGGCGATGTTGCAGTAACCTTTTTTCTCGACGTTACGTTTGATTAGATCAACGATGTGGGCTGCAAGATAGTTGCTGCCTTCGTTTGAATTTTCAAAAATGCGGGTATAGATTTTTTCATTACGGGTCAATTCCGCACGTTCGATGTCGCTCTGTGGATTGTAGTAGCGAACGGGTACTCTTTCGAGTTTGATTTGTGAACTGAGATTGGTTTTCATTTGGTTTTGTTCTTATTGATGCAAATATAGATAATATTTTTTTATAAATATACGGTGATTGTCTAAAAATAAGATTTAATAACAAATTTTTAGAATAGTAAACAATTGAAAGCTTGCGATTTTGCACGTTAAAGAAAAAATAGTATCTTTGCAAATTGAATTATATCGACGATTTTTCAAAAGAATGAAGAATATACGAAATTTCTGCATCATTGCTCATATTGACCATGGTAAGTCGACGCTTGCCGACCGCCTTCTCGAATATACCGACACTGTCGCCGGAAAAGATCTTCAGGCTCAGGTGCTTGACGATATGGAACTTGAACGCGAACGCGGAATTACTATCAAGAGCCATGCTATCCAGATGGAATATAATCTTAATGGAGAGAAGTATGTGCTCAACCTCATTGATACGCCGGGACACGTTGACTTCAGTTATGAGGTTTCGCGTTCAATCGCTGCCTGTGAAGGCGCTCTGTTGATTGTTGACGGCTCTCAAGGTATTCAGGCACAGACAATTTCAAACTTGTATATGGCAATTGAGAATGATCTTGAAATCATCCCGATTGTTAATAAGGTTGACCTTGACTCGGCTAAGCCCGATGAGGTTGAAGACCAGATTATCGAGTTGCTCGGATGTAAGCGCGAGGAAATTATCCGTGCCAGTGGTAAAACCGGTATAGGTATTCCTGAAATTCTTGAAGCGATCGTCAATCGAGTTCCGGCGCCCGAAGGCGACCCCGAAGCTCCTTTGCAGGCTTTGATTTTTGATTCGGTTTTTAACCCGTTCCGCGGTATTATAGCCTATTATAAAATTGTGAACGGAACGATTCGCAAAAACGATTTTGTGAAGTTCGTTTCAACAGGCAAGGAATATCATGCTGATGAAATCGGCGTTTTGAAACTTGATATGTCGCCCCGTGAGATGCTTTCGGCAGGAAATGTGGGTTACATTATTTCTGGTATAAAGACTTCTAAAGAGGTTCGTGTCGGAGATACGATTACCCACGTTGAACACCCCTGTGACAAGGCAATCGACGGGTTTGAAGAGGTTAAACCGATGGTGTTTGCCGGTGTTTATCCGATTGAGACTGAAGATTTTGAAAATCTTAGGGCTTCGCTTGAAAAACTCCAGCTTAACGATGCAAGTTTGACGTTTACTCCAGAATCGTCAGCTGCTCTCGGCTTTGGTTTCAGATGTGGATTTCTCGGGCTTCTACACATGGAGATTGTTCAGGAACGACTGAGCCGTGAGTTTGATATGGAGGTTATTACGACGGTACCCAACGTTTCATATCGCGTGTACGATAAAAAAGGGGAGATGACTGAGGTGCACAATCCGTCGGGACTCCCCGATATCACTATGATTGATCATATCGAAGAGCCATATATCCGGGCATCGGTGATTACCGCTGCCGATTATATCGGTCCGATTATGACCCTGTGTCTCGGTAAGCGTGGCGAACTCATCAAACAGGAATATATTTCGGGCAATCGTATCGAACTGACATTTGATATGCCGCTCGGTGAAATTGTGATTGACTTCTACGACAAACTGAAGTCGATTTCAAAAGGATATGCATCGTTTGACTACCATATCCACGACTTCCGCGAATCAAAACTCGTGAAACTCGATATATTGTTGAACGGTGAGAGTGTCGATGCGCTTTCGACGTTGACCCACGTTGACAATGCGGTGACTTTCGGTCGCAAGATGTGTGAAAAATTAAAGGAACTCATCCCGCGTCAGCAGTTTGATATTGCGGTTCAGGCGGCGATTGGTGCCAAAATCATTGCTCGCGAAACAATCAAAGCTGTGCGTAAAGATGTGACCGCAAAATGTTATGGAGGTGATATCTCGCGTAAACGCAAGCTTCTTGAAAAACAGAAAAAAGGTAAAAAAAGAATGAAACAGATTGGTTCGGTTGAGGTGCCGCAAAAGGCGTTCCTTGCTGTGCTGAAACTTGATTAATAATAATGATTAGACAGCTGATTATCTCTCTCATCATGCTCGTTGGGGCAAATTTCGCTTCGTTCGGGCAGATTAATACCGATCAGGTTCTTCAAGTCGGGCGTAACGCTTTGTACTTTGAAGACTATATGTTGTCTATTCAATATTTTAATCAGGTCATTCAGGCAAAGCCCTATCTTGCCCAGCCCTATCTTTACAGAGCCATTGCCAAGCTTAACCTTGATGACTATAAAGGAGCATCGGAAGATGCGACTCTTGCAATTGAGCGTAACCCGTTTATAGCAGATGCCTACGAGGTGAGGGGAGTGGCATATCAAAATCTCGAAAAGCCACAACTCGCTATTGCCGACTATGATGCCGCGCTCGCCCAGCTGCCTGACAACCGCAGCATTTTGTTCAATAAAGCGATTGCGCTTGAAGATGTTAAAGACTATGAAGGCGCGGCTGAAAGCTATGAAAAATTGCTCAAAGCCCATCCTAAATTTGATAACGCATACCTTGGACGCGCACGGTTGTATTTGCAAACCGGAGATACGGTTGCCGCCCTTGCCGATCTTGATAAAGTTATTTCGCTTAACCCCAATTCTGTCAATGCCTACGTGATTCGTGCCGATATCGCAATTAAACGTGAGGAAGATTTCAATCGTGCGTTGTCCGATATGAATGAGGCGATTAAATTACAGCCTCATTATGCCGGATTCTTTGTAAACCGTGCTTTTTTGCGATATAAGTTAGATGACTATTTCGGAGCGATGGCTGACTATGATTATGCGATCAGTCTTGACCCGATGAGTCAGATTGCATATTTCAACCGAGGACTTCTTCGTGCCGAAGTTAGCGATCGTGACCGCGCGATTGCCGACTTCACAAAAGTGTTGTCGTTTGATCCTGATGATTATCGTGCACTTTTCAACCGTGCCATTCTTTATGAACAGAATCGTGATTATCGAAAGGCTATAGCCGACATTGACAAGGTTGTCGAGGCGTTCCCCGATTTTGACGGAGCTTATTTCACCCGTTTCAGAATCTACGACGAGATGGGCGACAAACGTAATGCCGAAAAAGATTATAACAAGGCTCTTGCCCTTTCAAAAGCCGCAAAAGCAAATAAAGATGCGCAAAAAGATGAGGGTGAGAAAGGTGATACAACAACATCTGAAGCCGAAACTGACGACAGTAGTCCCGACAAACTCATATCTCAACGCTTCTCAACATTGCTGACAATCGAGAACAGCCATGACGTTGACCGTGAGTTTAACAACAAGAGCATCAGAGGTCGTGTTCAAGACCGTGATGTAGCTGTTCAGATGAGACCGATGTTCCGTCTGGCTTATTATGTCACGACAAACCAGCTGAAAGAAACTCCTTATTATATAAAGGAGGTTGATGATATCAACGCTACTCGTTCGCTCCGATTCATCCTGCAGGTAACCGAAGATGATTCGCCACTTGAAGATGAGGCATCGGTCGCACGTCATTTCCAGTCGATAGAATATTACAATTCATATATTCCCACTCATCAACCACGTGCAATCGACTATTTCGGTCGAGCAATGGACTTTATGACAATCAGAAATTATGAAGGCGCAATTCAAGACTTTACAAAGGCCATTGAATTGAAGTCTGATTTTGAGATGGCTTACCTTATGAGAGCAATCGCACGCTATCAGCAAATGATTTTTGAACGAAACGAGTCATCGACAAAGGCATTGTCAAACACTAAGCAAGATTTTGGGTCGGCAAACACCCGCGTTAGAAATACAATCAAAGAAATTATAAACGATTTTGACAAGGTGATTGAGCTTTCGCCGCGAAATCCGTTTGCCTATTTTAATAAAGGTGTAATCCTTGCTGAAGCCGGCGATAATACATCAGCTCTCAGCTTGTTCAGCAAGGCGGTCGAGTTGAAACCCGATTTTGGAGAGGCATATTATAACCGTGGTTACATCTACATGCAGCTCGGTCAGCGACAAAAAGGAGCCGACGATTTGTCAAAAGCGGGCGAACTTGGAGTATTGCCTTCTTATAACCTTCTGAAACGAATGAATCGTTAAAATTGAAAAATATATTGAGCCATTCCAAAATAATTAGTATCTTAGCCAAATAATATTAATCCTATAAAAGTCTGATCTCATGTTAACTGAAAAAGATTTGACCCTCCTCAAGGAGAAAGGCATTACACCCGAAGAGGTGAAGCAACAGCTTGATCGGTTTGCAACCGGTTTCCCCTATCTTGTGCTTGATTCAACCGCCCGCGTCGGTAACGGCATATTGTCGCTTGACCATATTGCTGAGGAAATGGCAATGGGCCGCTGGCATCAATATCTTGCTGATGGCGGGACTGTAACGAAGTTTGTGCCGGCTTCGGGAGCCGCATCTCGAATGTTTAAGGCTCTGTTTGCTTTCGCCGAGGGTGATACTGACTCTCCCAAGCCCGATAGTGACGTAGATAAGCTTTTGAAGAGTATTCATCAGTTGGCTTTTTTTGATGAGCTTGATGCAACGGTTAAACGTCTCTATTCAAAAAACGTGGACCAATTGATTGCCGAAGGTCGTAATCGTGATGTGATTTCAGCGATAATTTTGCCCGACGGAATGAATTACGGCAATCTGCCGAAAGGACTCTTGACGTTCCACCGATATGCCGACGGATCAACACGTACTCCGCTCGAAGAGCAACTGATGGAGGGTGCCCAGACCGCCACGTCGGCTAATGGAGATGTGAATTTGCACTTCACCGTCTCAGGCTCTCATAAGGACTTGTTTAAAGATAAGATAAAAAGTGCATTGCCCGCAATCGAGAGCAAGACGGGTGTGAAATTCAACATATCGCTCAGCGAGCAGTTGCCGTCAACCGACACGATAGCTGCCAATGCCGACAACACGCCGTTTAGAGATAACGGCAATCTTGTATTCCGCCCTGGAGGTCACGGTGCGTTGATTCAAAATCTGAATGCGATTGACACGACTGTCGTGTTTGTGAAAAATATCGATAATGTTGTGCCTGACTCATTCCGTGATGCGACACTGAGATATAAAAAGGTGATTGCCGGAGTTCTTATCCAGAATCACGACCTCGTAGCCCGCTATATTGATATGCTAAGAAATAAAAAATATACAGCCGGCGATCTGGCTGATATGGTTACATATCTTAATAAGGTATTCTGCGTGAAAGATGATCGTTTTAACAGTTTGAAAGGCGATAAACTTGCCGAACTCCTTCTCGAAAAGCTCAATCGCCCGATGAGAGTTTGCGGTATGGTGAGAAACGAAGGAGAACCCGGTGGCGGTCCGTATATCGCCCGCAATCCCGACGGTTCATTCTCTCCTCAAATTCTTGAAAGCACTCAGATTGACATGGATAATGCCGGCTATAAAGCTATGGTTTCTCAGGCTACCCACTTCAATCCGGTTGACTTGGTATGTTACATCAGAGATGTTGACGGTCGGAAATTTGACCTGCCGGCTCACGTTGACCCCGCTACCGGTTTTATATCGTCTAAATCGCTTCACGGGCGAGAATTGAAGGCTCTTGAATTGCCCGGATTGTGGAACGGGGCAATGAGCGATTGGTTGACAATTTTTGTCGAAGTGCCGATTGCAACGTTTAATCCGGTCAAAACCGTCAACGATTTATTGCGTCCCGCTCATCAAGGATAAAATATGGCGGAAGTATCTCTGTCAAAGTGATAAAGCAGGTAAATAAAAACCTCTTTGAGGGCATAAAAACAGCCTTTTTAAAATTTATTTGTATTTAAATTTCGCTATATCAAAGAGTTTTTGTAACTTTGCACCCTGAAAACCTAAGGAAGGTTTAAATCAATACATCTTCCATTGTATATAAAGAATATTATTAACAATAAAAAACAAACAATTATGTCACAAGAAGAAGTTGCAGCAAAAGTAAAGGAAATCATCGTTGAACTCCTTGGCGCTGATGAAGCAAAAGTAACAGAAACAGCTACATTTACTACTGACCTCGGCGCAGATAGCCTTGAAACTGTTGACCTCATCATGAAGCTCGAACAGGAATTCGATATCGAAATTCCCGAAGATAAAGCTAACACTATCCAGACTGTAGGCGACGCTATCGCTTACGTGCAGGCTGCTGTAGCAGGAAAATAATAAGCACTAAGGCTTATTATCCTTTTGTAAAACTTTAATTTGTTAAATGGAATTAAAAAGAGTTGTAGTGACAGGTCTCGGTGCCGTTACCCCTATCGGTAACGACGCCCCTACCACTTGGAAAAACGCTATCAATGGCGTCAGTGGTGCCGGACCTATCACCCATTTTGACGCAAGTCAATTCAAAACCCAGTTTGCGTGCGAAGTTAAAAACTTCGAGCCTGACAAATACTTTGACCGCAAGAAAGGTCGTACTCTCGACCTCTATGCCCAGTATGCGATGGCTGCCGCCAACGAGGCAATTCTCGACTCGGGTATTGAAAATGACCCTAACGTCAACAAAGATCGCATCGGCGTGATTATCGCTGCCGGTATCGGCGGTCTCCACACTTTTGAAGAAGAAGCCGGAAACTATGCGGTTAACCAGGACCGCGGTCCCCGTTACAATCCATTCTTCATACCTAAGATGATTGCTGATATCGCATCAGGTCATGTTTCAATGGAGTATGGTTTCCACGGCCCCAACTTCGGTACTGTTTCGGCTTGTGCTTCATCAAACAACGCCATTATCGATGCATTTAACCTTATCCGTCTCGGAAAAGCTGATGCAATCGTTACCGGTGGTGCTGAGGCGGCAGTTTTCCCTGCCGGTGTGGGTGGCTTCAATGCGATGCACGCTCTTTCAACACGCAACGATTCGCCCGAAACCGCTTCTCGTCCGTTTAGTGCGTCGCGCGACGGTTTTGTAATTGGTGAAGGTTCGGTAGTTCTCGTTCTCGAAGAACTCGAACATGCGCTTGCCCGCGGTGCTAAAATCTATGCTGAGGTTGCCGGAGGCGGTATGTCGGCTGATGCTTATCACATCACGGCTACACACCCCGAAGGTCTTGGTGCGATTCTTTCAATGCGCAATGCTATTGAAGATGCCGGCATGAAACCCGAGGACATTGACTATATCAATGCTCACGGTACTTCAACCCCGGTTGGCGACCGCTCAGAAGTAAAAGCTGTAAAAGAAGTCTTTGGCGACCATGCTTATGACCTCAATATCAGCTCGACTAAGTCTATGACCGGACACCTTCTCGGTGCTACCGGTGCTCTTGAAGCACTTTTCAGTGTAAAAGCAGTTCAAGAAGACATAGTTCCTCCTACAATCAACCACGATCCCAATGACCTTGATGAAGAAATTGATTACAAACTCAATTTCACATTTGATAAAGCTCAGCACCGTCCCGTGCGTGCTGCTCTCTCAAACTCATTTGGTTTTGGTGGTCACAACGCAACTGTGATTGTAAAGAAATACGAGAAGTAATTTAACGACTCTATTTCCCTCTGATATTTAGATGGTGTGTCAATCTTGATGCACCATCTTTTTTTATGGGTTAAAGTGCTTGTTTACAGCAATCGTCTTATAAAGTTAATATTTGTTATTTTTTTTGGGGGGGGGTAGTATATTTGTGAATGATTGGTTTCTTGTGTAATTTTATAAAACGTTGATACTATGCTAAAAAGATGTCTTTTTATAGCTTTTTTGTCTGTCCTTTTGGCTGGATGTGATAATGTCGAAAATGACAATAAGAAAAAGGAGCGTCAAGATATAATCCTGTCACGCTCTGAGGAAAATGTGGTTAATTCAGAGATTGATTTTTCATTTAAGTTTATTTCTGATTTATATAATACTAATCTGAAGGAAAATGGAGAAAGTATGAGTAATATCCTTGTTTCTCCTTTAAGCCTTTTTCAAGATTGTTCAATGCTTGCAAACGGTGGCTCATCTAATTATCAAGAGTCTGTCTTTGGATTTCTGAACTTGACTGATGATGCTACGATAAACAGCTTGAATTCTTTTAATGATAGGATTGTTCGTGAATTGTCAGTGGCAGATAAATCGGTCGATTTTTCAATATCCAATTCATTATGGGTACATAATACGGTTGGTTTAAAACAATCATTTGTAAACAATATTTCAGAGTTTTATAATGCGGCTACCGGTTCACTCGATTTTAATAACAGGAATGCGGTTGATAAAATCAATAGTTGGTCAAACTCGTCAACAAAAGGAATGATTCCTAAGATTTTTGAGTATGGACAGCTTAATAGTGCCAGTGTTTTTGCATTATGTAATGCCGTATATTTTAAAGGACAATGGTCAGCTAAAATTTTAGCTGACAACACTGAAAATCGTTTCTTTTATAGTCAAAATGGGAATAAGTCATTAGTTGCGACAATGTATTCGGGCTGTAATGGAGCCTATTTTGGTGATGATTTGACAGTGATAAAAAAGATTATGGTAATCGTGCATATTCAATATACTTTGTACTTCCTGATGATGGTGTTTCGCTTCAGACTGTAATGTCGGAACTAAATCGAGAATCTTGGAAATATATTAAATCAAATTTAAATTACAATTCTTGGAAAATTCGTTTCCCAAAATTCAGGATTGAATATGATATGGATCTTGTTGGGCGAGAAGTTGTTGAAGCTCTCGGTTTAAAAGAAATATTGTTAAATCCCGATTTGAGTGAAATGACAGATGATAATATTGGAAATTTTAAATTTATTCAAAAAAATACGTTTGAAGTTGATGAGAGCGGTACTAAGGCGGCTACTTCATCTGTCTTTACCGGTGATCCGACGTGTGCTATGCCATCCGATCCATTGACTCCGATTGACATCAATCGACCGTTTATGTTCCTTATCGAAGAATACAGCACTGGGACAATTCTTTTTGCCGGAACTATTTCGAATCTATAATTGAGAAAAAAATAAGGAATATTTCAAATAACGAAATATTCCTTATTTTTTGATAAAACTTTTATGATTAGTTTGTTAAATGGCTAATTGATTTTGCTTGGCAAGAAAATGGGCTATAAAAGTTATAGACACGTTAGCACTTTACCAAAATTATTCGTAACTTTGCATGGTTTTCTGTTTCATTCCATGATAACGATAGCCAATATAACTGAAGCGGGCTGATGATTTGCCCTTTGCTCAGAATAATTTAAGACAGGAAACGACCTGTCATAACCATATATATCATTGTCTTATGCGTGAAACTAAACGCGCCGTTCTTGTTCTGGAAGACGGCACTCGATTTGAAGGATTCTCCTTTGGCTACCCCGCCTCGACAGCCGGTGAAGTTGTTTTTAATACAGCGATGACCGGGTATCCCGAAAGTTTGACCGACCCCTCTTATGAAGGTCAAATTTTAGTAACCACCTTCCCTATTCTTGGAAATTATGGAGTTCCTCCATGTCGTGAAAAAGATGCGGTTAGTGAATTTTACGAAAGCGATCACATTCATTGTAAAGCAATTATTGCCCAAGACTACTCATTTGATTTCAGTCACTGGCAGGCTGACCGTTCGCTTGCTCAATGGTTGAATGATGAAAAAATCCCCGGCGTTTATGGAATCGATACCCGAGCTTTGACTAAACATCTTCGTGAGAAAGGGTCAATGCTCGGTAAAATTATAATTGACGATAAGGATGTCGAATGGTACGATCCCAACCTTGAAAATCTTGTCGGTAAGACAAGCTGTAAGGAGGTTGAATATCATGGCGCGGGCGACAAGACTGTTGTACTTGTTGACTGCGGTACAAAACACAATATTATCCGTTGTTTGACCCGTCGCGGTGTGAAAGTTGTTCGTGTTCCCTGGGATTATGACTTCACTCAGATTCCTTACGACGGACTTTTCATTTCTAACGGTCCCGGTAACCCCGACTTGGCTGATAAAACCGTTGAGAATATCCGCAAGGCAATCGAAATCGGTAAGCCTATTTGTGGCATCTGCATGGGTAACCAGTTGCTTGCAAAAGCAGCCGGAGCCACAACTTACAAATTGAAATATGGACATCGCAGTCACAATCAGCCTGTTCGCATGGTTGATAGCGACACTTGCTTTGTGACCTCTCAAAACCACGGTTTTGCGGTCGATTCAGAAACATTGCCCAAAGATTGGGAACCGCTGTTCATTAACATGAATGACGGAACTAATGAAGGTATCCGCCACAAAACAAAACCGTTCTTCTCGGCTCAGTTCCACCCCGAGGCTTCATCGGGTCCGAAGGATACTGAGTTTATTTTTGACAAATTCATCAATCTACTTTAATATCCACCCTCTTATTCAATAAACAAGATGATCGACAAGAATATCAAAAAAGTTCTGCTCCTTGGTAGCGGTGCCCTCAAAATTGGTGAAGCCGGCGAATTTGACTATTCAGGCTCTCAGGCACTTAAAGCAATGAAAGAGGAGGGTATTGAAACAGTTCTCATCAACCCCAACATCGCAACCGTACAGACTTCTGACGGTTTTGCCGACAAAATCTACTTTTTGCCGGTTACCCCCTACTTTGTTGAGAAAGTAATTGAAAAAGAACGTCCCGACGGCATTTTGCTCGCTTTTGGTGGTCAAACCGCACTTAACTGCGGCGTAAGCCTCTATCAGTCAGGTGTTCTTGAAAAATATAATCTGCGAGTTCTCGGCACTCCCGTTCAGGCAATTATGGATACCGAAGACCGCGAGCTGTTCGTTAAGAAGCTTGACGAAATTGATGTCAAGACAATCAAGAGCGAGGCTGTCAATTCGGTTGAAGATGCTCTTGAAGCTGCTGAAAAACTTGGATATCCGGTAATCGTGAGAGCTGCATACGCTCTCGGCGGACTCGGCAGCGGTTTCTGTGATACCCCCGAAGAACTCGTTGCGCTTACCGAAAAAGCACTCTCCTTCTCGCCTCAGGTTCTCATCGAGAAATCGCTCAAAGGTTGGAAAGAAGTAGAATATGAGGTTGTCCGTGACCGCTATGACAACTGTATCACTGTCTGCAACATGGAAAACTTTGACCCCCTCGGTATTCACACCGGCGAAAGTATCGTTGTCGCTCCGTCACAGACATTGTCAAACGAAGACTACCACTACCTTCGTCAACTTGCAATCAAGATTATCCGTCATATCGGTATCGTAGGCGAATGTAACGTTCAATATGCGTTTGATCCTCGCTCGATGGAATATCGCGTGATTGAGGTTAATGCACGTTTGAGCCGTTCATCGGCACTCGCTTCAAAAGCCACCGGTTATCCTCTTGCTTTCGTTGCCGCCAAGCTCGGTCTCGGATATGGCTTGTTTGACCTCAAAAACTCGGTTACAAAATCGACTTCGGCTTTCTTTGAACCGGCGCTGGACTATGTCGTTGTGAAAATTCCACGTTGGGACCTCGGTAAATTCCACGGCGTAAATCGCGAAATCGGTTCATCAATGAAGTCGGTCGGCGAGGTTATGGCGATCGGTCGTACATTTGAAGAGGCCATCCAAAAAGGACTTCGTATGATCGGTCAGGGAATGCACGGCTTTGTCGGTAATCGTGATATTAAAATCAACGATATCGAAAAAGCCCTCAAAGCACCGACCGACAAACGTATTTTTGTGATTGCCAAAGCTATGACTGACGGCTATACTGTAGATCAAATTCACGATTTGACAAAGATTGACCGTTGGTTCCTCTATAAACTCCGCAACATTTTTGAAACAGCCAAAGACCTTCAGAAGGTTGATTCAATCGACAAAATCCCGGCTGAATTGCTCCGTCTCGCTAAAGAGCAAGGTTTCAGCGACTTCCAGATTGCCCGTGAAGTAGCTGATAAGAACTTCAACAGCGACAAAGACCCGTTGGAGGTTCGTAAGCTTCGTAAAGAAAAAGGAATTCTCCCTGTCGTTAAACAGATCGATACGCTTGCAGCCGAATATCCTGCAAAAACCAACTATCTCTACCTTACTTATAATGGTAGCAGCAACGATGTTGACTATCTCCACGACCATCGCTCGATTGTTGTTCTCGGTTCAGGTGCTTATCGCATCGGTAGCTCGGTTGAGTTTGACTGGTGTTCGGTAAACGCCTTGATGACCGTTAAGAAAGAGGGTTGGCGTTCGGTTATGATTAACTATAACCCTGAAACCGTTTCAACCGACTATGACATGTGTGACCGTCTCTATTTCGACGAACTCACATTTGAACGTGTCATGGATATCCTTGAACTCGAACAACCCCACGGCACAATCTTGTCGGTAGGTGGTCAGATACCCAACAACCTTGCGACTCGTCTTGATGAACAGGGTGTGAATATTCTTGGTACAACAGCCCGGAGCATTGACAATGCCGAAGACCGTCACAAATTCTCGGCTATGCTCGACCGTCTTGGAATCGATCAGCCGCGTTGGCGCGAGTTGACCAGCTTTGAAGATATCGACAAGTTCATCGAAGAGGTTGGCTTCCCCGTACTCGTTCGTCCGAGCTACGTGCTTTCAGGTGCGGCGATGAACGTTTGTTCAAATAAGGAGGAGCTTGAACGATTCCTCCAGCTTGCCGCTAATGTCTCTAAACAACACCCGGTTGTTGTTACCGAGTTTATCCAGAATGCAAAGGAAATCGAGATGGATGCCGTTGCCCAAGACGGTGAAATCAAGGTTTATGCAATTTCAGAACATATCGAGTTTGCCGGAGTCCATTCGGGTGACGCTACAATCTGTTTCCCGCCCCAGAAACTGTATGTCGAGACAATGAGACGCATCAAAAAGGTGTCTCAGCAAATTGCAAAAGCACTCAATATTTCGGGTCCGTTCAACATTCAATATCTTGCTAAAAACAATGATATCAAGGTTATCGAATGTAATTTGCGTGCATCTCGCAGCTTCCCGTTTGTATCAAAAGTTATCAAAATCAACTTCATTGATATTGCAACAAAAGTGATGCTCGGCTTGCCCGTTGAGAAACCACATAAGAGTGCGTTTGACCTCGACTATGTCGGAATCAAGGCTTCGCAGTTCAGCTTCTCACGTCTTCAGGGTGCCGACCCCGTTCTCGGTGTCGATATGTCGTCAACCGGTGAGGTTGGATGTATCGGTTCTGATACCGACGAGGCTGTACTCAAGTCAATGTTGTCGGTAGGTTACCGTATTCCCGAGAAGTCGATCCTTCTTTCAACCGGCTCTGCTAAACAAAAGGCTGCGATGCTCGATGCGGCTCATAAACTTCATGATCACGGCTACCGCCTTTATGCAACCGGTGGAACACATACATTCCTCAATGACAACGGTATCCCGGCAATAAAGGTATACTGGCCCAGCGAAGCTGACAAATATCCACAGGCTCTTGAAATGTTGCATAACAAAGAGATTGACCTCGTTGTGAATATTCCCAAGAACTTGTCATCGACTGAGTTGTCAAACGGATATAAAATCCGCCGTGCGGCTATCGACCTTAACATTCCGTTGCTCACAAACGCTCGTTTGGCATCGGCATTCATTGACGCATTCACTTCAATGACCCTTGACCAGATTGAAATCAAGAGCTGGGACGAATATAAATAATCGGCTTTATATGGATATAAATCGTTATTGGGAAAATCGTGCGACCGTACGCCGTTATACCGATCGTGTTGTAAGCGATGAGCTTCTGCGCGATCTGATGGCAAAGGCGTCTCATGCGCCTACGACCGGTAATATGCAGCTTTATAGCGTGATTGTTACCCGTGACGCCGAGATGAAGCGAAAGCTTGCGCCTGCCCATTTCAATCAGCCTTCGGTCGAGAGTGCATCGGTCGTGCTGACATTCTGTGCCGACTATAACCGCTTTTCTCAGTGGTGCCGTCAGCGCAAGGCCGTTCCCGGATATGACAACTTCCAGTCATTCATCGCAGCGTTGCTCGACACAGCACTGTTGGCTCAGCAGTTTAACACCGTTGCCGAGCTCGCCGGACTCGGTTGCTGTTATCTTGGAACGACTACCTACAATGCCCCGCAGATTGCCGAGCTGTTACAGCTTCCCAAGTTGGTTGTACCGGTTACAACATTGACCGTGGGCTATCCCGACGGCGAGTCAACCCCATCTGATCGACTTGCTCCCGATGCGTTTCTTCATAGCGAAACCTATCATTCCTACACTCCCGAGCAGATCGACCGCTATTACGCTGAAAAAGAGGCTCTCCCCGAATCTGCCAAATTCATTGCCGAGAACAACAAGGAAACCCTCGCCCAAGTATTCACCGACATCCGCTACACCAAAGAAAACAAC
Organism: uncultured Porphyromonadaceae bacterium; assembly: GCA_947174335.1. GTDB lineage: Bacteria > Bacteroidota > Bacteroidia > Bacteroidales > Muribaculaceae > CAJUPY01. The sequence goes on along the minus strand of CAMWIM010000020.1, from coordinate 9,896 downwards.
GAATACTTTTCAAAAATCTTCGCCGACTTCATCAAGCAACAAGGCTTTTAAAAACATAGTGGCATACAAAACAAAAGGGGCTTTCAAGCCCCTTTTGTTATTTGAAATATAATGTTTTGTACACGTAATTCGATAAATATTAAAACGTGAGTGTAATTAAATCGCTCTCTTGCTCTTTACCGTCAATATAGAAATGAGTATCACAAATAAGATGCCTATCATTAAATATGTGCTTATTTGTAATCTTAAGAGTATATGATTTATCTTTAATTTTAATTATTACTTCATCTTCGTAATCTTCAATACTTGGGAAGTCTGATAATACTAAAATCCAGTCACCTGTTTTGCAAATTTCTTTTTTCTCTGGATCCCAATATTCTTGCTCTTTGTGTATGGCTCCACGGAAATACGCCATATACAGTCTTGATTCTGGAGTCGGTTTTGGTTGCCAATACACCGTTTTTATATCTCCACCATGATAAAAAGTGATATTTGAATTAACAAGAGTATTGGGATGCTCCGGGTTTAAAAGATCGTTGCCGTCTTCATCTTTAATCTTTAATATTACATCAATCCCAGGATAGTCATATATAATAAAACCTGTGCTATCAGGAACTTCAAATTCGTTTTGTATACTGTCGGTTATTTCCGTTTTGTCAGGAACTATAATATCTTCAATATTCTCGTTGCCACAAGACATTAGCATAGACATAGAGATAGCAAATACAAACAGTTTAATTATAATTAAGTTTCTCATTTTGGTAATTTATTTGATATATGATTGATTTTTGCAAAGATATGAAAAATAAATTGTTATAACAAATTGAGTATAGACCTATTTGGTAAATTTTAATTTATTTTAATATCGCACTCTCACTTTCAACTCGTTCGTATTTTGGCGATTTTGAAGTTTTTTTGCCATAATCTAAACTATATACAATTTTAAGAGTTGCTTGTTGATTAAATTTGCTATTCCCATAGGTCGTATCAAATGAATAGTCGTGGGTTATCAATTTTTCTGTTATATAGTTTCTCATAAGAAAAAGATTGTTGGTGCTTAATTCTACGGCTAAATTACCATTAGCCCACATTGTAGATAATTGATAACGCCAATATGTTTTTCGCTCTATCTGATAATTAATTAGTTCTTTGTTCGGAGACGAGACTTGAGCACTAAAAGAAAAATCACCGGCATAGAAATTGACGATTGCCTGACCTTTGAATGAGCTTATGGTATGATGCTCAATGCCACCTCGTATCATTGTCCCATTCCATTGACCTGAAACGTTAAAGTTAAATTTTTTGGTGGGTTTGTATGTAACCGAAGCGTCAATTCCTGGTCGATGATATATGCAATCATCTCGGAATGTACTGATTAAATTCACATTATCAATATAATATTCTGAGGTAATACCATGATTTTGATAAAAATATGACGACCCCGTTTGTAGTACTATCTTATTGAGATTAAGATTATAGCTAAGTCGAGGATTCAATAAGATTGAGTTTTTCATTTTAGGATTACCTTTGAGAATAATTATAGGGTCAAGTTGTTGTTCGACGATATTTATAGTATTTATGTTTGGATATGTGTTACCTAAAGCAAAAGAGAATTGAATTTGTTGTTTTCGATTAATCATATAAGCCATTCTTGCTTGCATGCGTGGTGTTATACGATTAATTGATTCAATTCCTTTTAATCGGTATGAAAGGACTGATAGTCCAGGATTAACATCACAGAAGAATTTGCCCAATCGCTGTGAATAATCTGCGAATAAGATTGTTTCTGTCGATATAAGATTTTGATTATACATCAAATTTTCCAAGTAATTTGAATCACTTATTCTTAAGAACTCATATAGAATGAAAGACAAGTTATTTCTATGACCTAAAGACATTAAATAATTTGCATTCACTTTTGTATAATAGTAATTTTCTTTAACTAATGAATTATATGGGAAACCACTCTCGTTATATAATCGTTTATGATTGTTGACGGAATAATATCCGTCAATAACATATTCTAATGATTTTGCTTTGGATATAGCATGTCTGCCATAGTAATATATACTTGGTCTAAATGATTTATCATTGTTATTTAGATTTAGAATATTTTCGATATTATCGGGACTATATATTATTTTACCGTTATCAATGTTATTATGAATATCGCTCCATGCCAAACCTCCACGAAGCATCCATATATATTTATTGCCACGGTTGCTAATTGATGCCTGGATATATTCCTTTGAATCTTTATTTCCTGCATGAGAATAGAAAGTTGATCGGTTCACTTTGTCATCTTCAAAATTAAAGGATTCATATTTATTTGAGGCCGATTTAGGATTATTCAAGGAATATCCTGCCCAAAGATTTAGACTTTTTGTACCTAAAATATATTTTGATACGATATTATAGTCCCCATTAAGATACCCAACTCCCTGCAATGCATCAATTTGTGTATAACCACCATTATTAACTTGTTTAATTATAAAATTTATGGCAGAAGCATCCTTAGCATATTTTCCTGTTGGCATGTCAAAATATTCTACACGAGAGATATCTTTAGGTCTCAACGATTGGATTTCTCTAAAGTCAGCTTCTCTACCATCAATATAAAGAGTCGCAGATCCGGCAGATGTTGTAACACTCCCGTTAGATTTATCTACTATTATCCCTGGAATCATTAAATTTTGCAATAAATCATATCCGGTAAGGGAATGTTTTCATGGCGATAGCGATTGATAAATACAAAGGTATATAAATAACTTGATACATCCAAAATTGAAGTTGAAATACTATATAAGAAGGTAAACTCATAGTATATTCTTTGTGCAATATTTCAACCGTTTGAGTATTGGCTCTATCTCCTTTTCCCTTTTTGATTTTTGAGTTTGCCGCGGTTGACTTCATAGCCGCGGTAGCCGGGGAAGAGTTTGGCGATGAGGTCGGGGCGATGGAGTCGGTTGAGCGATTTGACGATGTCGGGACGATAGGCGGCGTCATACCAGAAGAAATATTTGCGCTGGGCAAGTTTTTCTTCGGGGGTGGTTGCCGTGAAAATCTTTTCGCCGGTGTAGGGGTGGATGCCGGTGTAGAAAATTTCGGTTGACAAGGTCATCGGGGTTGGCGTAAAGTCTTGAATTTGTTCGAGATGAAAGTTGAGGTTGCGGGTCTCAACGGCAAGTAGTGCCATGTCGATTTCGTGGCATCCGGGGTGGCTTGAAATGAAATAAGGTATGAGTTGCTGATTAAGGTTGTGTTTGGTGTTGATACGGTCAAATATCTCTTTAAAGTGGCGGAAACAGTCAAACGAGGGCTTTCTCATAAGGTTAAGAACGGTATCTGACGTATGTTCGGGCGCAACTTTCAGTCGCCCCGACACATGTTTGCATATAAGTTCTTCGTTATATTGTCGATTGGCGTTGTCAATCGTCTGATTGCCTGACTGGTGCATCGATAAGTCATATCTCACACCGCTACCGATAAACGATTTTTTGACACCGGGTAGCGCATCAACCTTGTGATAGACATCTAACAGCGGTCGATGATCGTTGTTGAGGTTGGGGCATGGTTTGGGATGGAGACACGATGGACGAAGACACTTGGCGCATATCGATTTATCACGTCCACCCATTGCATACATATTGGCAGACGGTCCGCCCAAGTCGCTGATATACCCTTTGAAACCGGGCATTGAGATGACTTTTTTAGCTTCTTCGATTATAGAACGTTGGCTTCGCGATGCTACAAACTTGCCTTGATGAGCCGAAATGGTACAGAACGCACATCCGCCGAAGCATCCGCGGTGCATATTGATTGAGAATTTAATCATCTCAAACGCCGGGATGGTTTTGCCTTTATAACGAGGGTGAGGGAGACGTGTATAGGGAAGGTCAAACGAAGCGTCAATCTCGCCTTGAGTCATTGCCGGATACATCGGGTTGACCTTGATAATGCGCTTGTCGTCAAGTTGTTGATAAAGCGTTTTACCACCATTCATGCGATTGCTCTCTTCTTCGATATGACGGAAATTTTCAGCTTGGGAGCGTTTGTCGGTACGGCATTTTTCCCACGAGTTCAGTATGATTGCTTCGGAATCATCTTTTGACGGGAGCGAATCGCAGATTACGACCGTTTGCTTAATGTCTTTCAAATCAGCGATTTTCTCGCCATTTTCAAGCCTTTTTGCAATTTCGACAATCGTTTTCTCGCCCATGCCGTAGATTATCATGTCGGCTTTAGCATCGGCAAGAATAGACGGTCTGAGACGGTTTTGCCAGTAGTCATAATGGGAAAGACGCCTCATTGAAGCCTCGATACCTCCGGCAATTATGGGGGTGTCGGGATAGAGTTGACGCAGGATGTTGGAATATACAATCGTCGGATAGTCGGGACGCATTCCGTGACGACCGTCGGGGGTATATGCGTCGTCGGAGCGGCGTCGTCGGTTGGCGGTGTAATGGTTTATCATTGAGTCCATTGCGCCTGCCGATACACCGAAAAACAATCGTGGTTGTCCGAATTTTTTGAAGTCGCGCAGGTCGTCCTGCCAGTTAGGCTGTGGAACGATTGCGACCTTGTAACCCGCCTTTTGAAGAGTTCGTCCGATAACCGCAGCCGCAAACGAGGGGTGGTCAACGTATGCGTCGCCTGTAAAGAGAACCACATCGACATTATCCCATCCGAGGGCTTTCATTTCCTTTACTGATGTCGGCAGAAAGTCAGTCACGGCAGGCATCGGCGCCTGTACCGGGTTATTCTTCGGGCTGGAGGGTTTCAGCATATAGTTCGAGTTTTATGATTTCGTCGCGCAAACGTGCGGCTTCCATAAATTCCATTTTCTTGGCGGCGGCAAGCATCTCATGGCGCAGGTGTGAAATTGATGCCATAACTTCTTTGTGGCTCATATACTTGACAACCGGGTCGGCGGCGATGTCAACATGGGTCGAATATTCGTTGCCGTATGGAATCGGTTCAGCTTTGGCTTTATTTCGTGTTTTGGCGGTCGGACTGGCTGTATCGGTATCCTCGCGGTCAAGACCGATAATGCGGTTTCGGGCTTTGATGATAGCGGTAGGCGTGATGCCGTGCTCTTCGTTATATTTGAGCTGAATGTCACGTCGGCGATTAGTCTCGTCAATCGTCTGCTGCATGCTTTCGGTTATCTTGTCGGCATACATGATGACCTCGCCGTTGAGATTTCGGGCGGCACGTCCAACGGTCTGTGTCAGAGAGCGATGAGAGCGCAGGAAACCCTCTTTGTCGGCATCAAGGATTGCTACAAGCGAGACTTCGGGCAGGTCGAGACCCTCACGCAAAAGGTTGACACCGATCAACACGTCATATTCGCCTGACCTCAGACCATCAAGAATGGCAACACGTTCGAGCGATTTCACGTCGGAGTGGATATAGGCTGTCTTTATGTCGAGACGCAAGAAGTAGTCATTAAGTTCCTCAGCCATTCGTTTGGTGAGGGTAGTGACAAGCACGCGCTCGTTGCGTTGCTTGCGCTTGTTGATTTCTTCGAGCAGATCGTCGATTTGGTTGAGCGACGGGCGTACGCTGATAACAGGGTCGAGAAGTCCGGTCGGACGTATAATCTGCTCAACGACAACACCTTCAGATTGTTCAAGCTCGTAGTCGGCAGGGGTGGCACTGACATAGACGGTTTGATTTGTTAGTCCGCTGAATTCTTCAAACGTCAGCGGTCGGTTGTCGAGAGCGGCTTCAAGTCTGAAGCCATATTCAACAAGGTTGAGTTTGCGTGAACGGTCACCGCCATACATTCCCCTGATTTGAGGAACGGTAACGTGGCTTTCGTCGATGATTGTCAGATAATCCTTTGGAAAATAGTCGAGTAGGCAGAATGGGCGCATACCGGGTTGTCGTCCGTCAAAATACCGGCTGTAGTTTTCAATTCCTGAACAGTGCCCGATTTCTCGTATCATCTCAACATCGTAAGTCACTCGTTCATAGAGCCGTTTGCCTTCGAGAACACGCCCTTCATTGTAGAATGTGTCAACTTGATTGCCGAGGTCAATTTCGATTTGTCCGATAGCCGAGCCGAGTCGCTCACGCGAAGTGACAAACAGGTTGGCGGGATAGATGCGGAATTCATCATGGCTTCCAAGCGACACGTTATCAACAGGGTGAAGGGTATGGATTGATTCGATTTCGTCGCCCCAGAACATCACCCTGATCATGATTTCTTCGTAGGCGAGCGAGATATCGACAGTGTCGCCCTTAACGCGGAATGTACCACGCTGGAGCTCGGTTTCGGTACGGCTATAAAGTGATTCGGCAAGGCGACGCATAAACTCGTTGCGCGATATGCGTTGTCCGACCTTGATGTCAATTACATTGCTGTCAAAATCTTCGGGATTACCCATACCGTAGATGCACGAAACCGAAGAAACGACAACTACATCACGTCGCCCTGACAGTAATGCCGAAACAGTCGCAAGTCGCAGACGCTCGATTTCATCATTAATCATTAGGTCTTTTTCGATATATTTGTCAACCGAGGGGATGTAGGCTTCAGGCTGGTAATAATCGTAATATGACACGAAATATTGCACCGAGTTCTCAGGGAAAAACGACTTGAACTCGCTGTAAAGCTGGGCTGCCAAAGTTTTGTTGTGGCTCAAAATCAACGTCGGGCGATTGACGCGCTCGATGAGGTTTGCCATTGTAAATGTTTTGCCCGAACCGGTCACGCCGAGCAACGTCTGGGCAGGTAGTCCGTCGTTGACTCCTTTTACAAGTGCTTCGATGGCTTGGGGTTGGTCGCCGGTTGGTTTGTATAGGGAGGAGAGTTTGAAATTCATTGCTTTGAAAAAATGTTAACTTGCAAAGTTAATCATTTTTTTTGAGATAGGCAATGGACTGATTGACTGATGTGATACAATATGAAAATAGCGACAAGTGTAAGTATGATGCTTATAATAAAAAGAATCATATCGGGTGTCTCACCGGGGTTTGAGCCGACTTTGTCAAGATCGACGCCAATCAGTTGACGTTGTCTCATCCATTGTACGATTGCCACTATTGAGTTGTTGAACACATGAGCTGCAATCGGGAGCCAGAGCGAGCCGCTCCAATAAAGGAGATAGCCAAAGAAAGCACCGAGCAACAGACGTGGAAAAAAGCCGAAGAACTGGAGGTGGAACGCGCTGAAAATGAATGCAGTTACCCAGATTGCAACATGAGCGTTTGTGCTGAATGACAAAATACGTTGTAAAGCACCGCGGAAAAACAGCTCTTCGCTGAAGCCTGCCATAACGCCGATGATGAGTATGCTGATGATTAGCGAGCCGATACTTGTGCCACCCATCAAAATCTCGACCGATTTTTCGGCGGCATCTTCCATCGCTCTCATCTGAGCGGCGACTTCTGACAGCGAGTCGGGGAATTCAACCGAGTTGTTCCATTCGACCAACAGATTCATTGCAGGTACTGAAACGATCATAGCCGCTAATGTGGCGAGAATCATAATTAGAGTGGGCTTACTGTCAATCATCAGAAGTCGGGCAGGCAGGCGTGTAGAAACCATCGCAGTAGCGATCGCAGGGATGATGAACACCAGAAGGTCTTGAATAACAGCACCGATTCTAAGTGCTCCTGCCTGATTGGGAATTTTTGAAACCAAAAATTGCATGATAAAAGCCGTAGCCATCAAGAAAAATATGAACAGGCAGGCGAGTAATATCAGGCTTACAGCCGGGCGGACGGCAAGCCGGATTGAAGTATTGGATGTCGGTGATTGGGTCTGATTAACCATAGTTGTTTTTAAAATTGAAGATAGAAATCTTTTGTTAGGTTGCGATATTGCGGGGTAAAACCGCTTTGATCACTTATGAAAAGTTCTGACCTTTGAAGTTGGGACGTATGACAGGTAAACGAGATGAGTGCACGTTTTGCGGGCTTACCGATACGGGTTGTCACGGTCGTTATTTTTCGTGGATTGAGATGATGCAAAGTCGCGCTAAAGATGAGCTGATCGACAATTTCAGCCGGAACAATCATTGCGAGGACTCCGTTATCGGTCAACAGCCTTACGCTATGTTCAATAATAGATTGTGGCGAAAGTAGAGTGGCATGGCGCGCTGAAGCTCGTGAGTCGTCGGGCGATTTGATTCCGTTGGTGAAAAACGGAGGATTGGAAACTATCAGGTCAAATTTAGCGTCTGATTTCCAATTGCAAAAATCACAACATTCGATTGTGATTCTGTCGCTCCACGGCGAGGCTGACACGTTCGATTGTGCTTCTTCTGCTGCGGCATGGTCAATTTCAATGCCGGTAATCAGTGAGGTGTCAAACCGTTGGGCAAGCATAATAGAAATCAAACCGGAGCCGGCTCCAATGTCAAGAATCGACTGTGGATTATCGGCTGTCACCCATGCTCCGAGAAGTACGCCGTCAGTGCCCACTTTCATTGCGCTGGCAGAGTTTTCAATCTCAAATTGTTTGAAACGGAACGTAGAACACCGATTAGGATTTGTCCCCATTGGGTCAGAGGTCTTTGATGCCGTCGGGCAGTGTAACGTCGATTGTTTTGGCGTCGGCATCGACAGCGTTGATGAGTTCATCGGCAAGTGGAACATAAATTGTCGAGCCGTCGGTTGTCTTGACAATCAGAAGAACGTTGGCTGTCGAGTCGTCAACAGCCTCTATTATGCCTAAAGGATTGTCGTCTTCAGAGATATTCCACCCGATAAGGTCTGAGGCATAGATGCCGTCAGAATCTTCGTTTTCAAAGCTTTCGGGCAACTCATCGGTAAGGGCATATATAGCTTTGTTAGACAATAATTTAGCTTCGGTGTCTGAATCGATCCCGTCGATTGTTAACAAGTAGCTTTCGTGACCTTTTGATCGGTAAGAATTAACAAAAAACGGCACAAATATGCCATCTATTTCGACGATTACACAGCGCAGGTCATCAGGCGATAAATCATAGTCAAGCGAGGCTGTGATTTCGCCGTTGATTCCGTGTGGACGGGCAAAGCGTCCGACTTCTGAAAGAGAATTGCGCTGAATCATTTTTTCTTCTTTTTCTTACCTTCGACCATAAAGATTTTATAATCGTTGAGGGCGCAAAAGTTGGTTGACAAACGAATTTCACCGTGCGATAGAACTGCAAGATCGTTGAAAATGCGTGCATCTTCAACGTCGCCGTTTTCTTCAATCATAGTCTTCTTCATCTGATTGGCAACCAACATCGTGAGCGTATCGCGTTCGACTCCCGGTTCCATAGTCGTGATGGTATTGATCATTGCTATTATATGACGACCATAGTGGCGGGTATCGTTATACTGGTAGTTATATGGAATTTTATTGGGTTCGGTTGTTAATTTTTCGGGTTGAATAACCTCAAAAGGAAAATCAACGTCAAGCGCAAACCCCGACATGATGTAGAGGTGATCCCACAGTTTGTGAATGCCATCCTCGCTATCTCTGATTGAGGGGAAAAGCGTTCCCATTGCTTTGATAATCGAATGGGCACAGCGGTTGCGCTCTTCACGGTTTTCAATAGTGAGGCACAGGTCAACCATCCGTTGGATGTTTCGCCCGTATTCGGGAAGTTTGATAGCTGGAAGTTGAGTATTATATGTTAGCATATTGATTTATATTACTTTGCAAAAGTAACCAAAAAGCGTGAATTATGCAAAATCAACTGTTTATTTTGACAGAGGTTTTTTCAGTAATTCTATCCCGGCACTTCCTCACGCTGTTCGGTCGTAGCCGGGTTAACAATTCATTGTCGCTTTCACTGACTCACACTCCGTTGAAATCTAATCTACATGCCAAAGGCATATCCCTACAGATTAAATCGTTAGCATGAGTGGTTTTGTCGGTTGGTAGGAGACCAACAACCCTGTTTAACCCCATCATC
>CAMWIM010000019.1 GCA_947174335.1 uncultured Porphyromonadaceae bacterium | reverse complement strand
TCGAAAAAAAATCTGTTTACCGCCTCATTATAAACGTGAAAATTCTGCCGGACTCAATTCCAAGGGCGCGAGCCGAGAAATAGCGTGATGGATTGCATCGGGAAAACGATCGGCACTTGACGTTCCTCGCGGGCGCAGTAACTTTGTACGTAAAAATACCTCATGCCAAGGCTCAAATTCGATAAAAGAAATAGATGCTTCGTTGTTTTCAGACAAGTTCGCCACAATTATATTCAATAATACACCCCAAAAATACTTACCAAATTACCTCAAAAATATTCAGTAAAATACCACAAAATTATTCAATAGCTTGTGTATGTATGGGAATATCATTATCTTTGCACAAAATTTTAAGTATGGAATATTATCCAAGAATAGCTGATAAACTCCTAAAAGACAGATTAAGTGCTTTCGGTGCAGTTCTTATTGAAGGACCCAAATGGTGTGGTAAGACAACAACTGCATTACAACAAGCAAATAGTGTTATCCGATTACAAGATCCGGATATGCGCGAGGCTTATCTCGCTACAGTTCAAACGCGTCCATCAAATCTCTTAAAAGGTAAGACTCCAAAGCTTATTGATGAATGGCAGGATGCCCCGGTATTATGGGATGCAGTGCGTGTCACAGTTGATGACAGACAAGAGAATGGTCAATTCATTTTAACTGGTAGTAATTCTGTAGATAGCAATAAGATTCATCACAGTGGAACAGGGAGAATCGCGAGAATTAAGATGCAACCCATGAGTCTCTATGAGTCCAAAGAATCGAATGGAGATGTTTCACTTAAACATTTGTTTGACGATAAAGAATACCAATTGGGTGGTGAACTTTCTCCAATGACGGTCAATGACTTAATATACGCAGCATGCAGAGGCGGCTGGCCGGCTGCCCTAAGAACAGATAACCGAACCGCTCAACTGAGCGTTGCGCAGGTATATCTTGAAGGAGTATTATCAGAAGACATATCAAGAATAGATGGTGTCAGACGAGACTCGGCAATGGCAGATGCAATATTACGGTCATACGCACGAAATATCTCTACGTTGGCAAAAAAGTCGTCAATGATAAAAGATGTTACTGCCATTATGGAAACTTGTACACAAAACACATTCGATGATTATGTTAAAGCACTTACTCGTCTTTTCGTAATTCAAGATATTGATGCTTGGTCTCCGGCAGTACGATCTGCAACTTCAATTCGTCGAGGTAAGAAGAGAGGTTTTGTTGATCCTTCTATCCCAATAGCAATTCTCGGTCTATCTCCTGAGCAATTAGAGATAGACTTGAAAACATTTGGCTTTATTTTTGAATGTATGTGTATGCGCGACCTGAGAGCATATTCCCAATCACTTGGAGGCAAAATATCGTATTATCATGACAGGTATGACCTTGAGGCAGACGGAGTGTTGCATCTCTCCGACGGAAGATATGGTCTTCTTGAATTCAAGCTCGGTAGTGACGAGATTGAAAAAGGAGCGCAGCATCTTTTGGAGATAAAGAAACTTGTAAGCGACTATAATGAGCGCGAAAAACAGATACGTCTCCGTGAACCTGATTTATTGATGGTTATTACAGCTGGTCCTATCGCATATACTAGACCGGATGGTGTACATGTTGTTCCTCTTGCCTGCCTAAAGGATTAACAGAATAAATCTATTTTATCTCCTCATTATAAACGTGAAAATTCTGCCGGACTCTATGCCGAGGGCGCGAGCCGAGAAATAGCGTGACTGATTGCATCGGGTGCAATTCTCATTCAAAATCAGGGTTTCGGCTTTGACTCCTTCTTTTTCAAGTTGGTGTTTGACAAAACCGGATAGATTAACGTGAGACTTTTCACCATCTCGTCTAACAACAAATTCATCGGGGAAACGGCATGCGACTTCTTCTCCGACCTCAAAACAGCACTCCCCTATCGAAGGACCAAAATAGCCCTTGACATTTTCGACTTTTGCACCTATTTCAACCATCTTTTTCAGCGTATTTACGGCAATCCCGGCAACTGCGCCGCGCCATCCCGCATGAACAGCCGCAATTACCCCGGCAGCCTCGTCAAACAATACGATAGGCACGCAATCAGCCGTATTGACTCCGATAACAACATTCTTTAATCGCGTCACTATCGCATCGTAGCCATACCGCTGTTCAGCAGGCAACTCGGTTTGCTCAAGCACACAAACATCAGCCGAATGGGTCTGCCTACATTGTATGATTTCATCAACGTCGACACTGCAAAACTCGGCAAGCCGACGGCGGCATTCATCAACATGAGACGACTCGTCGCCCGTATAATCGCAAACCGAGAAACCATCGTAGGGCATCTCGGCATTCCGGCAGTCGCGCACACTGTTTCCTGCCAATATCGAGTCGTTTCTATACAATTCAAACATCATATCAAAACAAAGTTAGCACAAAAACGACAATAAAACAAGAAAGTGAGCCAAACAAATGTTGACCCACCTTCTATGCAATAAGTTTTATCTTAGGATTAGCGTGCGAGTGAAAAGATATAATCTTTATCATCTTCGGGATTTTTATTGATAACAATTTTACCCTCGCGTGCGAGCCAGCCGATAGCGGCATAGATTTCTTTGTCTTTAAGCTTTGAAATTTTTTTGAGTTGTTTGAGTCCGAGAGCATCAGCCTCGTTAAGTGCATTCCAAACAGCTCCGGCCCAAAGGCCAATTTGTTCGTTGTTCATTTTATTACAATTTAAATTTATTTATTTGTTTATATAGAAATAAATCAATAAATCTGCTTATGGTTCATTTTCTGTTGCAAATTTACACATTTTTCATTATTTACAATACATTTTTCACACTTTTTCACGACAAACGCACCGATTTGTCAATTTTCCGACTCTCATACAAAAGTCTTCCAATCACAAACCGATGCGTTTGTCAGAAATGCGTGCCGATTCACGATCGGCCGTTCACATCTCCATATCTAATCATTATTTACCTGTACCTAAACTTTAAATAGGTCTTAAAACAAGACCCTACAACATGTTGGCAAGAGGGAGTGCAAACTGAGCGACATCTGTATCACCCCATAGGTCAGCCATGGTCAGCCAAACGATCAGGAGGATAATCAAGATAACAGCACCGATTGATGCCCAAAGAGAAATTGATCTGCGACGTTCTCTTTTGTGATTGCCATGATCATGAAGATCATTTCTACGATTGCTCATAAATAATATAGTTAAATAGTGAAACTTCTTTTGTCTTTATATCATAATAACACTCCATATCTCAAAATGTTTAAATAAATTTCATTATCTGTCATTTTTTTTTAAATTTAACGTGAAATAACCTGATAGAATAATCCATCATGGCTTGTATGGCTTCGACGTCACCACCACATATCCGATACTTGCATATTTGCGATTTTTTTTGTAATTTTGCACGTTTGGCAAACAAGGGATTGTTGCCTTCTTTCAGTTATTTCAACTTTAGAACTATGAATAAAGCTTTTTTACCTTTAATTATAATTGCATCGGCTTTAACATGCGCATCGGCTTGCTCAGACCGTGGCACTAAAAGATATTTTGTTCCCGTAGATGATGATTGTAATTGCAAAAATCAGGTCAGCGACAAGTCTTTTGCTCCGGTCATAAATCCTGAAATTCCCCAAAAGTTGACTTTCGCAGGTCAGGAATTTGACTTTGACCGCACCGACATGTATGAACGCTTTGACCGCGAACTCTCTTCAATCGCCTACACTCACGGTGCCACACTTTTGATGATAAAGCGAGCCAACAAATATTTCCCCCTTATGGCTCCAATTCTTGAGAAAAACGGCATACCTCTCGACTTTCTTTATCTCGCCTGTGTCGAGAGTTCGCTGAATCCGCGAGCCCTCTCTCCGGCAAAAGCGGCGGGATTCTGGCAGTTCATGCCTTCAACCGCCCGACAATATGGCCTTGAGGTCAACGACAATGTAGATGAACGTTATAACCTTGAAAAATCAACCGAAGCTGCATGCAGGTTTCTCAAAGATGCCTACAACCGATATGGAAACTGGGAAAGCGTTGCCGCAAGCTACAATGCCGGCATGGGGCGAATCTCCAACGAATTAAATCGCCAAAGTCAGGACACCTCGTTTGACCTCCACCTCAACGAAGAGACCTCAAGATATGTATTCCGCATTTTCGCAATGAAACTTATCCTTGAAAATCCTCGGAATTACGGCTTTGTCCTAAAACCCGAGCAGCTCTACTACCCTACACCTACACGCGATATTGAGGTGAAGGGTCCTATTACCGACCTACCCTCATGGGCTATAAACAACGGCACTTCATATCAATGGGTGAAAGAGCTGAACCCGTGGTTACGCACCCGTTCGCTCCCAAACCGAACTTCCCGCACCTACAAAATCAAAGTGCCCGCCGATTCAACTTCTCTATCGCGGCGCACAACTACCAAACAACCTATTTATAACAGGATTTTCGTCTCAGAATGACAAAACATAACCAAAACAACATAGAAAATATTAAAGCTGCCGATAGCGTTGAAGTCATCGGTGCCCGTGTTCACAATCTCAAAAACATTGATGTAACCATCCCTCACAATGCTCTGACCGTCATTACCGGTCTCAGTGGTTCGGGGAAATCGTCGCTTGCCTTTGACACAATATTTGCCGAAGGTCAGCGTCGCTATATCGATACATTCTCGGCTTATGCACGAAATCTCATCGGCTCGCTTGAACGCCCCGATGTTGACAAAATCAGCGGACTTAGTCCGGTTATCGCAATCGAGCAGAAAACTATCAACCGCAATCCGCGTTCGACAATCGGCACTACCACAGAGATTTACGACTACCTGCGTCTGCTTTATGCACGCACTGCCACCGCACGAAGCTATATTTCGGGCGAAGAAATGGTTCGTTACACCGACGAGCAAATCGTCAACCTCATATTGACACGTTTCGAGGGGAAAAAAATCTATATTCTTGCCCCGGTTGTCAAGAACAGAAAAGGTCACTACAAGGAACTTTTTGAAAATATCCGTAAAAAAGGATACCTTCAGGTGCGTACCGACGGCGAGCTTCGCGAAATAATCCCCAACATGAAGCTCGATCGCTACAAAAACCACTCGATTGAGGTCGTCATTGACAAGCTGAAAGTCAGCGACAAAGACCGTCAGCGTTTGTTTGATTCGGTCGAAACAGCTTTAAAGACAGGCGATAAACAGCTGATGATTCTCGATGCCGAAACAGGGTCGGTCGGTCATTACAGCATGACCCTGATGGATCCCAAGAACGGATTGAGCTATGCCGACCCTTCGCCCCATAACTTCTCGTTCAACTCGCCCCAGGGCTATTGCCCTTGCTGTAAAGGTCTTGGCACAATCAATGTGATAGACCGCCAAAAACTAATCCCCGATGAGACCGTCTCTATATATAAAGGTGGTATCGCTCCACTCGGCAAATATAAAGACTCAATTCTGTTTGCCCAAATCGAGGCTATATGCCAAAAATACGGTGCTACACTCAAAACGCCCGTCGGCGAACTCCCTCAGGAAGCTATCGATGAGATTTTGAACGGAACAGACGAACGTCTCAACATCGAGAAAGCCGGATTGACCTCAAGCTACATGATGTCATACGACGGCATCATTAAATATATCGAGATGCAACAGGATGACGATGCCGACGATTCCGCAAAAAAATGGAGCGGTCGTTTCTACTCGCGTTCTGTTTGTCCCGAATGTAACGGTGCCCGATTAAACAAACAGGCACTCCACTTTTTCATCGGCGACAAAAATATCAGCGAGCTAACCCGACTTGACATCAGCGACCTCCTTGCTTGGACCGACACCGCTATTGACAAACTCAGTCCTTCGCGACAAATAATCGCTAAAGAGATTCTCAAAGAAATCAGGTCACGACTGTCGTTTCTCGTCGATGTCGGTCTTGACTACCTTTCGCTCGACCGTAACTCATCGACACTTTCAGGCGGCGAGAGTCAGCGCATACGTCTGGCGACACAACTTGGGTCGGAGCTCGTAAACGTTCTTTACATCCTCGACGAACCAAGCATCGGTCTGCACCAGCGCGACAACCAACGTCTGATTGACTCGCTCAAACGATTGCGCGATGCCGGCAACTCAGTCATAGTTGTCGAACACGACAAAGACATGATGCTCGAAGCCGACTACATCGTCGACATAGGTCCTCAAGCCGGACGCCGTGGTGGCGAAGTTGTATTCGAAGGCACTCCGGCAAATATGCTGAAGACCGACACGTTGACAGCATCATACCTCAACAACACTCGTTCAATTGATATTCCGGCTGAACGCCGCCCCGGCAACGGTTTGTCTATCGACCTGCTCGGTTGCACAGGCAACAACCTGCAGAATGTCGACTTCCACCTTCCGCTCGGAACGTTGACTTGCATCTGCGGTGTGTCGGGCAGCGGTAAATCAACCCTTGTAAATGCCACACTCCAACCCATTTTGAGTCAGCATTTCTACAACTCGATTACGCCCCCCCTCCCCTATCGCGAGATTTGCGGAATCGAAAACATCGACAAGGTTGTCACTGTTGACCAGTCACCTCTTGGACGCACACCACGCTCCAATCCGGCAACATATACAGGTGTTTTCAGCGACATTCGCAACCTCTTTGTCAGCCTGCCCGAAGCGCGCATCCGCGGCTACAAACCGGGACGTTTCTCGTTTAACGTTGCCGGCGGACGTTGTGAAGTATGCAAAGGTAACGGCTACAAGACTATTGAGATGAACTTCTTACCCGACGTTCTCGTGCCTTGCGAGGAATGTGGCGGACGACGCTATAATCGCGAGACTCTTGAAGTTCGATTCAAAGGAAAGTCAATCGCCGATATTCTTGACATGACAATCAACCAGGCTGTTGAATTTTTCGCATCTCAACCGGTCATTCTTCACAAAATTAAAGTATTACAAGACATCGGTCTCGGATATATCAAACTCGGGCAACCATCTTCAACGCTTTCAGGCGGTGAAAACCAGCGAGTCAAACTCGCCACCGAACTCGCCAAACGTGACACCGGCAAGACCCTTTTCATCCTCGACGAACCGACAACCGGACTCCATTTCGAGGATATCCGAACCCTTCTTAGTGTTCTCAACCGTCTTGTCGACAAAGGCAACACGGTCCTTGTCATCGAGCATAATCTTGACGTTGTCAAATGTGCCGATTACATCATTGACATGGGACCCGGCGGTGGTAAAAACGGCGGTCGAATAATCACTCAAGGAACGCCCGAACAAGTTGTTGCCACATCATCACCGACGGCTCCGTTCCTCCTTCGAGAGAACGTCAAGGCATCATAATCTAACGGCAGGCAAATCAGTTCATATTGATTGAACATCTGTCTATCGATGTTTGTTATACCACAAAGACAACAACTAAAAAACATAATAATGAAAAATAATATTTTGCCGATAGTTCTGACTGCCTCGGTAGCAACTTTTGCTTTTATTGCCTCATCTTGTGGCTCTAAAAGCGAAAATCGCATTGTTGAATATGATGGCGAGCAATTCTTCAAACCAACAATGCATAACATAGTCGCCGATACAGTCTTTGATTATGACGGCACAAAAATCGAAACAACCCGAATCAGCCGATATGACTCAATTGACGATTCAAACAACTTTGTTTCGCTCAACATATATGCCGATATCACAAATGGCAAAATCAACGGAGCTATTGCAAAATATATCGAGGAAGCCGTCAACGCATTTTCAACCGACACCATTGTATCACATGAAATTTCAGTCGATACGGTTCTTTCGATTGATGCGGCTCGCATGGTGAACGTTGCCGATTCAACAATCTCTTATTTTACAACCCATATCATTCCTCAGGCGTTGTCTGACAGCGTAGTAGCCGTCAACCTCGCAATCGACGTCAAACCGGTTTGGGCTAACAGCGACTATGTGACCTATTCGATGTCATCTCAAGCCTATTATGGCGGAGCCCACGGTGACGACGACTTTTATCTCCAGACGTTTGATGCAAAATCGGGTAGTCCGATGGGATTTTACAATCTCGTTCCGGCATCACAGCAAGATGCAGTCCGTCATAAACTGCTTGACATCATCAGCCGTTCTCACGACATGAACATCGAAAAATATCTTGAGTCGGTCAATGAATGGGCAGCCAATGAAGGCGCCGACGTTTGGACCGAAAAGACATTCCCCATCGCACATGTAGCACTTACTAACCAAGGATATATTTTCAGCTATCCCAAATACACCATTGCTCCGGGTTCAGCAGGATGTCCCGTCTATGTTGTCCCGGTCAAAAATTAAAATAATTACTCCCTCTGATATGTTGTAAAGCCGACCCACCCCAAAAAGGTGAATCGGCTTTATTTTTATAGTCGTGTTACCACCATGTATTCTCCTGAGTGACCGGCTCCGACGTAATATCGTTTCAGGGCATAACCGAGCGATGCGGCTTTGCCTGCCATAGGGTAGCCGAAATTAGAGAATGTATCATATTCGCTGCCACAGACCGGGCATCGTGCTGTCAAAGTTTCACTGTCAATTTCAACCCTGACATCGCGACGACATTCAACAGGACAAGCCGCATCAAAGGCAATCGGTGCGCCAAAGACATCGCCACACAAAAGTATACCGCCAAAACCGGTCATGCTCACGGCTGTATAAGCGTAGTTTACAGGCAACCGCTCATCCTTGACAAACAGTCGCCATGAAACAGCACCGGGTGTTCCGTAAACAGTCCATTCGCCCGATGAATTAAAAGGTAAATAGACCGGAGCAGCAGGAATACGGTCGGTTTCGACACTATGACAGCCCGACATCACCAACAAAGTCAGCAATGCGATTAGTCTGATAACAGTCATCTTATTTATTTTTCAAGAAGCGAATCGACAGCCCGATGCCATTTGTCAAATTCAAATGACGTCAAGGTGTTATCCATTAAAGCAACGATACGGTCGTTACACAAATTCCCGATCGAACCGGCATGGGTGTGATGAATCTCACGGTTTGCCTTGAATTCGCCACGCTCAATTTCACGTCCGACTTTAACGTAGGCATCGCGGAACGGCACACCACTCATCACCATACGGTTAACTTCTTCAACCGAGTACATAAACTCATATCGAGAATCATCGGCAGCTTTTTCGTTAACCTTGATTCCGTCAATCATTCGAGCAGTCATATCGAGGATGGTTTCCATCTCGTCAAATGCCGGAACAAAATTTTCTTTCACAAGTTGAAGGTCACGGAAGTAGCCCGACGGCAAGTTATTTGTTTCAAGCGTAATCTCCATCGGTAATGCCTGAAGGCGGTTGCAACGCGCGCGAGTCAACTCAAAGACATCGGGGTTCTTTTTATGAGGCATAATCGACGAGCCTGTCGTAAACTCATCGGGCAATTTTATAAAACCGAAGTTCTGGGAATTAAATAGACAGGAATCAAACGCAAGTTTGCTGACGGTCGCGGCAATCGATGAAATTGCCTGAGCGACGATGCGCTCGGTTTTGCCACGCCCCATCTGGGCATATACGACATTATAGTTCATTGAATCGAAACCGAGCAAATCGGTTGTCATCTGACGGTCAAGCGGGAATGAGGAACCATATCCGGCAGCCGACCCAAGAGGATTACGGTTTGAAACCCGATAGGCAGCCTGCAAAACGGTCATATCATCGACAAGCGACTCGGCGTATGCTCCAAGCCACAAACCGACTGACGACGGCATTGCCACCTGAAAGTGGGTATAACCGGGAATGATGACATTTGAATAGCGGTTGCTCTGTTTGATCAGCACATCAAACAAACGTTTCACAGCACCTGTAAGTCGCTCGATGCGATGGCGAATGAACAGCTTCAAATCGACGAGAACCTGATCATTGCGCGAGCGACCCGAGTGAATTTTTTTGCCGAGGTCGCCCAAAGTACGGGTCAACATCAGCTCAACCTGGGAATGGACATCCTCAACTCCATCTTCAATGACAAATTCGCCGGTCTGCGTCAACTTATAAATGCGACGAAGTTCGGTCAGCAAAACCGGCAGTTCATCGTCGCCAAGCAACCCGATCGAGTTAAGCATTGTAATGTGAGCCATTGAACCCAAAACGTCGAATGGCGCAAGATAAATATCGAGTTCACGGTCACGACCAACCGTGTATTTCTCTACATCAAGATCGACCGTAGTGTCCTTTTCCCAAAGTTTTTTTGCCATAATGTTATATCATTCTTTATTTTTACAAGCTGTTAAGCTGGCTCATCACCTCACCAAACTTGTCGGCAGCCTTCTGAAGATGTGGTCCGACAAGTGGTTTCATAATCGCGGGAATCTCAACATCTATCGAGGTCGTAACTTCGGTTTGAGAATCACTGATTTTCTTAAACGAAACCGACATATCGATGGGCACGGGAGCTTTTTCAGCACTGAAAACAACGAGATCGGGCTGGCGACGTTCTTTGACAACGAAACTGATTTCGCCAACCTGTGCCGTCGACAAAACCAATCGGTCATTTTCAAATTTTATTTCGCCGACCTTTGCCTTGACTTCATCGGGCATCGACAACAGTTTGTCTTGAAGAAACGACAAGTTGCTGAAGCGGTCAAACAATTCTTCAGCCGACTTGTCAATTGCAACCGGAGTACCTTTATACTGCGCCATCGTTTTTATTCTTTAACCTGGCGGGGAGTCCAGTTGGCAGGATCTTTACGCCACTCTTTAAGAGTGTCAATATCGTCGTTATCAATATATTTGATTTTCAAAGCAGCATCAAGCATAGCGTTGTAGTTGCTCAAAGTCAACAACGTTACGTTTGCTTTTTTGAATGCTTCAACAGCAACGGGGAAACCATAAGTAAAGATTGCGACCATACCGACAACTTCACATCCGGCAGCCCGGATAGCCTCAACAGCTTTCAGGCTGCTTCCGCCTGTTGAGATAAGGTCTTCGATAACCACTACCTTCTGACCCGGTTTGAGATTACCTTCAATAAGGTTTTCAAGACCGTGGTCTTTGGGAGTTGAGCGAACATACACGTATGGCAATCCAAGTTGGTCGGCAACAAGAGCGCCTTGAGCAATTGCTCCGGTAGCGACACCGGCAACTGCGTCGGCTTCTCCAAAGTTCTCCATAATCAAACGGCAAAGCTCGATTTTTATGAATGAGCGAACGTCGGGATAAGAAAGAGTCTTGCGGTTATCAGTGTAGATAGGCGAATTCCAACCCGATGCCCAAGTGAACGGATTGAGCGGTTGAAGTTTGATTGCACTGATATTGAGCAACTTTTCGGCAAGAATACGTGCTAAATTTTCCATTTCTATTATATATTATATGTGTATTATAATTTTAAGCTACAAAATTAGACATTTTAATTCATATTTGAAAACAAAACGCAACTTTTGACAGCATATTTATTTGCGAATTACCTCACAATTATCCGGGAAGGCGAATTTGCCTATAGAAGAAACAGACTCCGGTATAGACACCCTCTGCAATGATTCACACCAATGAAAAGCATTACCACCTATGACCTTAACAGAATCTGGTATAGTAATTTTCTGCAAGGCAACACATCTATCAAAAGCATACTCACCAATAGAAGAAACAGAATCGGGTATAGTCACTCTCTGCAATGATCCACAATCCCCAAAGGCATAATCGCCTATGGAGGTTACAAATCTAGGTATTTCTATATTTTCAGATCTATTTAAACATGATATTAACACACCTTTACTATCTATAAGGAGCTCGTTAATCATACGAATAAATGAATTAGGAGATAAATGCAGATTTATTTTTTCACACCCCCAAAACGGATTTTCGCCCAATGCAGTTACAGAATCAGGCATAGTCACATTCCCCAATAACTCACATCCCCCAAAAGCAAATCGACCTATTGACGTCACAAAATCCGGAATTTTCAAATCCTGTAACGAACGACAGCCATAAAAAGTATAACTACCTATTATGGTAACCGAATCAGGCATAATCACCCTTTGCAATGAACGACACCACGAAAAGGCCGAATCACATATAGAGTGCACAGAATATGGGATAGTTACGCTCTGCAATTTGATGCATTCCTTAAAAGCACGATTACCTACAGAGGTAACAGAATCAGGGATAGTAATACTCTTCACAGTGCGACATCCCTCAAAAGCAGAATCGCCTATCGTGGTAACTGAATCAGGTATATCAATATTTTCATATCTATTAAAACATGATATTAAAACTCCGTTTTTATCTATAAGTAAATCGTCAATTACTCGAAAAGAAGATTTAGAAGATACTATAAGTTTAATTTCTTTACACTCGATGAACGGATTTTTACCTAACGAAGTCACAGAGCCTGGTATAGTTACACTCTGCAATTTGATGCATTCCTTAAAAGCACAATTACCTATAGAGTTAACAGAATCAGGGATAGTAATACTCTTCACAGTGCGACATCCCTCAAAAGCAGAATCACCTATAGAAATTACAGAATCTGGTATGGTCACACCCTGCAATGAGCGACACCTACCAAAAGCACAAACGCCAATAGAGATCACAGAATCTGATATAGCAATGCTTTGCAATGAGTCACAATATTCAAAAGTATAATCACATATAATTTTTGTTCCGGGTTTTATACTGTATTCCTTCAATTCGCGGTTATTACACTTCAACAATCGACTCCCATCTTTGCTATAGACCACTCCAAATCCATCCTCCATCCCTTGTGATATCTCATCATCAGTGCAAGAAGTGTCTATAATTATACCCAGGGTAGTATCTTTCTTCGTTTCGCTGAGTTTCGGCTTTTCAGTCATGAATAATCGGAATGACACTGCATCAAGACTGTACTTTCCCAAGGCGATATAGAATACTCCCAAAAGTGTTGATAACTCTGAATTATTCGTTAGTGTTTGTATCGATTTTAGCATCTCTGAATCTTGGGGAGCTCGTAAATCTTTTTCTGACAAAAGAAGGACATAGCCACTTGAATCGTTTTCTTTTAACTTTGGAGAAATTGCAATCGCCTTGAGCGAAAGTGCAATTACAGATATCGAGAAATCATCTATATGCTCATTAAAATCAGTTTCTTGGCGTAGGGGATGCGTATAGCCAGGGCTTCCCATCTCCCTTGCTTTCTCTCCCTGCATCGACGACACAAACATTCCGTCGTAATCAACCAACACAAGAGAACCGTCTTCGCGAACAAGGATATTGTCGGGCTTAAGATCACCATGGGCAAATGGCTGAGAAAGAAGCCATGCCGACATACGGTTGAAACGATAGCTCAACATCTCAAGCACGTTTGTGTCGGTAAGATGTTTTTTTACATAGACATCAAGGCTCTCGCCCTCAACCCATTCCATCACTACAACCGGAAATTCTTCACGATCACATTGTAAAGAATCGACAAACAATTCTTTTTCAAGATAACGGAGTGGTAGAATATATGATGAGGAAACTGTTTCCAATTCATCAGCTATCTTTCTATAGCTTTCATCGCGACCTACTTGATCTTTAATGAAGCATTTAACTGCATAAAACTTACCATCTTTATCATCTCTCATCTTGAAAACTACGGCAACGTTTCCGCTTGACATAACCGGGTAGCCATGACTATCAATCACCGGACGAAGTGAATACAATTCCTTAAAATTGTCTTCTGCAGAAAGTATAGCCTCTCTATATTCCGAAACTGAGGGATATTCCATAAAAATTCGCTATTAGCTGATTATATTTTTAGAATCATCTGAATAATGCAAATTTACGTATTTATTTTGAAAGTATCTTATGGCATCGCTAATTTTATTTGACCACATCGATGTTTGGGCATGGTAGAAGATTATATTGTTAAGTCAACGCGTCTATAAAATAGGACTTTAAATATAAAAGACCAGGGATAATTATATCCTTGGTCTTTTCGTATATCGTCTATTATTATCTATAATATTATGTAATGTGTATATCACTTTTCGGCTATTTCGTTACTTTGTTTTTGAGAATAGAGTTGATTCGTGTTACAAAATCGCTGATAGCAAACGGTCGGGTAATATAATCGGTAGCTCCGGCATTCAGAGCAAGAACAATTGAGTTTGTATCATTGGCTGGAGCACATACGAGAGTTGAAACTCCGGGCGCACCTTGTGATATGCTTTCGATAATTTGTGTTCCACAATTTGAGTCGATGGCGACATCAACTATTATCATCGAATAGTCTGATGGATCCATGCCAAACCAGTCGTCAATCGATAGACAAGATTCTATAGTATAACCCGACTTACTAAAATGGTAGTGAACCAATTCAGCAAGGAACGGATCCTTATCTACAACAAGGATTTTCTTGTCTCCTTGTTCAGTTTCGACCGATTTATCGTTTTTGTCAGACATGACAGATTAAGATTACAAGTTTTGTGATTTATGATTTAGATTTTATACCGCAAAGTAAACATCATTTATATAATAAATGCATCACAGTAATCAAATTGTATTACTTATGTTGCTAAAATTTTATCTCAACTACATTTGTAACATCCCGACCTACAGTTTGAGGGTGCTTTGTAACACAATTGTGCAATTCGACAAAATTAAGTCTCCGGGACGATAACAATTCGTGTTACAAAATCACCCCTAAATCGACACGACCAAGTGAAAATTTTATTATTTTCTAAAAAAATTCTGCAAATATGATATTTTTTTCATTTTTTGTTACAAAATCTTGTTACAGTATTGTTTCGATATAACTCTATAAATATCAGCATTTTAAGATTATTGCACCAAAACTATTACATTATAAATAAATTCTTGTAACACTTATGACACACAATTCTTTTAAAATTTTTATTATTGATTTTCAATTACTTAAGTGCTATTTTAAAAATAAATTGTATTTTTTTGAAAAAAAGTTTGTAAAATTTTTGTAATTTAAAAAATTGTCGTAACTTTGCAACGTAATCAATTTGTAACACAAACGCAAAACGATTCACAAAACGTCAAAAAAAAGATTTCAATAACAACTAAAATACTTTCAACTATGACTTCTTCAGTTTTTCAATCAAGACTTCTCGATCTTCAAAGCAACCTTCTCAACTTTGCTTACATGCTTACTTCTAATCGCGACGATGCTTATGATCTTCTTCAGGACACTACAATCAAAGTTATCGAAAGCGAAGACAAATATGTTGACAACGTAAACTTCAAAGGTTGGGTCTTCACAATCATGCGCAACATCTTCATCAACAACTATCGTAAGATGTCTCGCCAGGCAACCGTAGTTGATACTACCGAAGACCTCTACCACCTCAACCTTCCACAGGAATCAGGTTTTGAAACTCCCGAAGGTTCTTTCGCCGCTAAAGAAATCAGCGACGCCATCAACTCATTTGACGATGACTACCGCATACCCTTCTCAATGCACGTTCAAGGTTTCAAATACAATGAAATCGCTGAGAAGATGAACCTCCCTCTCGGAACTGTAAAAAGCCGCATTTTCTTCGCTCGCCAGCGTCTTCAGGAAATGCTCAAAGATTACGCTTACTAATTCGATAGCAGGTTCCTCAAACTTTTACTTTGCTAAACATTGCTAATTACTATTGCTATAATATCGCTATTGTTTCATATTACTTTTTTCATCACTACTGCTAAAATTCAAGTTCTATTTGAAGATCACGACCAAATTCAAGTATAACAACTGAAGAACTTTAACCAAAAATTAAGTTACTGACAACGCCCCGATGGTTTCAATCATCGGGGCGCTGTCATTTAAATTTTTCTCAATTCTATCCTTTTAATCACAAATTTTCGTAACTTTGCACATTATTATATATTTTGAAACCGATATTTTATCATTCAATAACAATGGCTATCGAATTGAAAGGACTCACCAAAAGGAGCGAAAACTACTCCCAATGGTACAACGAATTAGTTGTTAAAGCTGACCTTGCCGAGTCATCGGCAGTCAGAGGTTGTATGGTCATCAAACCCTATGGTTATGCCATCTGGGAAAAGATGCAGCAGCAACTTGACAAAATGTTTAAAGAAACAGGCGTCCAAAATGCCTATTTCCCGCTTTTGATTCCAAAATCTTTCCTCTGCCGTGAAGCCGAACACGTCGAAGGCTTTGCCAAAGAATGTGCCGTAGTCACACACTACCGTCTCAAAAACGACCCTAACGGCAATGGCGTAGTTGTTGATCCTGACGCCCGTCTCGAAGAGGAACTCATCGTTCGACCGACATCTGAAACAATCATTTGGGGTACATATAAAAACTGGATTCACTCATACCGCGACCTTCCATTGCTCATCAACCAATGGGCTAACGTGATGCGTTGGGAAATGCGCACCCGTCTTTTCCTGCGTACAGCCGAATTCCTCTGGCAAGAAGGTCACTGCGCTCACGAAACAGCCGAAGAATCGGAACAGCGCACTGTCTTGATGATCAACACTTATGCCGATTTTGCCGAAAAATATATGGCGATGCCGGTTATCAAAGGTGTTAAAAGTGCCAACGAACGGTTTGCCGGCGCACTCAACACCTACACTATCGAGGCAATGATGCAAGACGGCAAAGCACTTCAGGCAGGTACAAGCCACAACCTCGGGCAGAATTTTGCCAAAGCATTTGATGTTACATTTGTCAACAAAGAGAACAAACCCGAATATGTCTGGGCTAACTCTTGGGGGGTATCAACCCGCCTTATGGGCGCACTCATCATGACTCATTCTGATGACAACGGTCTCGTTCTCCCTCCCCATCTCGCACCTATCCAGGTTGTTATTGTCCCAATCTATAAAAACGCCGACCAGCTCGCCGAGATTTCCAAGACAGTCAATCCGATTGTCGAAGAGCTCACCCGTCTTGGCATCTCGGTTAAATATGACGACTCTGAAAACAAACGCCCCGGCTTTAAATTTGCCGACTATGAACTGAAAGGTATTCCTGTTCGATTGGCAATCGGCGCACGCGACATCGAAAACGGCACAATCGAAGTTATGCGTCGCGACACGCTTGAAAAGCAGGTTGAACCGCTCCAAGGCATCGTTCCTTTCGTTGCATCACTCCTTGAAGAAATTCAAGAAAACATCTATCAAAAAGCTCTCAAACAACGCGAGTCAATGACTCGCACCGTTGAGACCTATGATGAGTTTAAAGTTGAAATCGAAAAAGGTGGATTCATACTCGCTCACTGGGACGGCACACCCGAAACCGAGGACAAAATCAAAGAGGAAACCAAAGCGACAATCCGTTGTATTCCTCTCGATGGCGACACAACACCCGGCAAATGTATGGTTACAGGACGTCCGTCGGCACGCCGAGTAATCTTTGCCCGCAACTATTAATAAATCGCGTCTTCATATCGCAAAACCCTCGGCTCGACAGCCGGGGGTTTTACCAACCAACATCACATTAAACTTATGGCAGAAAAACAACGCCTCCACTACTTTGACATGCTCAAAGGACTCGCCATCTTTCTGGTGGTAATGGGACATGTTCTAACAATGTGCATCCGTGAAATTGACCGTACGCTCCTTTTTAAAATCATCGGTCAGATTCACATGCCTATCTTCTTCTTTATCAGCGGATATTTCACCTACAAGATGACTGAGACAGGTAAAATCGTTATGCCACGCCTTGATAAACGCTTCACCCAGCTTGTCATTCCCGGTATTCTTGTCGGACTCATCTTCATGGTTTATTTTCCCCACAGCGGTCTTCAAAGTCCGTTTGACATGTCGTTCAACGGCATGTGGTGTACCGAGTGGAAGAACGGCTACTGGTTCACAATCACTTTGTTCCTCATCATTGTTCTGTACAGCGTATGGTCAAAAGTGCTTGACTTGATAAAAAATACAGCCGCACGCATCGGTGCCACCGCCGCTCTTTGGGCAGTCCTCATCATTCTTGACGGATATTTTGAAAACCAAATGTGGTGGAAACTCCTGAGTCTTAAACTCGTTGTTTCATTCTTCCCTGCATTTATGACAGGAGTTTTTGCAAAAGCATCAGGTCGGGCTTTCGGGCAATTTGTAAAGACACGCGGCGTATATACATCGGCGCTGCTCATTGCCGGATTCTGCTTCTACATCCTTGCCTACCGCTGGGAATTCCCCGGATTTCACTCTCTCATTTTCTTGGTAGCCGAACCCGTCATGCACGTTTGCCTTGCAATTGTCGGTATCGCTCTTGTCGAGCCATGGAGCCGTATCGCTTTCAGCGAAACAGCCTCACCGCTTGCCCGCAATTTTGCGTCAATGTGGCAATACATCGGTAGCAAAAGTTTATCGATCTACCTTCTCCACTACTTCTTCCTCTTCCCCCTCCCCGTTCTTCAAGAACCGCTCCGCGGAATGGCGCTCGACATGGTTCCAACCCTCACCGTCTCAGTTATTGTAGCAGCACTTGTCGTTGCGGTTACTCTCCTTGCCAACGCTATCATCAGCCGCAGCCCCCTCCTCTCGCGCCTTTTGACCGGCAGCAATTAAACAAAGGATTACATTCTCAATATGTAGGGACATGCCTTTGGCATGTTTACAAATACAAATGGAGCAATATCGAAAATCACCCCGAGCACGTTTCCTGGATTATGAATCCGGCGAATACTTCATCACTATTTGCACAAAAAAATGGAAGCATTATTTGGGTGAAATCAACGATAAAGAAATGAAGTTAAGTGAAATCGGTAAATACGTCGATAAACAACTTAGCGACAGTACAAATCTATGCAAATATGCTACTATATTGCTTTATGTAGTAATGCCAAATCATATACACTTTGTTGTATTAATTCCTGAAAATAACATTAGAGGAAGTGTTGAAGAGCGTACACCAACATGCCAAAGGCATGTCCCTACAACCCCATCAAATCAAAGGCGTATCCCAACACTGAGCAAATACGTTGCATCCCTTAAAGGTGCGGTTACAAAGTACGCAAAGTCAATAGGCGTTGAGTTTGAGTGGCAATCCCGATTTCATGATCATCTTATTAGAGGTAGTCGCGATAGAAACAATATTAGCAATTACATTCTTAATAATGTAACTAAATGGCAACAGGATTGTTTCTATAACTCAGATAAATGATAATCATCTCCAACCAAAACATCCGAAACGGATGTCCCTACAACAAGCCTGTACGTTAAGATTTGAAGTAGGGACATGCCTTTGGCATGTTATGCGAATATTGTCATTTTACTTTTTCATTTTTTGAACATCGGCGGGGGTAATTGTACCATTAATGAGGACAATACTTAATTCTCGGGATTCACGGGCTACAATCAAATATTCATTGACCCCTTTGGAGTCGGTTTTCATATAAATGTTTGCCTTCTCTCCTCCATCATTTGCCGAGATGAGAATATCATAATTATCTTTCTTTATCTGAGCAGCCAACTCATCATAAATTTTACCGGCTAATGAAGGGCTTTCTGTTGTCAAAACGCGGATGAAATTCAACTTGTCGGTCATACCCTTGAGTTCGACATCTCCGGCTTTGACTTCAGGGATCATTCTCAGCATTGTACTTGAGATATATACCGATGTCACACTTCTTGAATCGGCATATTGTTCAAAAACTTTTGATACTTGAGCGTTGACCGATACAACGGCAAGAATAAATAGGATTGAAAGAATGTATAGACGTTTCATAATTATCTTGTAAATTTATTAATTAAATTTTATTTAGTTGTTCCATTGCCATTGCCAAGGCTTTTTCTCGACCCTGATTGGCGATTTCAAGACCCTCGTTGCCCTTTTCCATTGTTCCGGCAAAAAGAGCGAGCACTCTCTGAGTTTCAGCATAGGCTTCCATCGGGTCGGTGAATGTGTCGGCAGGCTCGCGGTTCTGCCCATTGTTGTTTATTACAAAGCTGCCTATTGCAAACAATATTGCAATCGAAGCCGCAATACCAAATGTCGGGATAAATTTCACCAAACGGAATCGTCGTCGTGAGTCGGCAATTCGATTTTCAGAATCATTCCATGAATCAACTGCATCGCTAAGACGTTGTTCCAAGCCGGACGGCACTTCAATCAAATCGTTTGTGTCTGCGAGAGCCTCGAAAAACAATTTATCGTCGGCAAACTCTTCATCAACCTCATCTTCGGCAAAATAGCTGCGAAGAATAGCATCATCGGCTGCTGATGATTTCCCCTCATAATAGCGGTCGAGGATATGTTTTATGTCGTTTTTATTATATTCGTTCATATTTCAAGAGTGCGATATATTGTTCTTTAATCTTTTTTCGAGCTCGACTCAAAAGAGTTCTGATGTTTCCGGGAGATAGTCCCGTTGCAGCTTCAATTTCTTCAAACGGAAGGTCGGCTATATCTCTCATCCTGATTACGTCACGTTGATTGTCCGGAAGTTGATCTATCAGCCTTGTTACGACATCGAGCGAATCGCGTTGCTCAATCTGCTTGCCGACATCGGTATCCGAATCAATCGTGACATCTTCAACACTCACGCCCGAGCTACCGTCACCACGTTTGCGTCTCAGAAAATCGATAAACATATTTTTAAGCGTTGTCATGCAAAATGCAGCCGGATTGTCGAGCTGACCGAGGTGGTCACGATTGTTCCAGATTTTCAGATATGTTTCCTGGACAACATCTTCGGCATCCTCGCGATTACCTGTTAAACGGAAAGCTACGCGATAGAGCTGCTGATGACAAGGCAAAAAAATTGTTTTGAATTCGTCAGCGGTCATCGTGTTTTGGCATTTGGCTCTTGACAACTCCGTCAAGGTCGCTCATATCAAACTTACCGTTGATTTCGACAAGGCAACAGTCGCCAGAGCCGTAGCACATCACAAGCAGTTTGCGAATTTTCTCATTCTTAATCTGAGCAAGAATTCTGACTTTATTACCATTCTCGGAGACATTGACAATGTCATCCAAACCGTCCAACGTCACGTTTGACATCTTCTTCGTGAAATTATTCTTGACATCATCCGAGCAGCTTTCAAGATCAAGAACTCTGACAGAATCAATCTTTTTGAGAGCCTGAGCATCGGCATCATTACCGGCACATTTCTTGGCAATCCACATCAAGAATGAATTGATATTGACCTGTTCAGCATTGCGGGCTGATGAAAATTCTTTGAAGCAATCATCGACTGTAATCGCATTGGCAAACATTGTTCCCGACAGGGAAATGATTGCGGCAATAAGTATTATGGCTATACGTTTCATTGTTAAAAGTTTAAATTCGTTTTTAATGTTGCTTGAGAAGCGCTTTCAATTATACTGACGCAAGCCGTCACGATTTGTTACAAAGATAATAAAAAAATTTTACAGGACATAAAAAAAGCTGCTTCAACGGTTGAAGCAGCCTTTTTGAATATCAATATCCAAACAATGTTTAATAGAAATTTAGAGAGTTATTTATTTGTCAATATGTTTTGTAATACAAAATTTTATTCGTATCTTTACAACGTATTTAAGAAACACCCCCTATATTATGAATATAGTAGCAAAGAAAACGCTGGTTGATTATTACCTCAAACATCCACAGGCGAAGGAAGCTCTGGAGGAATGGTATTCTAAAACCCGGGAAAGTCATTGGACATGCTTCGCAGATGTTAAGTCTACTTTCAATTCAGTGGATAGTGTCGGTAATCAGCACTATATTTTCAATATTAAGGGTAATGATTTTCGCTTGATTGTCGTAATCCAATTTAAGCACGAATATGTTTTCATTAGATTTGTCGGCACTCACGCTGAATATGATAAAATTAAAGATGCTTCACAGGTTTAACAAGAGCGATATGGAAACGATCAAGACAAAAATTGAAAATGAAACCCAGTATAACTGGGCTATGGCTCGTATTGATGAATTGCTTCCGAAGGTTAATGAAGAAACTCCGGACGATGATCCGAACAGCATTGAGCTCTATCTTATTTCAGCTCTCGTTCAAGAGTATGAGGATGTTCACTATCCCATCGGGACTCCATCACTGATAGATATTCTTAAATTAAGAATGTATGAATTGGGATTGTCACAGGCTGCTCTCGCAAAGAAGATCGGTGTTAGCCCGTCTCGTATCTGTGATTTCCTTTCAGGAAAGAGCGAACCGACAATTAAGGTTGGGAGGCGTATCTCTAAAGAGTTGAACATTGATCCGGCAATCGTGCTTGGTGTCTGATATCATTAAGCAGCCAATCAAATATCTTCCAAATAAGCAAAATGGGAAAGATAGATAAACTCTGGTTCTCAGGCAATCGAATATTTATATTAACCCAGGACGGTCTTGAAAAGAGTCGTCCCCTTGAAGCATTCCCTCGGCTTATGGATGCCTCGGACGCTGAAAGACATAATTTTCAATTGATGTCAGACGAGCAAAGCATCCGATGGGACAACATTGATGAAGATATTCATATATTATCTTTCGATGATACAGCCGAACCAAATTATGATAATGAAGTGGCTAAAATGCTTGAATTAGGTAGAGTTATTGACTTTGACGACTTTGCCATAAAGATTGGTATGTCAAAATCTAAACTCGACAGGTTTCGTTATGGTATATGGACACCAAGCGGCGAATCACTTCAAAAGATAAAAGATGGATTACGTCATTACCATAATTTAAAATAAAATTCGGGCAAGGAATAATAAGAAACAAAAAATCATCTCATCTAGTGAGATGATTTTTACACTATATCGGTTAAAATTATCTTAAATTGTCATTAACGACATAAGCACATGCTACAATAATCTTTTCTAACCTTTCTCTGATTAAAGACTATGATTTGTGACAAGTGAGCCACCAAAAGCTTTAATCGTATCTTCGCTGTCTCTACCAGGGATAGATTTTCCCATTGCCACCTCTATCCTATCAAGAAGTTTGATTGCCCTGTCAATGATAAATCCATCAAAGTTATCTGCTTTGAGTAAATCGAAATCAATCTTATGAGACGAAATAGCATCCTTCATTTGAATATCTGTCAAACCTTTGTTTGCCATAGTACCGATATACTCACTTGGAGCACGACCACCGATTGAACGATTAGTACTTGCGTAGATCGGTGTTTTATTGATTACAGAGTTCCACTTCAGAGAATCATAGCCTTGCTGCTCACAGTAATTTTGAGGGAATATGTGGTGAATATCAGTACTCTCATCAAGATAAGTAGCTATATCCATTTTATTAGCACTCATAAAATCAAGTGGAGAATCCTGTAAAATAAGAGCCATTACACCCTTATATGCGGCAGAGTTCCTTGTTTGCATAGAAAGTAACCTCCGAGGTTGGAAGCTAGCTCTAATAACAGTTTCAGGTTGACCCCCACCCTTTATTTGATTTATGACATCTACAACGTCAGTTGCGTATCGAGTTTCGTTTGCACCACCATATAATTCGCCGAACACACCGCACCAATACCAATTAGCAAGAATGTCCTTATTTGTCTGGATAGATAGATTGATATTCTGCTCCTCTGCAATTGCAAAAATAGTTGCAAGAGGGACCAACTGAGATGTGTATGGAAGATTTAGAGATGTGAATACGCCTTGATTGATTAGGAAACTTGATGCTTTTATAAAGCCTGAGACTAAATAATCTCGGTTTGCTTTGTAGTCTTCAAGATTCATTTTCAATACATCACGTTTTTTACAAGACACAGCTCCTTTCCCAAGTAATGATTGCTTGTAGCTTATTAGCAACGCCATTGCAGTAAGAAAGTTCGTATTTTCAACCACTCGAAGAATGTCAGCCTGTTTGGTTGACTTGAACTTTTCTTGAATATCCGCCCAATCATCTCGAAGATTAAACTCGTCAGCCGCAAAGGTAGCAGTTACCAATTCAAAGACTGTTAGTTTAACGCCACCCGTATTTACATTCTCAAAAATCTGACATACAGCCTCTTTAGATGTATCCTTTGCAACGTGAATTATAGGAATCTTGTACGTTTGTATATTTTGGAGAACTTGTTTATTGAAATCTTTAAAGAGTTTCATTATTTCAGGATCTCCATTATAATAGTCGTTTAGATCCAACATCCAATCTGATGAAGCCGAAAGATCAAGTGCTACATTCAATGGATACATAAGGTTCTCAAATTCTTTCTCTCTAGTAGAGAGGTCTAGAATTATGTTTCTACCTATATCCTCTGTTTGTTGTTTTTTCTCATTGATTGATATAATAGCATCAAGTCTATCAGATGCCGGATCCAAAGCCTTACGAATATTAATATAATAATGTCTTAATAAAAGCTTATCTTTATTAGATATCGACCGAGTAGTTACAGGTTCCGCACTCTTGAATACTTGATATAGAGTTGTCAATCGTTGTTGACCATCCAAGATGAGAAAATCAGGTGTTTCTAGATTTGTTGAAGTTACCCCCTCCAATGGCCTATATTTAAAACGAACATTGTCATTACCTGTTTCAAGAAACATTGCAGCCCCCATAGGGAAGCCCGAAGATATACTTTCTATGAGCTTACATATTTTAGTATCATCCCAAACCCAACTACGCTGAAAATCCGGGAGCTGTGCCTTACCATTACCAACCCAGGTTAGTAATTCATAGAGGCTATGGTCAACAGAGTGTACTGCCATATAATATCGGAATTAAAATATTTTGTAAGATTGATTCATTCGCTAGGTTAATATTCACCTATTAAATGCAAAGTTAATAAATTTTGATTTAATTACAGCAACAACACATATAATATATTATCTATTATACTAATATTATAACGACGTTTTTTGTGTTTAACAAAACGTAAGCCTATCACAAAGGGACATAAAAAAAGGCTGCTTCAACGGTTGAAGCAGCCTTTTGAATATGTTTGGTTTTATGGGATGTCGGGAATTACATCATGCCGCCCATACCTCCCATTCCACCCATTGCGCCTCCGCCCATGGGTGCGGGATTATCTTCTTTCTTGTCAGCAATCACACACTCGGTAGTGAGGAACATTCCGGCAATTGAAGCAGCGTTTTCAAGAGCAACACGAGTTACTTTGGCAGGGTCGATGACTCCGGCAGCGAGCATGTTTTCATACTCACCTGTGCGGGCATTGTAACCAAAGTCGCCTTTACCGTCTCTAACTCGTTGAACAACTACAGCACCTTCAGCACCTGCGTTTGCTACAATCTGGCGGAGAGGTTCTTCGATTGCACGGAGAACGATATGGATACCGGTTGTTTCATCGTCATTGTCACCTTTGAGTTTTTCAAGAGTAGCAACCGAACGGATGTATGCCACACCACCACCGGGAACGATACCTTCGGCGATAGCAGCACGAGTTGCGCTGAGTGCATCATCAACACGGTCTTTCTTCTCTTTCATTTCAA
Source organism: uncultured Porphyromonadaceae bacterium (assembly GCA_947174335.1). Taxonomy (GTDB): domain Bacteria; phylum Bacteroidota; class Bacteroidia; order Bacteroidales; family Muribaculaceae; genus CAJUPY01. The sequence goes on along the minus strand of CAMWIM010000019.1, from coordinate 9,605 downwards.
CTTCTGAAGGAGCACCTATGTGAAGAACTGCTACACCGCCTGCGAGTTTGGCAAGGCGTTCCTGAAGTTTTTCACGATCATAATCGCTTGTAGTAGTTTCAATCTGAGCTTTGATCTGCGCTACACGAGAAGCTATTGCTTCTTTAGCACCTGCGCCGTTGACAATAGTTGTGTTGTCTTTGTTGACAGTTACTTTTTCAGCACGACCGAGAACATCGAGAGTTGATGTTTCGAGACGCATGCCTTTTTCTTCTGACACGACAGTACCGCCGGTCAAAATAGCGATATCTTCGAGCATCTCTTTACGACGGTCGCCAAATCCGGGAGCTTTAACCGCACAGATTTTGAGCGAACCGCGAAGACGGTTAACCACGAGGGTTGCGAGTGCTTCCTGATCAACATCTTCAGCGACAATCAAAAGAGGACGACCCGACTGAGCCGATGCTTCGAGAATCGGAAGAAGGTCTTTGAGGTTAGAGATTTTCTTGTCATAAAGAAGAATGTAGGGAGATTCCATCTCACATTCCATCTTCTCAGTGTTGGTTACAAAATAAGGTGAGATATAACCGCGGTCAAACTGCATACCTTCAACAATATCGACGGTAGTTTCAGTCCCTTTGGCTTCATCAACAGTGATGACACCTTCTTTTTTAACCTTTTTCATTGCCTCGGCAATGAGCTGACCGATTTTTTCATCGTTATTGGCTGAAACGCGGGCAACATCTTCAATTTTCTTGAAGTCGTCACCAACTTCCTGAGCCTGAGATTTAATATTTTCAACAACGGCAGCGACAGCTTTGTCAATACCGCGTTTGATATCCATCGGGTTTGCTCCTGCGGCTACGTTTTTCAAACCGACGTTGATGATTGCCTGAGCGAGTACGGTTGCGGTAGTTGTACCGTCACCTGCATCATCACCGGTTTTTGAAGCCACTTCCTTAACGAGTTGTGCACCCATATTCTGGAACGGATCTTCAAGTTCTACTTCACGAGCGACCGACACACCATCTTTTGTGATGTGGGGTGCGCCAAATTTCTTTTCGATAATAACGTTACGGCCTTTAGGACCGAGAGTTACTTTAACGGCATCTGCCAAAGCATCAACGCCTTTTTTGAGCTCTTCACGAGCTTTAATATCAAATTTAATTTCTTTAGCCATAGTGGTAAGTGAAATTTAAAGTTTGTTTTCTAAATCAGTTAGTGGATGATTAGTCAATCACAGCGAGAACATCACTCTGACGCATAATCAAATATTTTTCGCCATCGAGTTCGATTTCGGTACCGGCATATTTGCCATATAGAACAGTGTCACCTTTTTTGAGAACCATTTCTTCATCTTTAGTACCGTTACCGGCAGCAATGATAGTTCCACGAAGGGGCTTTTCCTTAGCTGAATCGGGAATAATGATACCCGACATTGTAACTTCCTCGGCTGGAACCGGGCTGATCAAAACGCGATCGGCAAGAGGTTTAATATTCATAGCAGTTTATATTTTAAGTTGTTTATTTAAATTCTTCATAACTGACATAGCAAGTATCGTGCCAAAATTATCTTCCATGTCACATGACTGACAATTTGGCAAACTTCATATCTTAAACACCCCGCTCTGTCATATTGTTCAATACCCCCGAGGTTGTCATATACTATAATACATAATGAGAATTGCTTTGAGATGGGTAAACGTCTCGTTCAAAACGCAATTGAATTGAATAAACATTAATTAGTGGTACATTTCACCCCAAGAATGGCACAAATCTAACCCATCGGCAAACTCAATGTAGGTCAACAATGTTTGTATGATAAAGATTTATTAATTACTTAATCGCAGACAAAAATGAATATTATTGACGCAATGAATGAGCGACGCTCCGTCAGAACATTTGACGGTAACGGTTTGTCACCCGAGCGCATAGCCGAACTTGAGGTCGTTATTGCCGAATCAAACTCGCCTTTTGGTGGAAACATATCAATCAAGCTCAAGAAATTCAATGTAAAGGAAGGATATAAACCGAGCACTTATGGAATGATTAAAGGTGCCGAAGACTTCTTTCTTTTAGGAATTGGGAACGATGAGGCATCAGCACTCAGCGCCGGCTATCGTTTCGAGCAAGTTGTACTGAAAGCATGGCAACTCGGACTCGGCACGTGTTGGATTGCAGCGACATTCAAAGGCTCGGATTTTGACAAAGGCATCACTTGGGACGACGGCGAAGAACTGAAGGTAATTTGCCCCGTTGGCGTTGCTCAAAAGCCATCGATTACAGAGAAACTCACCCGTCTTACTTTAGGCAGCAAAAATCGCAAGCCGTTCGACGACCTGTTTTTCTATAACGACTTTAAGACTCCGGTTCCCGAAAATAACCAATTCCGTGAAGCTCTTGAAATGTTGCGCTTAGCACCGTCCGACACCAACACTCAGCCTTGGAGAGCCTTAGTCGACGGCAATACCGTTCATTTCTACTACAAGCCAAAAAGTCCTGCAGCAGTTCTCGACCTCGGCATCGGAATATGTCACTTCCACGAAACCGAAAAATTCAACGGTCGCGACGGCGACTTTTCTAAAATAAATAACGTACCAATCCCACCCGAAAACTGGAAATATCTCATTTCCTATACATCTAACAAATAATTAAAAACAAAATTGTACAAGCCACAGTGCATAATGTTTGAATAAAATTAAAAAAAGGAATACGCATTATGCCGAGCCGAAGTCTATTGCAATAAAAACGCTAAAACCTATCTGATTTTAGCGTTAATTTTTTGCGGAGTGACCGAGATTCGAACTCGGGATACCCTTTTGGGGTATACACGCTTTCCAGGCGTGCCTCTTCAGCCACTCGAGCATCACTCCATTACTATTTTCACTGCAAAGGTAGGCATTATTTGTCAAAAAAATAGGAAATCACGAAAATAACAGCAAAAAAATTATCATATTCCTTGCCAAAAATTTGAAAATTCAAAAAAACACATTAACTTTGCACCCATAAATGCCCAGGTGGCGGAATGGTAGACGCGCTCGTTTCAGGTGCGAGTGCCGCGAGGTGTGCAGGTTCGAGTCCTGTTCTGGGTACGAGAAAACCAACCGTAAGCATCTGATTTATCACAGCTTGCAAGCCCAATCATTCAACGCCGTCAAGGTAGCGAAAACCAATCATAAAACAAAAATCGGGTAAAACCGATCTAATAACACGTTTAACTGAATTAAAACAAATTATATAACATATTAATACAAATCGGTATGAAATTTTTTCTAACGCTTCTTGCAATTCTTATGTCGTACGCTGCAGCTTCGGCACAAGATCTGAAATTCTTAGGAATCTCATTGGAGCAACCTCAACAAGCAATCCACGAGGAACTATTGAACAAAGGTATGAGTGACATAGCTTCTAATCTTGATGGTATCCACATGCGTGGAGATTTCTGGAAATTTAGAAACTGTGAACTCGCTGTATCTGGAAAAGCCGGTTCAATCGTTGAAGTTAAACCACCGTCGTGGGTAACCGTTGAAACCATGAACGACTTGATCAGCTCTTTAACTCACAAGTATGGTACGCCTGACACTTCTCAATCAAGCGATTTCCATCAAGAGTTTATTTGGTATATAGGAGATAACTGTATTGTCATTACCGATTTATATATTGATGGTCACAATTACAACATCGGGTACTATTCTAAAGACGCTACCCGTAACAAAATTGCGAACACCAGATATTATGATGCTGACCTCTAATTGTTAGCATTTCAACCCGATATTAATCCCGGTTCTCTTTGAGAATCGGGATTATTTATTTCGCTCTCTCATATAATATATGTTAACCGACCACAATTTATCTACACTTTAGCCCTCAAATTTTGTGGGATGAAAAAAAAATAGTAAATTCGCAGATTGTTTATTGTCACCTAAATTTATAATAAATTTTTAAACCAAATATTTAACTTAAAATTCACGTTATGAGTAAAGAGAAAAAATTCGTAACTTGCGATGGTAACCAGGCTGCAGCTCATGTAGCTTACATGTTTACCGAAGTTGCGGCTATCTACCCAATTACTCCTTCGTCAACTATGGCAGAATATGTCGACGAATGGGCTGCCGCCGGTCGCAAGAACATCTTTGGTGAAACAGTCTTGGTTCAGGAAATGCAATCTGAAGGCGGTGCTGCAGGTGCAGTTCACGGTTCTCTACAGGCTGGTGCCCTTACCACTACTTTCACCGCCTCACAGGGTCTACTGCTCATGATTCCCAATATGTACAAAATTGCCGGCGAACAGCTCCCCAGCGTGTTCCACGTATCGGCTCGTACAATTGCATCTGACGCTCTTAGCATTTTTGGCGACCACTCCGACGTTCTCGCTTGCCGTCAAACCGGTTTCGCCATGCTCGCCGAAGGCTCGGTTCAGGAAGTTATGGACCTCGCCGGCGTTGCCCACCTTGCCGCTCTCAAAAGCCGCATCCCCTTCATCAACTTCTTTGATGGATTCCGTACTTCTCACGAAATTCAGAAAATCGAAGAAATCGATCAGGACGCTCTCGCCGCAATCGTTGACCGTCAGGCAATCCAGAATTTCCGCGATCGCGCTCTCAACCCCGAAGCTCCCGTAGCACGCGGTTTGGCTGAAAACAGCGACGTATTCTTCCAGCATCGCGAGTCTTGCAACAAACAATATGACGCAGTTGCCGACATCGTCGAAGACTACATGGCTAAGATCAAAGACATCACCGGCCGTGAATATCACCTCTTCAACTACTATGGTGCAAAAGACGCCGACCGCGTCATCATCGCTATGGGGTCTGTAACCCAAGCCGCTCAAGAAGCAATCGACTACCTCATCGAAAAAGGCGAAAAAGTTGGTCTCATCTCAGTTCACCTCTATCGTCCCTTCTCAAGCAAGCACCTCATCGCCGCTCTGCCCAAAACAGTTAAACGCATCGCCGTTCTCGACCGTACAAAAGAGCCCGGAGCTGAAGGCGAGCCCCTTCTTCTCGACGTTAAAAACGCATTCTATGGCAAAGCCGACGCCCCTCTCATCGTTGGAGGTCGCTATGGTCTCGCCAGCAAAGACACAACCCCTGCAATCATCATCTCTGTCTTTGACAACCTCGCTCTTCCCCAGCCCAAAGACAAATTCACCATCGGCATTATCGACGACGTTACATTCCTTTCACTTCCACCCGTTGAAGAAATCGCCCTCGGCGACAAATCAACCTTCGAAGCAAAATTCTATGGTCTCGGTGCCGACGGTACAGTAGGTGCTAACAAAAACTCAGTTAAAATCATCGGTGACAATACCAACAAATATTGCCAGGCTTACTTTGCTTACGACTCTAAGAAATCAGGCGGTTTCACTTGCTCACACCTCCGTTTCGGCGATGTACCCATCCGCTCGACCTATCTCGTAAACACCCCTAACTTTGTTGCTTGCCACGTTCAGGCTTACCTACATCTTTATGACGTAACCCGCGGTCTCCGTGACAACGGTACATTCCTTCTTAATACAGTTTGGAACGCCGACGAACTCGCAAAACACCTCCCCAACAAAGTTAAAAAATACTTCGCTGACCACAACATCAACGTTTACTTCATCAACGCTACCGACATCGCTCAGGAAATCGGTCTCGGCAACCGTACCAACACCATCCTCCAGAGCGCATTCTTCCGCATCACCGAAGTAATCCCCGTTGACCTCGCTGTTGAACAGATGAAAAAATTCATCGTCAAGAGCTACGGCAAAAAAGGTCAGGACGTTGTTGACAAAAACTTCGCCGCTGTTGACCGTGGTAACGAATACCACAAACTCGCCATTGACCCAGCTTGGTCTAACCTCAAAATCGAGGAAGACGTCAACAAAGACGAGCCCGAATTCATCACCAAACTTGTTCGACCCATCAACGCTCAAGACGGTGACCTCCTTAAAGTATCAGCCTTTGTCGGTATCGAAGACGGTACTTGGATGCAAGGAACTGCCGCTTATGAAAAACGTGGCGTAGCAGCTTTCGTTCCCGAGTGGCTCGAAGAAAACTGTATCCAATGTAACAAATGTGCCTTTGTTTGTCCTCACGCTGCAATCCGTCCGTTCCTCCTCAACGAGGCTGAAATGAAAGCAGCTCCCTTCAACGAAGACGCCACCATTCCCGCACTCGGTCCTACATTCAAAGGACTCCGCTTCATCCAGTCAGTTGACGTTCTCGACTGTCTCGGCTGTGGCAACTGTGCCGACGTTTGCCCCGGAAAGAAAGGCGAAAAAGCACTCGTTATGAAACCCCTCGAATCACAGCTCGACCATCAGACCGAATGGGACTACTGTGTTAAGAGCGTCGCTTCAAAACAAAACCTCGTCGACATCAAATCTAACGTTAAAAACAGCCAGTTTGCAACCCCCTACTTTGAATTCTCAGGTGCTTGCTCGGGCTGCGGTGAAACTCCCTACGTTAAACTCATCAGCCAACTCTATGGCGACCACGAAATGGTAGCCAACGCAACCGGATGTTCTTCAATCTACTCAGGTTCAGTTCCATCGACACCCTACACCACCAACGATCGCGGTCAGGGTCCCGCTTGGGCTAACTCACTCTTTGAAGACTTTGCCGAATTTGGTCTCGGTATGAAAGTCGCAACCAAGAAAATGACTCAGCGTGTTGCCGACCTTATGACAAAAGCTCAGACCTGCGACTGCTGTTCACCCGAAATCAAAGCACTCGCCGCTGAATGGCTTGAAAAACATGACGACTACGAAGCAACCCGTCGCATTGCCGACGCAATCGTTCCCCTTTGCCAGGCTTGCGCTTGCGACATCTGCAACGAAATCGTGAACCATCGTCAGTTCATCGCCAAACGTTCACAGTGGATTATTGCCGGCGACGGTGCCGCATACGATATCGGTTTCGGCGGTCTCGACCACGTTCTTGCATCAGGCGAAAACGTAAACATCATCGTTGTCGACACCGAAGTTTACTCAAATACCGGTGGTCAGGCATCTAAAGCAACACCTCTCGGTGCAATCGCTAAATTTGCCGCCGCAGGTAAACGCATCCGCAAAAAAGACCTTGGTCTCATAGCTTCAACCTATGGCTATGTTTACGTTGCTCAAATCGCAATGGGAGCCGACAACGCTCAAACACTCAAGACAATCCGCGAAGCCGAAGCCTACGACGGTCCGTCACTCATCATTGCCTATTCACCCTGTATCAACCACGGTCTCAAAGCCGGTATGGGTCGTTCACAGCAAGAAGAAGCAAAAGCAGTTGAATGTGGCTACTGGCACCTCTGGCGCTACAACCCCGCTCTCGAAGCCGAAGGCAAGAACCCCTTCACCCTCGACTCTAAAGAGCCCGACTGGTCTAAATTTGAAGACTTCCTCAAAGGCGAAGTACGCTATGCAACCGTTCTCAAACAATATCCCGCCGAAGCTGCCGAACTCTTCGCAGCTGCAAAAGCTAATGCACAGTGGCGCTACAACAACTATCGCCGCCTTGCCCAGCAACAGTGGGGTGTTGATCCCGAAGTTGCAGCCGTTGAGAAAAGCAACGAATAAGCCCACCCACTTAAATTTTCATAATAAAACCCCCAAAGGAACTGTGCCGCGATGGCACGGCTCCTTTTTTTTACATAGTTATGAATAAATGCCGTTAACTCTCGACACACGTGTCCACCACTCCGGCTCGTTGTAGGGATGCTCCCTGGAGCATCCGCCTGAATCAGCATCCTCCGACTTTTGCTTCGTTGAAAACGAAGAACTCAGCTAACTCAGTCATGGCTCGAAGAGCCTTGGCTGAGCACATAACAGCGATCCGATCCCTCCAACGTCGAAGATGTTGAACCGAAACTATGCATTATGTTATCGCCCTTAGGGCGCTTTGCTTTGCAAAGAATTATGCATTATGAATTAATCATCCCTCCTAATGTTAAAAAACAGAAATAAAACGAACCAAATCGTCCCGACAACGTTTTACAGATAAACAAACCTCTACAGGGAAAAATAAAAACAAACGTAACCGAAATCCATAAAGATATGATTTACACTCAACCAAAACTCCCGTATGCCAACGACGCTCTACAGCCTGTCATCTCGAGCGAGACCATCGACTACCATTATGGCAAACACGAAAAAGCATACATCGACAACCTCAACAACCTTATAAAAGGTACCGAGTTTGAAGATGACGAACTTGAAGATATAATCCGCCGAGCCGACGGTCCATTGTTCAACAATGCATCTCAGGCTTGGAACCACATATTTTACTTCTTTTCATTCTCCCCAGATGGCGGAGGCGCGCCCTCAGGCGAACTCGGTCAGGCAATCAAAGACCAGTTTGGCTCATTTGATAAATTTACCGAAAAGTTTATCGAAGAAGGCACCAAGATATTTGGATCAGGCTGGATATGGCTCGCCCGCGACGAAGCCGGCAAACTTTTCATTCTGCCCCGCGGCAACGCCGGCAACCCGTTGACCGAAGGTCTTACCCCTATACTGGTATTCGACGTTTGGGAACACGCCTACTATCTCGACTATCAAAACCGTCGTGCCGACTACCTGCGCCGACTCTTCGACATCGTCGACTGGGACATCGTCGAGAGCCGTTATTAATCGAAAAAATACAAAAATATATAACACATATAAAAAGACAAATAGCACTTAATTGTAAGCATAATGTGATGAATGGAGAGAGAGGCACGCGTGAGCGCCCCTCTTTTTCTTTTTATACCCATTCCTATAAAGCCCAAATTATCCTCGAAAAATTCCGATTTTCACAATAATTTCCGTTTAACTCGCTAAATCCCGATTCTCCATCTTATCAAGAAAATAAATTTGTAACTTTGTATCTGTAATCACAACGAACTATTGTTCCGGGCAATCTTAATGCCGGTTGTGAATTGCTTTCATTTTTTGTAACTTTGTATCTGTAATCACAACATTCGCCTTTAACAGGCTCTTTAACCTGACGTTGTGAATTGCTTTCATTTTTTGTAACTTTGTATCTGTAATCACAACAATGGGAGATTTTGAACCTCCAAGATAGAGGTTGTGAATTGCTTTCATTTTTTGTAACTTTGTATCTGTAATCACAACACTTCATCGAATCGGTAAATACCTATTCTTGTTGTGAATTGCTTTCATTTTTTGTAACTTTGTATCTGTAATCACAACCAGCCATAGTTTTTTTCATGCCCTCTTTGTGTTGTGAATTGCTTTCATTTTTTGTAACTTTGTATCTGTAATCACAACGTGGAAAGGTATCTCCGCTGATAGTTTCTAGTTGTGAATTGCTTTCATTTTTTGTAACTTTGTATCTGTAATCACAACCCCATTCGGAATGCCTACTAAAGAAGAATTGTTGTGAATTGCTTTCATTTTTTGTAACTTTGTATCTGTAATCACAACTACTCCAGTCAGTAGATGTAACAGCTCTGTGTTGTGAATTGCTTTCATTTTTTGTAACTTTGTATCTGTAATCACAACAAATGCGGTAGAATTGAATGAAGTACTCCGTTGTGAATTGCTTTCATTTTTTGTAACTTTGTATCTGTAATCACAACGCGATATATGCAAACGTAAGTATATCAACAAGATACAAAGGTTTTGTAAAACAAAAAAATCCGGGTTTTTA
>CAMWIM010000018.1 GCA_947174335.1 uncultured Porphyromonadaceae bacterium | reverse complement strand
TTAAATCGGGATTAGATAAAAATATCTTTTCAAAAAAATTTAATGCAGTTCTGCCTTATGTTGTGGAATATTTTCCTCGATCTCAGACAAATAAGCTATATTATTATCTTGTTTTGAGTCGTGTTAAAGATGAGCTAAACCTTGAAAGCGTTGAATTGAATAATCACATCAAGCTATTGTATTCTTGTATATCAATAGACGAGATACAGGAAGAATTGAAAAATAAAGTATATGTTGGAGATGGAATGTGTGGCTTATATCTGCTTTGTAATTATTTAGATGCTGAGCCACAAATTTTATCTCAACTGTCAAATTTTGTATCGGAACGGCTGAAAACTTCTGCCGAGATTCAACGACTCCATGATAATCCTAAATATCTGGCAAATCATATAGGATTCTGGGACGGTGTCGGTGGCATTCTTCTTACATCGTTGTTAATCAGGCTAAATAACATTAGAAATGGAATCAATAAATGAATTGACTATATTAATATTGTTTCGTGCTGATTCGGTAAGGCGTATTTATAATTTGTTGGCTGTTGTTGAGTATTTGTCGCAATTCTCCAATTTGAAAATATATGTCAGGGAGGCTGATACAGTCAATCTTCATTTATTAGATAAGCTACTGCCAAAATATGTCGATTATGAGTTTATTGTTGACCGAGATTCTATTCTTCACAAAACAAGCCATTTCAATGATATGTTAAGGAATGTAACAACTCCATTTATCGGAATATGGGATACTGATGTAATACCTTATAAATCTTCATTTAATGAGTGTTTTGACGCTCTTGTAGATGATAGAGCAAGTATCGCTTTGCCATATAACGGATTGTGCTTTGATACTTCTGAAATAATTGCCAACTTATATTTACAGAACTATAATTTTTCTATACTTGACCAAAATAAGCAGATGATGAGACCTCTCCAAAATCATAGACTTACAGGTGGAGCTGTTTTGATGAACCGTAAGGATTTTATATCATTAGGGGCAGAGAATGAAAATTATTATGGGTGGGGCGATGATGACTTTGACAGATATATCCGTTTTATGAATTCAGGAAAGAAAATATTCAGGAGCGACACTCCGCTATTCCATTTAAGCCATCCGAGAGGGGTAAACAGTGGCTTTTCATCTAAGGTTTATGAACATAATTCTAAAACAGAATTGTCTAAAACTATTAATAACAGATGATTCCATTCTTGTTACGCTTAGCTTTTATGATTATATCGCCTTTATTGAGAAAAAGGGGATATAAACTTCATATCGGTTCGATATCGTGGAATAGATTTAAGAATCTGACTTTAAAATATAAAACTGTCATTATTAAGATAGGTTGCATACGGTTTAAACGATTTGCATTTAGTCTCAGTAAAGATAAGATTAAGATTGAATGTGGGTTAAATGGGGTTGAGGTATATCGTAAAGAACGATTAAGAGCTTCTATTGAAAGAATGGAAGCAGATATTAAATTCTCGTCATTACAATATTATTCTGTTGAGGTTAATTTTCCTAATATAAAGGTTTTAAACCTGAATATTGATAAGGATGAGTTATATATTAAATCTGTTTTGTCTAAACAAGATTTATATAACATTTTGCCCAATAATAATCTCTTTCATCAATATGTGAACTCGCTATTGGCTGAGCAAATAACAATTCTTGCCTATTATAATAACCATGAAGTAAAACCAATGCCGCTTGTTAATTACCAAATATCGGGACTTGAACAATATGATAATTGGCAACCGGATTCTATCTCACTAAAAACACTAATTTTGTCAAAGTTGAAGTCAAAAGGACATTTAGCCTCGGAATATGTAACTTATGATAATATCCCTTATCTTGTCAAGGCAACTTTAATTGCTTGTGAAGATCCTGCTTTTATGTGTCATACAGGTGTGTGCCCCTATGCTTTTGGCTTGATTTTTAAGACGTTGTTTGATGGTCGTTTGCCAAATGGGGGTGGAAGTACATTAACTCAACAATTGATTAAAAATGCGTTTTTTACAGAGGATATTTCTATTGATAGAAAAGTCAAAGATGCAATAACCTCACTCATTGCAGAACGGATTTTTCATTTATCAAAGCATGATATTTTAGAGATATATCTCAACATGGCTGAGTTTGGTATTGGGATTTGTGGCATAACACCAGCCTCTAAATATTATTTTGATAAGGATATCAATAATCTCTCACCTGTTGAGGTTCTTGTTTTGATGTATATATTACCTCGCCCAAAATTTTTTGAGGAAGCTCTGATTAATGATTCAACTCAATTAAGACAGAATCTAAAACGATATATTTTAAATAATATAGGTCGTTTAAAACAAATGAATATAATTGATAACTATCCACCATTACCACTCGCCGACGTGTCATTCCCCGGTGTTAATGCGTCCCTTTGTCTTGATATAACGGATTGGTGTAACGAAGATAATTTATGAGACTTAAATATCATCCTCAGAGAGATATGATGGATTGCGGGGCTGCGTGTCTGCAATCCATTTGTAAGTATTATGGTAAGGAAGTGGATTTGCAATATATTCGCGAGCTTTGCCATATTACTCGTAACGGGGTGTCAATGCTCGGTATCGCTGATGCGGCTGAGTCATTGGGGTTTAAGACTATTGGAATTAAGTTGAATTTGGAACAGCTTGCAAAGGATGTCCATTTACCGTGTATAATTCATTGGTCTCAGCAACATTTTGTAGTGGTAATTTCGGTTACAAAGCGTCATGTGACTATAATGGATCCCGCTGCCGGGATTTTAAAATATAAGACCGCCGAATTTCAAAAATCATGGTTACATCTAAGAGAAAAGGATTCTGATGAGAATCTTGGTGCAGCTTTACTATTATCTCCAACTCCGGCTTTCTATGATAAAGAATTTAAGGCTACTTCAAGTCTCAAATTTTCTCATTTCGTGAAATTGATGGTGCCCTATAAATCAGTGACGTGGAAAATTATTCTGTGTATGCTTTTAGGGTGTGTTTTTTCACTTATTTTTCCTTATCTAACACAGCAAATAGTTGATGTCGGCATATCAAATTCAGACCTTAGTTTCATATCTCTGATTCTTTTAGCAGAATTAGCTCTTCTTATGGGGCAGATTATCAATAATATCATAAGAAGCAGACTGATGTTGACAATTACATCAGGCATTAGTATCGGTTTGATCTCAAACTTTTTGGGAAAATTGATGAGGTTACCGATTACTTTCTTTGACACTAAACACATAGGTGACATTTTGCAACGTATAAAAGACTTCAATCGAATTGAATCTTTTTTGACAAGCACACTTCTTAGTTTGGTCCTTGCAACGATTGTGTTTTTGGTATATGGCGTGATGATATTGTCTTATTCCCTTAAAATATTGTCTATATTTGTTGTTGGCAGTGTTGTCTATGTTTGTTGGGTGTCAATGTTCTTGAAAAAAAGGCGCAAATTGGATTATATGCAGTTTCAATATCTTTCATCTAATCAATCGACAATGATTCAATTGGTTAATGGTATGCAGGATATTAAATTAAACTCATGCGAACGAACCAAGCGATGGGAATGGGAACGTCTTCAAAATCAAATAGTCCGGCTAAGACGTTATAGTCTGAATTTATCCAATATCCAAACAGCCGGCTCATCTATGATTGACCAAGCAAAAAACCTCATTATAGTATTCTTAGCGGCAGAGGGTGTAATCTCGGGTCGCATATCGATTGGTGAACTTGTTGCAATTCAATATATTATAGGTCAGTTAAACGCCCCTTTGCATCAGTTTGTATCTTCAATGCAAGAATTTCAAGATGCTAAAATCAGTATGGAGCGAATGCAAGAGGTTGAAACTGTTCCCGAAGAAGAAAAACAGTTTGACCACGTTGACAATCCTCAACTTGACAACTGTGATATTCATTTTAATAATGTCTCGTTTCATTATGATGGTCCAAGGTCACCAAAAGTCCTTGATGACATAAACTTTAAGATTGAAAATAAAAAGGTAACGGCAATTGTGGGGATGAGTGGTTGTGGCAAAACAACTCTCTTGAAAATTCTGTTGTCGTTCTTCCCGACAAACAGTGGTAGTGTCGTTGTCGGAACAACTCCGTTAAATAACATAAGTCCAAAGGAATGGAGAGGTAAATGTGGTGTTGTAATGCAGGACGGATTTATATTTTCAGATACAATCGAACGTAACATAGCCCTTTCTGACGGAGAAATTGACCGGGAAAGAGTGATTTCAGCTGCCAAATCGGCAAATATTCATGATTATATTATGTCGTTACCTATGAAATATAATACACGAATCGGTGCTGAGGGGCAAGGATTGAGTTCGGGGCAGAAACAGAGACTGCTAATAGCACGTGCCATTTATAAGAATCCGGCATTTATCATATTTGACGAAGCGACAAATGCTCTTGATGCCAAAAACGAGCGTGCTATCGTCGAGAATCTTAATGAATTTTATAAAGGTCGTACGGTCGTAATTGTCGCTCACCGGTTATCGACCGTCAAAAATGCTGACCAAATTGTTGTGCTTGACAAAGGTCGGGTTATCGAAATCGGAACCCATACATCGTTAATAGACAAGAAAGGAGCATATTATAATCTCGTAAAAAATCAGCTTGAATTGGGGGCTTAAACACGACTAACCCTGACCGTCTTGACTTTGTGTAGAACTTTTGTCGGAGCTCGTTGCAAATTGTGCGGCGAGCTTCGAGCCGTTATTGTGGCGGTTTTTGATTACGTTGGTGAGATAGACGGTGAAGAGCGGGAACATGATCATGCCCATGAATGAAAGAACCACGCTCAAAATTTTGCCGGCGACGGTCACGGGGTAGATGTCACATCCGAGCGATGTTACCTCCATGCCACACCACCAGAGTGCTGTCCAATAGCTTGTCACGTCTGGGTTTACCATACGCTCGCGGTCAAAGAAAATCAGACTTGAAAAGTAGGTGATGAGCAGCATGATTGAAATGTATGACGTGAAAAGGCTTGTGATGCGGTTGCGCGAAATGTAACCAAGCACGATTGCGAGGGCGAGCGCACCACGCGCCATCGGGATGAAGCGCACAAAATACAAAGCGTCGCTGCTGAGTTGAATCTGGTAGTGATGTATCAGGTTGAGGTAGGGGATTGACAATATCAGGAACACGAGGCGTCGCTTGGTGTAGCTCCATTTGTCGTCGGCAATGAAGAGCTCTACAAAAAAATCAAGAATGAAAACTACACAAACAAACAGCTGAAAGTTCATGTAGTTATCATTCTCTAAAAACATTACGTTGTGAAACGTGTCGTATGACATATACACAATCAGGAGCACCGACAATATCAGGATTGTCACGTGGCAACTGTTGAGAATCTTATGTTTTAACTCGGGTGAAATTTTTTGCATAACGGTGAGTTGTTTGTAGCACTTTTATTATTAAACAACTCGCGACGGCAATATGTTTCAGATTTCACGCGGTAATTCTGTCGCTTTTTTGTCGCGACGTGCTATAAAATCGGCAAATGTGGCAAACAGATCGTTCAAGGCGATGGTTGCATTGTCGATTTGGGCGGCGAGACTGTCGGCACCGGTAGCGTTGACTCCGTTACCGCCCGAAATCACCGACCCGACTCCCGAGATGTCGCGTATCAACTTCATTTGAGTGTCGAGCAGGGTGGTGACACCCGCATCAAGCCCCGATGACGTAATCTGTTTCGGGGTATCGCCTCCGGCTACCGGTTCATAGGGGATGAGACTGCCGCACACAGCCCATCGGTGGGCAATGTCTTTCCACGTAATGAAGTCAGGCTTGGCTCGTGTCGGATACATCAGCACCCCTTTGGCGGCGGTTGACAGAATGTGGTCTGAAACGACGAGCAGTCGGTTGATTTGCCTTTGCTGGTCAACGATATCCTCGACAAACGAGTGAACTTCGCCGTCGATGAGCGGATAAAACTTGACTACAAACGGATGGTCGCCCGATGAAAGCTGCGAGACAACGTGAGAAATCATCGTGCCGTCCGGAGCGAAAAATCTGCCATGCCAGCGGTTGATGCGCGTGTGGTTGACCCGGAGCGGAGCCAGTCCGGCATCGTGTCGCTGTTGTTCGTCGGCACGCAGTTTGTCGGCGACCTCTTTTGTTATGGTGACTTCCCGATAATCAGCCGTATCGGGGTCGAGGACTCGTGCTATCCGACTGCTTTCGAGAGTCCACACTTCGATAACGCGACATCGTCCTGTCGGAGACCTGAAAAATCGGGAGTCGCCTTGTTCGGCACTGAACGCATGGCGGATTAATGCAATCTTTTTCGGGTCGTTGTTGCCAAACCGGCTCTCTATGTCGGGCAACGACAGGTCGTGAAGCATTCCGATAAGCTCGGTGTCCCAGCCTCGCGGGTCGTTGACGGTGTTGATAAAGAAGTCGGCGGGCGACACATTATCGACATAGTGATGCATAATGCCGTCGCGACGTCGTTCGGCAGCCACTCGCTGAATAATGCAGCCCGACATGAGGAATTCTTCCATCGCCCGGCTGTCGAGCTCGTCAAGACTGTTGAACGAGTACAAACGTGCCATGTCACTATCGGCGACATCTTCCTGCGACCTCATATATCTGAATCGCCCGATGATTGTTTTAACCATCTGACGAATCAAGTTATTGGTCAGCGGGTCACGTCCGGTTGCAACGCGTGCCATCTCGCCTTCGGTCATCGATTCGCCCGTAATAGGGTCAATAACCCGGTCATTCCATTGGCGTCCGTAGGCATAGTTTTTCATTCGCTCGCGGTTGGCACGAAGTCCCGACAACCGTCGCCACGCTTCGACCGCAGCTGTGAAAACGGCAGCCTCTTTGCTGTTTTGGTTTATCATATTTCAAGATTAAGATTAAAGATAAAGGTCGGGCTTGGGAATTAAAGCCAACCCTTTTTGAGTGATTGAATAGAAGCCGTCGGGCGGAGCTGTCACAGCCATAACACGACTGAGCGAAACCTGAGAACCGATGTCGATAAACACCTTTAAAACACCGTCTTTGGCAAATGCAATCGGCTTTTGTGACGGAATCGGAGCAAACTCACCGTTCAGCAATCCGGCAAGTCGCGATGTCGGGTCTATAATCTCGACATTGCCCGCCTCATTAAGCTCCATCGCGACAACTGCTATGACGTCGTCGGGGAGTCGTGCTGTCCATTCTCCGCTGATCTCTCCTGAGTTCAGGGTCAGGCGTGATGTAATGTCGGTTGCCTGAACGAGCGATTTGTCGCCACGCGCTAACAGCTCGGCATACCAGTCGTTCATCTGCGCCAAATCGATCAAGTCAGAGTCTCTGCGGTCAAAACGGTCATCGGCGTTTCCGGTTATGCCCGAGGCGTCGAGACAGTGGCGCAGGCGCCACTGCTCAAGCATCTCTTTTTGTGAAAAAAGCATGTTGAAAAAAATATGTTATTGATTAATCGACAGCCTCGATTCGCATGTGGGCATCGGGATATCGGAGCACAAGACAACTTGCCTCGGTAAGCACGATTGCGTCGGTGTTACGCTGACCTGAGTTGCGCAGGTTCAGGGTCTCGGCTTGGAAAGGAATGTGGGTATATTTGGTGATATATTCCGGGTCGAGGATGAAAGCGTCATCGCCGTGTCCGCAAAGGTCAAACACTTCAGAAAGAACAACATATAGCGTTCCGAACTTGGTGCGCAACTCGGTGAAATCGATCCCCCAGCGTGTAATCATGCGGTCGGGCGACATGAAATAGTTGTCTTCGCTGAGGGTGTGAAGCTTCTGAATAAAGCCCGAACCACCAATCAAAATCTTGCGCGACGAACCGGCGTTGAGCGTAAATGCATCTTTCATCATTGCGACAATGTCGGTTGCGGTGAACTTGTCGCCACGTCGGTAGGTCCAACGACGTGAAACCTGATTCCAGATACCGCCTGTCAACAAAACTTCCTCATGCTTGACAGGGTCTTCAAAACGGAGTTTTGTGCCGAAAAGGAAACTTTTTTCCATGCCGAGTCTCATGTCGATTACAGCCGATTCTTCCTGATCGCTGAAAGTCCAGCCTGTTTCTTTGTTGGCAAGCTTGACAAAGGTCGACTGCTCAACCTGCGCTTTGAAAATTTGACAGAAGTTGGTCGATTTTACAGGGATTGCCTGATATTGGGGAGTTTGAACGTCGAGCTCGGTTGCGGCGCGTCCCATTCTGACAACTTCCACACCGTTGCCTATGTTGATGTCGTCTGAGTCGGCGGGTTGGTTGACAGCGATAACCTCGGCTTTGTCGGTAGTTGCCGAAACGACATAAAGCATCGCCATCACTTTGTTGCCGTTCTTGTCGTTGAATGTGATCGAGGGGATGAGCAACGTTTCGCTGACCTGGCAGGGAATCGGACCTTTATCAACTTGAAGTTCATAGTGGTGGAGGGGAGTGACTCCGCCGTAAATTCCGTCAAGTTTTTTTATTGTGAACGAAGATGGGCGGGTGTCAACCGAGTAATAATCGACAACCATGCTTCCGGCTTTGCGGTTAGCGGCGAAACGCGAAATCTGGTCAATCGGTGTGGACATCGGGCGAATCTTCACAAGACGGCTGTCAATCTCGTTGAGAAGAAGATCGGGCGATACTTCGGTTACAGTGTTGAGTGTTGCAGGATTGTTTACAATGGCATTGCCAATAATTGAAGTTTGTGACATAAAAATTAAGTTAAAGTTTAGAAAAAATGAAAATTGGAAAATTAAAAATTAAAAATTAAGCATTGACTAATCCCAAACGCTGCGGCGCACACGTGAGAGAAATACGATGTCTGATGCCGCGGCTTCGTCGGGATCGGGTTTGGGGAACGTGGGCGAACCCGATGTCGGACGATTGAACAGTTCTTCGGCACGAAGAGCCATGGCACGTTGAAATCCGCGCTGTTCGGCTTCGGCAATTGGGTCGGTCGAAGGTTCTGCAGACTGTTCAGCCGGTTCTGTATCAGCTGAACCATCTGATTCGTGCGGTTCCGATTGTTCGGGTACAGTTTCAATCTGCTCTACCGGTTGCACTTCGGCAGGTTGTTCGGGTGTTGTACTTGTCAGTTTTTGAGCCTGTTCATCAAGGTTTTGGGTGTGAGAAAACATAGTTGTTAATGATTAAGATTTTTTGTTGTTTTGAATTGACACTGCAAAGTTACGATGCCAAAAACGCTGTTTTTCACCAAAAGGTAACACTCTGTTCAACTCGCTACCAATCAATCTTATAAGACCAATTAGTCCAATCTGACTAATCCCTTTAATTTCTCTGAAAGCTCTGATTCTCAATAGCTTGCTTATTCTCTTTATAAAACTTAAATCTGTGTCTTTTTGTGGTCAAAAAGTCGATTTTTTTGGTTGAAACGTAAAAAAACGGGGGCAAAGTGAACGGAATTGCGAAAAATTTTATATCTTTGCAGATTGGAAACTGTGGGCTAACTTGATGACTTGTAGTCGCAACGAGGCGCATGGTTGAATACGAACCAATCATTGAAAAATGAAAAATAGAATCAGAACACTAATAGCCGGAGTTTTAGCCGCAGGCGGAGCTCTCATGCTAAACGGATGTGGCGATGATGCTGTTGTTCAAGGACATGGTGGAATCGCTATTAAAATCGGTGTTGACAGTCATGTGATAAATTGCGTGGAAAGCCGAGGCTCGGTTGAGGAGTTGCTTGGTGGTGTCTCTTCCGATCAACTTAAGATTAAACTTCAACATGAATCGGGGAAACATACTTTCAGCTTCAAATCGTCTGATGAATTCCCTACGGCATACAAATTCCCTATCGGTAAATATACTGTGACAGCTGCCTGTGGCGACGTCGAGGATGAAGGTATTGACAAACCTGCATTTGAAGGTAAAGCTGATATTGAGGTGTTTACCAACGATGTGACCCCTGTCGATTTAACAGCTTCGCTTGCCAACTGTATTATTCAGGTTGACTATACATCAGGGTTTAAAATCTACATGAAAGAGTTTTACAGCGAACTCAATTCGTCAAGCGGTAAAACTTTTAGAGTCCCGGGAATGGATGAGGATGGAAACTTGTTCGTTAAACCCGGTTCGACTTCTGTCACCGTCCATTTTGTTAAACCCGACGGAAAGTCAGGAACTGTGACCCTTCCTCAGTTTGACGCTCAGCCCCAACACCTTTACAGGGTTACATTTGATATTGACGCCCAGTTTGGGGTTGCAGAGTTGAAAATTACCTATAATGATAAGACTATCTCAGAAGTTACACCCATTGACCTCTCTAAAGATATCGATGTTATCCCGGCTCCTTATCTTGTAGCCCGTGGTTTTGATCCGACACGAAAAACCCCGATTGACTTTATTGAGAATGTTCCCTATAATGAAGAACTTGATATACAGGTTATTGCAATGGGTGGTTTACAGTCGGTAAAGCTTACAACAGTTTCGCGTGCTCTATGTGTTGAAAAAACTGATGATCTGCTGTTCCCTAAAGAAATTGAACTTATTGGGACGAGTGAAGAAGACAAGTCGTTGCTTCGCTATTATGGACTTGATGTTTATGGGCTTTGGACCAAACCCGATCAGATGGGTATCGTTGATTTCGGTACAATCCTCAAGTCAATCCGTTATATTGGCGGCGACGACGATATAACATCATTTACGGTAGTTGCTACCGACCGTTTTGGCCGTGAATCGGCTCCGATGACGTTGAATCTCAAACCGATTAAACTCGAGCTTTCGTTAGCTTCGACCAACGGAACTGAGTTCCAGCTTGGTATGAACGAGGAAATTGCTCACGTTCACGTTAGATATAATGGTGGTGTCCAATTTGCCGACCAGTTACGTTTTGAATATACCGATGCCAATGGCAACTGGGTGCCGACAACTGTGACTGAAATTCAGCAGACTCCGCCAAGCAGCATTTCTGCGGGAAACGACAAATTCCAGTTGTGTGCGTTTGTGAAAGTTCCCGGTGACCATAACGATCTTAAAATTCATGCCCATTGCGGTAACAAGGTCTCTAACGATGTCGAGTTTAAGCGTGTCGGTTCATATATGTATTTTGACCAGACATATGACCCCGACCGTCTTAACACCTTTGCTACTCGTACTAAGGTTCACTTAAATATGGGTGTTATTGATCGAAGCTCTATCGAGATTTACGCCCGCAAGAGAGGCGAAGGTGATGACGCATGGAAACTTATGGAATCGACCCCGGTTTCTCAGGCGAGCGTTGCTGCCACTGTCACTGTAAGCGGACTCGAACCTAATTCAATGTACGAACTCCAGGCTCGTGCTAAAAAAACTCAGGCAGGTGAAGAGGGACAGATCCTTATTACAAATGATGTTGTTGAGGTTTTAACCGAGAAAACTCGTCAAATTGAAGATGAGAAAGAAATTTCTCGATTTGATACTTGGGCTGAGGAAGGTGCATACTCGGGTAAAACTCTTGGAATAGGAGAAAGTTACATTGCACGTTATTTTATTGGTTCTGTGTCAAACCAAACTTGGAAAACCCGTAATCCGCTTACAACGGGACAAAATAATGGTGCAACATGTTTTTATACTTCATTAAGCAGTACAGTACCCATAAGTCACGGATCTGGTCATGCGGCTGAAATCAGTGCCGTCGGTTATGGAGAAGGAGCAACCTATTCCAACAGTAGTGGTAGTAGTGGATCGATTAAAAGACGAATAAGTGGAATGATGTTCTTGGGCGACTATTATTGTGACGGTGAAGACCCCGATACAGAAGTTGTCACATATGGCATTCCGTTTGATACTCGCCCGTCAGGACTTAAGTTCCAATACAAGTTCAAATCTCATAATAACGAAAGCTTTAGAGCCTTTGTAAGCGTTGAACATCGTGAAGCAGATGGCTCGGAGGTTGTACTATCATCTAATGAGTTTGTTTCTAATGAGAATGTAAATGATTTTACTGAATATACAATCCCATTGTTCTATCAAGATTCACCATTAAAAGCTACTCATATCACAGTGTCATTTGTTGCAAGTACAGCTACAACACCCAGCGTCTCAGGTGTAAAAGGTTCTAAAGGTCTTTTCCAAGGATTTTCCGACTCAAAACGTATCGGAAACGTACTAACCATCGACGATGTCGAACTAATCTATTAACCCTTAACTCAAGAAAACAGCAATGAAAAAAGATATAAAATTGAAAGCATTTACATTTGTTTGTACCGCCCTGTTATTTTTGAGCGGGTGTAAAGATGAAAGTTATCCCGATATCGTCTTCAATGAAGGTGAGGGTGGTTTCAGTCTGGCTGAACTCTCTCTCGATGTCAATACAAATATTCCGGTTATATCACGTGCCGATGATGTTGATGTTTCGGAATATCAAGTAAAAATTGTTAATCCGACAACCGGTAAACCTGTGAGTAACAAAACGGTGTGGAAATTCAGCAATATGCCTGAAATTTTAACGCTACCTGTCGGAAAATATCGAGTTGAGGTTGAATCTTATGACTGGTCTAACCTTTATGCTGAATTTGAGAAACCTCATTATACCGGTACCTATGACTTTGAAGTTAAAGCCGGTCAAATTACTAAAGCTGACAAAGTGCCATGCAATTTGAATAATATCAAAGTTACGGTACAATATACCGACGCTCTCAAAAATATTTTGGATGATGATGCAAAAACAACTGTTGTTGCAATGAACTCCGTTGGTGCTGATGGTTATAACGTATCGCTTGAATTTGGACGCGATGAAACCCGTGCCGGATATTTCCGTTATGTTGAGGGTAGTAGTACCCTTGTATCAAGCTTGAGCTATACATATAATAATGTAAAAAACGAGGTTTATCACACAATGACAGGTGTTGCTCCGGGTCAACATCGTGTTATTGTCTATGATTACGTTACATCCGATCCTAACGGAACTGTAAGCCGTGGCGATATTAAGATTGATGTAAAGGTTTACTCGGTTGATGTTGACGGTACAATTTCTGTTAAAGAGGGTGTTCTCGATGATTCTGACCGTCCCGGTCACGAAGATGTTCCCGGCGTAGTTGAGCCCGGAACTCCGACTACCCCCGAAGAGGGTAAAATAGATATTGTCAATCCAAATGCCGAAGGTAAAGCTCCATATTTCGACCTTAATAAAGTTAATGAGGTAATAGAAGAAGAAACTACCGGACGCGAATATAAACTGACTATAAACAGTACCAAAGGTTTCAGTGGTCTCAAGGTTGTTATCAAATCAAACGATTTGACTCCGGAACTGCTCGAAGAGATTGGCTTGTCAAACGAATTTGATCTTGCAACGGGTCTGACAAAAGACGGACTTGATATTTCCCAAGCTCTATCAAATAATTTTGGGTTCCCGGTTAAGCAGGAGGTTACAGGAGACGATGTAAAGAAAGTTGATTTCAATATCACTCAGTTTGTCCCTCTATTGTGTATCTACCCCGGTGATCACTCATTTGTGTTGACCGTGACCGATAAAGATGGTAATACAAAGTCTGCTGAACTCAAATTCAGAGCATTATAAAACGAAGAATAATGAAAAGTCTGAAATACTACATATCGCTGTTGGCGGTTGCCGTTCTTGCTTCATGTGATGATGGCGCCGGCGACTTCTTGAAGAGTGGCAAGCTGTTTTTAGATGCCAGCTATATCGGTGAGGTGGAGGTAACCGAAGTCAATACTCGTGCCGGCGAAGATAATGACGAAACTGTTTACAGATATAATGAAGAATCTCTCAAAAACTCGACTATTCTTTGGGTTTCCAACGATGAAGGAGTTGTGAGAAAATATAAAGGACTGTCAACTTTGCCGGCAAAAGGATTACAACTTGCCGGTGGTGTTTATCTTGCTGAAGCTTGGGCAGGCGACTCTGTCTCTGCTTCTTGGTCGGCAAAATTTTATAAAGCCAACCAGCGGTTTGTTATTGACGGTGATGCAAATGTCGATCTTCGCTTGTCACTTGCCAACGTATTTGCCTCTGTCGTTATTGATAAGAGTATCGATGCTGTGTTGACTGATTATCAGGTGACAATCAGCCACTCTCGCGGTTCTCGTACTTTTGTCGGTAAAGATACACGTGTCGCTTCATTCATGATGCCGACCAATCATAACGCAAAAGAAGATGAGTCACCCAAAGAAGATAAGCTCAGATGGAAAATGACCGGTACCGAGATGTCGGGTGAAAGTTTTGTCAAAGAAGGTACGATAAATTATGTATCAGAAGGTCATCAATATATCCTAACATTCAGCCATAACGGTGGTGTTGCTGCTAAAGGTGGTGCACTTATCGCTCTTGATCTAAAAGACTTGGATTTGATAGCCGATAATTTTATCGTGGCTCAACCACCAACAATTCAACTTGAACAAAATGACACTGTTAAACCGATAACAACTATCGTGCCTGTCTTAAAAGGTAAACAGACTGATAATATTTATGTACAGATAGGTGCAGTTGGTCAATTTTCGGTTGTTGAATTGTCGGGAGATGATGTCTCCGAAATACTTGGTACCGGTGGCGAAAAGATAAATCTATGGAATGCCGGAAATGACCCGTTGTCGTTGCTTGAAGGACGTGGTATCAAAATGACTACGTTTAACGATAATCAAGATTATTACGACGTTGCACGTAATCTTTCATCGATGAAAATTGTCTTTACCCCCGATTTTGTTAATAGTCTTGGAATAGGTACTCATGAAATTGGTATCTATGTTAGAGATAATGGAGGTGGTGATAATAGCGACGAACAAAAGCCAAGAGAATCCCGAGCTACATTGACATTTGATGTTAGTTCAGATATTGTCTCTATCAGAATTCCTAATTTGGCTGATTTCACTAAGCCTGAAAATAGGAATGTAACACCGACTACATTGTGTTTACCCGGTGTGTTGATGGATCCTACGGCTTCATTTAGTGGTCTCGCACTTGATTATAGGGTTGAAGGTACAGAGACTTGGAGTAGAGTTGAGCCTTCTACGGTTAGTCGTGCGGCAAGCAACTATGAATTCTTCATTGAGGGCTTAACCCCTAATACTACTTATGAGTACCGCACGGTTTGGAAAAGAGCCGGAGAAAGTGAGGAGTCGTACTCAAGTATTCAGAAAATTACTACGGCTGATGATAAAATTCCCAATGGCGATTTTGAAGATTGGAGTATGGATGGGAAAATCCAACTTCTTGCTAAAGATAAAAACTCGAAGTATTGGGATTCGGGTAACGAAGGTTCGTCAAAAGCAAGTAAAACTGTTACTCAACCTGCTTCAGATATTAAACATAGTGGAAATTATTCTGCAAAGCTTGTCTCTCAAATGGCGACGGTTATGGGAATCGGCAAGTTTGCAGCCGGTAATGCTTTTGTTGGTAAATATTTAACTACTGATGGAATGGATGGAGTTCTTGGCTGGGGACGACCATTCTATTTCCGCCCCAAAGCACTAAAAGGATATGTCAAATACGAATCACATACTGTAAATCATACAGCAAGCGGTGCTTCTGATATTGTGAGCGGTCAACCTGATAAAGGTATTATCTATGTAGCATTATTAAATGAAGACAAAAACGTTCAAGGAGATTCAAATTATCCTGATTTCCCGGTTGTAGTTAGAACAAAATCTGCTAAATTGTTCGACAAAACTGCTTCAAATGTAATCGCATACGGAGAATTGGTACTTCACAATTCAACCGAGGGTGATGGCATGATTGAGTTTACAATACCTCTCGACTACTACGAGTCGATGAAAGATCAAAAGGTCTGCTACCTCTTGCTCGTCTGCTCAGCCTCAAAAGGTGGTGACTACTTCGCCGGTGGTGAAGGCAGCACAATGTACATCGACGATTTCGAATTCGTCTATTAATCCAACTACAGACCAACAGCATGCCCCGGCATGTTATGCCAACATGTAGGGTATGCCTTAGGCATGTTAATCATAAAAGAGAGGAAGCCTCAAAGCTCCCTCTCTTTGTATTTGTGCGGTTGGTCGAAGACCAACAACCCTTTATAACTCAGTCATGGCTCGATAGAGCCTTGGCTGAGAAAAGAACGACCTTCCTCCGCTACATCCTCGAAGAGGATGAACTCACTCGCTGGGGTATTGATAATATATGAGTCCGTTTTTGAGGATTAACCTCTTATACTCTTCTTCAGAATTAAGATTTAGATGATGCTCTTGTTGAGACTGAATATAATCTGAAACCGGTTTGACATGACTATATGACACGGAGAAAGACCCATATTCTTTTGACCATCCGTCAAATAACGGGAAAAATCCTGATTGCTTTATCCAAATACTTGTAGATCGTTTTAAATTCCCAATTTCTTTAGATAAGGATAGTTGATTGTTGAAATTTACTAATATGTGGATATGATCTTCAATTCCACCTATTTTGATTAAATTACATTCTTTATTCTGAAAAAATCCCGATATATATTGATATAGCTTATCAACAAATAGTCGATTTAAGGTCTTGCTACGGTTTTTTGTGCTTAATACAATATGTTGATAATTTTGGATGTAACTCATTTTTGTAAATTTTTTGAACTACAAAGATACTATATAATATTTTATGTGTCAAGTTCATCCTCTTCGAGGATGGGTATGGCGAGGGGAATACCGAGTCTCAGCCAAGGAGCGTTGCTCCATGGCTGAGCTATTTAACTTTATCCTCTTCGAGGATATTTTGTAATAACCGGGTTATTATTGCTGGGTGAGGTTGGTCGAAGACCAACAATTTAATTAACTCAGTCATGGCTCGATAGAGCCTTGGCTGAGAAAAGAACGACCATCTTCCGCTACATCCTCGAAGAGGATGAACAATAAATCAAATTCGGTTTTGTACATTGTGCATTATGCATTACGCATTATGCATTATGAATTGTCGAAACCCTTATGGATTTATTCTTGAGCTTCTTACCTTTTAAATTTTCCAATACCGATTTCACCTTATCGGCGGGAATTGCGGCGATTGCCCAATGGTCTTTGATGTTGATTTTGCCGACTTGGTCGGGCTTTAATCCTGATTGTTGCATAAGGAATCCCGCGATATCACCGCGCGAGATTTTCTCACGTTTACCCGCATTGAAAAATAATGTTGCCATTTTGGCTGGGGCAGGAGTCGCATCGGTCGGTGCCGGACTTAGC
Source organism: uncultured Porphyromonadaceae bacterium (assembly GCA_947174335.1). GTDB lineage: Bacteria > Bacteroidota > Bacteroidia > Bacteroidales > Muribaculaceae > CAJUPY01. Next base: position 19,960 of record CAMWIM010000018.1, on the reverse strand, counting down.
TCACGGTCATAATTCTCAAAATCGGGGATATCTTCATCCTCTGAGGTGATGACATAAATCGTTCCCTCGGTATCGACACGGGCGGTTCGACCGTTGCGGTGGGTCCACGCTTCGGGCGACGATGCGTGATGATAATGTATTACAGAATCCACGGCTTCGATATCCAAACCACGCGATGCAAGGTCGGTTGAAACGAGAATGGGAGTCGAGCCGTTTGCAAAAAGATCGAGCGCAAGTTCACGTTCGCGCTGCTCGAGCCCGCCATGATATAGACCAACAGGAAACTTGTTCTTTTTCAAATCGTTATAGATGCGCTCGGCACTTTCGCGATGATTCACAAATATAATTGTACGTGAGTTAGGCTTCAATGTCAGCAAGAGGTTGCGCAGGGTATCGAGTTTATCTCGCACGGGCGAAATGACATTAACAATATCCATACGGTTACGCGGACTTTCGGTTCGTTCGGTAAAGTCGATTACCTCAGCGCCATCCATATTGATGAATTCGGGAATCTCGGCAGGACGTGTAGCGGATGACAGCAGGGTCAGACGGCGACGTTTCGGAATTGCGCGTGCAATTTTCTTGATTTGCTCCTGAAAACCGAGTTCGAGCGCTTTGTCATATTCGTCAAGGATAAATGCACGTATCTGAGCCGTCGAGAGGGTGTGGCGCGAGAGGTGGTCGGTAAGTCGCCCCGGTGTTGCAACCACAATGTCGGGAACGGCACCTTTGATAGAGTCGATTTCGGTTTGCATCGGATGACCGCCATAGAAAACTTCGGTTTTATATCCGCGAGCCATTGCTCTGACAACCGAGCCGGTTTGCAAAGCGAGTTCGCGTGAGGGCGCAAGTATGAGTGCTTGAAGCCCGATGCCCGGCGAATCAAGCGTTTTGAGCATTGCGATTGTAAACGCAAGAGTTTTACCCGATCCGGTCGGACCGAGAAGTATTATTTCTTGGGCGTTACCCGATAAAACAGCAAGCTGCATCGGGTTTAGCGCATCAATCGACAGGGTTTGAAGCGCGCGGCTTATAATTTCTTTCTTTTCCATAAAAGTGAAACGTGGAGAGAGACGAAAAGTTCAGACGTCAGGCGTTGAAATCGGCTGAAATAAAGCGGGCAACCGAGTCAAAGTCGTTGCCGGCAATAACAACATCGGCATTTTGCTTGACCTCGGGCATCGCGTTATCGACCGCAACCGCTACATCAGCCACTTTCATCATCGAAATGTCGTTCAGATTGTCTCCGAAGACAACGAGACGGTCAGCGCCGAGTGATTCCTGCAATTGTTTGACTGCATTAGCTTTAGATACTTCGGGAGCAAATATTTCTATGAGTGCTGTCGCCGGGTCAAAAATGTCAGGGTACGCTGATACGGAACATGGGAACTCCGGAGTGTTTAGCCGTGACGCCGCTTCATATATGGCATCGGCAGGTCCGGTTGTGTAAAGCAACAGGACTTTTGAGCGAAGACGTGGGGGAAGATTGTCGCCGATGTGGAATTTCTTAAGTGGTAGAGCGCGACGCTGCTGGTAAAACTGGTTCTCCTTATGGTTCATCTCGACCGGATGATAGACGTGCAGAAAGTTGTCGTTGTTGTCGAGAGCATAAATGAACGGTTGAATGTTATACTCGGCGAGTGTCGTCAGCAGGTGGTCTAATAAAAGCGGCTGAATGAAAACCGGGTTGGCAAAGGCTTGTTGATCGCGTAACCATAAAGCAGCTCCGGTCATAACGATCAATGGCGGTGTTGTCAGTGCGTGATTCATGATAGGCACAACCGAAGCCGGAGTGCGGGCTGTGGCAACCGAAATGAGTGCGCCTTGTGAGGTTAGCTCTGAAATGAGATGAGCCGATCGCGTCGAAACTTGACTCTCAGAGTTGAGAAGTGTGCCGTCAAGGTCAGATACGTATAAGGTTTTAGCCATTTTTAGTTAAAGCGTGAAAGAATTTATAATTCATAATGCAAAATTAAGAATAAAATAACATATTATGGGAAGATATAGAGGAAAACTACAAAAAAAATGCGTAAATTTGCCAAATAAAACATTATATATTATGAATTATCTTTCTGATAGAGTCGAGTCGCTTTCTATGCCTCAGACTTTGGCGATGTCAAATCGTAGTCGCGAACTGAATGAAGCAGGTGTTGATGTAATCAATATGTCGGTCGGTGAACCCGATTTCAATACGCCTGACCATATCAAGGAAGCTGCAAAGCGTGCAATTGATGAGAATTATTCTCGTTACACCCCGATTGCCGGATATGATTCTCTGCGTAAGGCTATCGTTAAGAAATTGGCAGTTGAAAACGGTTTGTCATGTACTAAAGATCAGGTCGTTGTTTCGACCGGTGCAAAACAGGCTTTGTGTAACGTGATTCTATCCACAATCAACCCAGGCGATGAGGTCATTATACCGACTCCGGCGTGGGTTTCGTATGTTGAGATGGTGAAACTTGCCGGTGGAAAGGCTGTGCTTGTGCCCTCGACTATTGAAGAAGGATTTAAAATCACACCCGAGAAGTTGCAGGCTGCGTTTACGCCTAAAACCAAAATGGTGTTGATTTGTTCGCCCTCAAACCCGACCGGTGCGGTTTATAGCCGTGAGGAGCTTCAGGGAATTGTTGATGTCCTGAAAACTCGTCCCGATATTTTGGTTATGAGTGACGAAGTTTATGAACGTATCAATTTTACAGGCAGTTATACTTCAATGGGAGCTTTCCCCGAGATTGCCGATCAAGTTGTGTTGATTAACGGTGTTTCAAAAACATACGCAATGACCGGCTGGCGTATCGGTTACAGCGTAACTCCGGTCAACATCGCAAAAGCAATCACCCGTCTGCAAGGTCAATATACATCGGGCGCATCTTCAATCGCTCAAAAAGCAGCTGAAGCCGCCTATAACGGTCCGCAGGAATGTGTCGAGGAGATGAGAAAGGCATTTGAACGCCGTCGCAATTTGATTGTTGATCTCGTAAGACAAATTCCCGGTGTGAAAGTGAATGTGCCTGACGGTGCGTTCTATCTGTTCCCCGAAGTGTCGGAATATATTGGGCGTCGTTATGGTTCTAAAGTTATCGAAACCGGAGCCGACTTGGCAATGTATCTTCTTGAGGAAGGTCACGTTGCAACTGTCGATGGTGGCGCGTTCGGTACTCCCGGATATTTGAGATTTAGTTTCGCTACAAGCGACAGCAATATTGAGAAAGCGATCGGACGAGTTGCAACCGCCTTTGGTAAACTTGTGAAATAAACTGATTTTACAAACGAATTGTTAATAAATGAACGAAGTTAAAGTAAAGATAATCAATACGTCACGCCATGCGTTGCCTGAGTATGCTACTGTTGATTCGGCAGGAATGGATGTGCGCGCTAACCTCGAAAGTGCGGTCACGCTTAAACCGTTGGAGCGTAAGCTGATTCCGACCGGCTTGAAAGTTGAGTTGCCCTCGGGTTATGAAATGCAAATCCGCCCCCGAAGCGGACTCGCTTTGAAACACGGTATTACGCTTGTCAATACTCCCGGCACGATTGATGCCGATTATCGTGGTGAGATAGGCGTGATATTAATTAATTTATCAGACAAGGATTTTGTTATAAACGATGGCGAGCGCATCGCCCAGATGGTTGTGGCTCCATATACGCGGGTTGTTTGGGAGTCGGCTGAAAGTATCAGCGAAACCGATCGTGGCGAGGGCGGATTCGGACATACCGGCGTTTGATAAAGATAGAATCGTAATTTTAAATGGCTTTAGAAAAGAAACAGGGAAACCATAACGGTTTGTTAGCGTTATTGGTGTTGGTGTTGTCAGCATTGGTGCTGTTGCCGGTTTACGGTTCGCGCCCCGATGATGATCGTCAACGCCGAGCCGATTATATTTATATGGAGGCGTTGCGTCAGAACGCGTTAGGCAATCACGATGCTTATTATACTCTGCTCGAACGTGCGTCTGCGCTCAGTCCCGATGAAACTGCAATAAGCTCAGACCTTGGCTTTTATGATATAGCTTTTTTCGGTAAAAACGACTCGACAATTGCCATCAACGGTCTTCAAAAAATGAAAGACCATTTCGACGCGCACCCCGAAGACTATTATTCATCGTTGAGCTACGGTGCGCTCGTCGGTCGAATTGGCGATGTCAAGGAATCGGTAAGAGTCTGGAGCAAACTTGACTCGCTCTTTCCTCAGAAAAAAGATGTAGCATTCAGCCTTGCGCAAGCGTTGACCGCAATCGGTGATACAGCATCGGTGTTGAAGGCAATATCGGTGTACGACCGGTTGGAACGTGCTGTCGGTCACTCATTGATGATTTCGGGTAACCGTGCAAACGCCTATCTGATGTTGGGTGACACCGTGAACGCTATCAGACAGATGACCGATCTGGCTCGTGAAATGCCCAAAGACATAACAGCTTTATTGGCTGCCGGTGACATTTATATGGCACTGCAACGTCCCGATTCGGCTATCATATATTTTGACCGTGCGTGCGAACTTGATTCGACAAGCGGTCCGGCTTTTTATAAACGTGCATCATATTATCAGGCAACCGGCGATACTGTCCGTTATGAAAACGAAATTGTTGAGGCGTTGCAAAAAGATAATCTCGAACTTAACGTTAAACTCGAATTGATGAGGGTCTTCATTGCCGACATATATCAGGACTCGGTTCGTCGTCCCCAGATTGAAAGTTTGTTTGCGACAGTGCTTGATGACCACCCCCACGAAGTTGACGTGCATAAACTCTATGCGTCATACCTTGTAGCGGTCAAAGATTTTGCCGGAGCTGCCGAGCAACAGAGCTATGCGCTCGATATTGACCCGTCAAAACTTGAAGAATGGATGGGACTGTTTTCACTCTATGCCTCGGCAGGAGATTACAAAAAACAACTTGAAGCCGGACAATCGGCGTTGAGATATTTTCCCGATGACGCGCGCGCCAACTGGTATGTCGCCATCGCTTATTTGCAGAACGACGATTATAAATCGGGAATCGCACAAGGCAAAAAGGCTCTCGGTTTGGCGTGGCAAAAAGATTCTACCGATTACCCGCTGCTCTCTGACATTGCCTGCACAATCGGTGACGCATTTTATAAAGAGAATAAGATTGACAGCGCATTCATCTATTATGAAAAATCGCTGACCTACAATCCCGACAATTTGCTTGCTCTAAACAATTGCGCCTATTACTTGGCATGTCAGGACCGTGATCTTGACCGTGCTGAAGAGATGTGCGCTCAGGTTATTGCCAATGACCCCGATAATCCGACATCGCTCGATACTTATGCATGGGTGTTCTTCAAAAAACATGAGTATAAGACTGCACTTGATTTTATAGAGCGTGCGCTTGAACTCGAAGATGAACCGTCAGCCGAACTTTATCATCATGCCGGTGACATATATTTTATGACCGGCGACCGCGATAAAGCGGTAGAAAACTGGAAAGAAGCTTTAAAACTTGAGCCTGAGAATGACTTGCTCCAACGCAAAATCAAACATAAGGCGTTCTTTTATGAATGATACTGTAAATGAGAGCTGTTTGTGAGAAAATATCAGAACTGACATTGGTAATGTTGCTGATGACTATGTTGTTGGCAGGATGCCGTACATCCAAACCTCAAAAGTCGTTACCCGTTACTCCGTCTGAAAAATCGGAAGTGCAAAACATGACATTTGCCGAGCGATTTGATACAATCGTCGGTCAATATAAAGATTACAACTGCTTTACGGCTCAGTTCAAACTAAGTGTCAATGCTCCACAACAGATTTCGTTCAGCGGTCGTGCTTACATCGAACGCAATAAATCGATTTATCTCTCGCTTAGAAAATTTGGAATGGAGGTTGCCCGATTGTATGTGACAAACGATTCGCTTGTAGCTGTTGACCGCTTCAATAAAAGATATGTCGCAGAGTCGCTGAATGATGTTCTCGTACATTGCCCGATAACAATTGGTAATATTCAAAGTCTTTTGACCGGTCAGGTGTTTGAGCCGGGCGATAAAAAACCTCGTGCCTCTCATTTTGATATAGATCGTCAAAGCGAAAACGGACAGTGGATTGCATTACCTAAAGATTTGCCCTCGGGTTTTGAAGCCGGATATGTGTTCTCTGATGAAGCCGACCGCTTGCTCGCGTTTGCAGTCAAGAGTGAATCAACTGTTTTCTTGACAAGATATTTAGATTACGTTACATCGCCTGTCGGATCATTGGCAGGAGATGTCGATATAAGAGTTCAGGGGATCAAGATTCCATTGGAAATCACAATTGATTGGATTTGGAATGGGTCTGTCTGGAACAAACCCTCTGAAATGAAACAATTTGTTTATCCCGACCGCGGTTATCAAAGGATTGCGGCGGGTGATCTTTTGAAACTGCTCAAATAGACTGATGAACCGACTTTTTGCAATAATTATCATAATTATTTCGCTTGTTGTTGCTGTGCCTGCCGACGGTGCTAAAAAGAAAACCGGCAAGAAGGCACAAACCACCCAGACAACAAAGAAAAAGACAACCGGTAAAAGCAATACCAACAAAAAGCCCGCGGCAACTTCATCGAAGAATAACACATCTTCGAGTGTAAAGCAACGCCAGAAAGAGACCAATAAGGCTATTCGGGAGACCTCGCGCAAAATTGAGGAAAACGAACGTGAGTTAATGCGTCGTCTCGACCGTCTCAATGAAATCGGCGGAGATATGGTTGTGCTTGACAAGTCGATTGCAGCTACCCGTACTCAACTTGATACTCTTGACAGTCACATCCAACAATTGACCGACACAATAAGCAAACTTGACGACCGGATGTCGTTGATGAGAACAAAATACGCCTCAGCAATCCGTCGTATTGTAGCAAAAAATCGCCTTTCGACTTCTGACCTTGCATATATTTTCTCGTCAACATCTGTTGCTCAGGCATATCGCCGAGCCCGTTTACTTGATAAATACCGTGTTTGGCGCAAACATAAATCAGAAGAACTTGCTGAAATTAAGCAACATCTTGATTCTCAGCGTGTCAAACTCGAAGAGATTACACTCCAACACCAATCGTCGCTTGACAAGTTAAACACATCGCTCGCCGACTTGAACTCCAAGAAAATGGAGAATGACAAAATTGTGTCATCACTTAAAAGAGAAGAGGGACGACTGAAAAAAGTACTCAAACAGCGTCAAGCCGAGGCTACCGCTCTCGAAGCTGAACTTCAGCGTCTCATCGCTCAGGAACAGGAACGAATGAGAAGAGATGAGGAACAGCGTCGCAAAAATGAACAGATAAAGAAATCTGACAAAGGAACGACAGCCGATAATGGTGGACAAAACGTTTCGGGTAAAACCGTCAAGCCCAAGAAGAATAGTGGCGAGGCTGAACAAATTGCATCAAGTGAGATTAAGATTATCGGTGATAACTTTGCTGCCAATAAAGGCCGAATCCCGTTCCCTGTTACCGGTAAATATAAGATAGTTAAGCATTTCGGACGTCAGAAACATCCTGATTTGATGTATGTCGAAACCGATAATGCCGGAATTGATATTGAAACTTCAAAAGAAGCACCCGTCCGCGCCGTGTTTGACGGTCGTGTAAGTGATATATTCCGCTTGCCGGGCTATAATATGAATGTGATTATGATTCGTCATGGAAATTATATCACAATTTATGCCAATCTCGGTAAAATCAATGTGAAGAAAGGTGATACAGTCAAAGCCGGTCAGACAATCGGTAACGTTTTGAGTGACCCCGATAATGACGGGCGTTCAATTCTGCACTTTGAAATCAGAAACGAGAAAGCAAAAGAAAATCCCGAACTCTGGTTGTCATAACCTGATCATGAGCAACCGTGTAACGACAAAAACAATCTTTAAATCAGTTCTAACCCTTGGCAGTAGTCAGGGGTTGATTGTTATATGCTCGTTGGTGAGAGCAAAAATTGTTGCAATGTTGCTCGGTCCGACTGCTACCGGATTGTTTGCCGTTTTTAATAATGTGGTCGATGTTGTCGGAGGAGTTACACGTATTGATTTACGACGTGTTGCGCAACGTGAAATTAGTCGTGCCGGCAACCGAACAGTCATTGAAGCTGTGTTGAGAATATCTTGGATGCTTGGATTGGCAGGAGGTTTGATAATGGTTGTTTTGTCTCCGTTAATAAGCAAAATAACATTCGCCAACCTTGATATGACTTTCCAAATTTCAGCACTCGGATTTTCTCTGATCGCTTTATCACTTCAAGAGGGGTATTATAGTGTAATGACAGGGTGTGGCGATACGAAGCGTTTTGCACTGTCTCAGGTTTTGGGTGCTTTGATTGGATTGAGTGTGTCTATACCTCTTTTTATATATCTTGGGCTTAATTCAATTGTTCCGTCAATAATTGTTTATTCGGTCGCTTCGGCTTTGATTGCCCGATATTTCGTGAGAATAAATTTGTTGTCGGGCAGAACGATGAAATGGCGAGAGGCAATTCAGACGATGATTCCGGCTCTGAAATTCGGTTTGTGGATAACTGTTGCCGCATTCATCACACGAGGTTGCGACTATTGCTTTCTCGCATGGATGACCAATGAATGGACAATTGACACAGTGGGTATCTATTCGGCAGGGTCAACGATGATTAGCCGAGGTGCCGGACTGATTTTGGCAGCTTTGGCAGCCGATTATTATACTCGTGTTTCGGCAATTTCAAACGATGATTCTGACAATCTCAATCACTTAGTTAGGCGGCAGGTAAACGTGTTACTCTCTATAGCTGTTCCGTGCTTGATTGTCTTTGTTTTGTTTGCTAAATCATTTGTCACGTTGTTTTATTCAACTGAATATTTACCGGTTGTTCCCTATCTCACGGGTGCGTCAGCCTCTGTTGTTGTAAAAGTTGCATCGTGGGCATTAGCTTTTGTCATTTTGTCACGTGGAGCCGGTAAAATCTACCTTTTAAGCGAGACAATCTCAGCCTTTGTTGGCTTAGCTATCGACATAATGTCATTCAAATTTGGCGGTCTTGAACTTCTCGGTTACGCCACACTCGTCAATGAAATAATTTATCTGATAATAGTGTCAATAGTATGTCGCCGATATAGTGTTCGGTTAAGAGTTAAGGAAGGTATGATAATTTTACTTTCTGCAATCCTCATAATTTTATCGGGTTTAATCGAAAAAATAACTATCTTTGCGATGTGAATTATTATTAAGTGATATATAATCTCACAACTTATGATCAAATCTATTTCACAATATGATGCTGCCCGTTGGATAGCGTCAATGGCGGCTGCCGATGGCGTTGTTTCTCATAATGAACGTGAAATACTTAGAGAGTTTGCTGATACCTACGGCTTCAACGTAGCAGCTCTTTATCGCATGGCTTACGCTATTGCTAATCAGGTAGAGATGCCTGAGGTCGAGTTTATCGACTATGCGGGGCAAAAAGGTCGATTGTTTGAGGATTTTGTCGTGTCGCTATGTGCTGATAAATCACGTTTTAAACTGATCGCCTGGCGAGGCGATAAAATCTCAGGTCAAACCTATGCCCTTGAAAATCTACTGCCCGACTTGCATCTTCGTCATCGATTTGATAACTCAGAGATCGAATATATGATTGAATGTAAATATCGTTCATCTTGGGGTGAGGATGGTATCGACCTGTCCGGTCAGTTTTTTCGCTATCTTTCTGCTGCTAAGGGGAAAGGGGTTGAGCTATTCATTGCCCTTGGAGTCGGAGGATCTCCGTCCAATCCTGATGAATTCTTTATTATTCCCGGTCGAGATGTTAAAACTGACAAGAAAATAGATCGAGACAGCTTCATAAAATGCCTTTGTCCTAAAAATCCTGAAGAATTTCATAAATATTTTCAATCTTATTTCAAGCGAATAAGGATTTGATAAAATTTTCAGATTGTAAAATAATCATGCTGTAGTGAAATTTTGTGGAGTCTTTTTTTTACATATTTAAAAAATAGATTAACTTTGCAAAATAATTGAAAATGATAACCTTAATAACTAAGCATGAGCATCTTGTTAAATATAAAAAAAGGACTTGATCTCAATCTTGAGGGGCAGATAGAAAATCCCGAAATTGTCGGGGAGTTAAAACCGACGTTGATAGGTGTTTGTCCCGATGATTTTCATGGTTTGATACCAAAAGCCGAGGTCAAAGAGGGTGATAAAGTTTTGGCAGGTGATGCATTGTTGCGTGACAAAAATAATCCTCAAGTCAAGGTTGTGTCTCCGGTTGCAGGCACGGTTAAGGCTATAGTTCGTGGCGAACGCCGTAAAATCATGAATATTGTTGTCGAAGCTGATTATGCTGAAGAAGGAATAAAGGCTTTTGACGTAAATACAACCGACCGAACTCAAATCATAGACGTTTTAGCACAATCTGGCTTATTGAGCATGATGGTTCAACGCCCGTACGGAGTTGTTCCGTCACCCGACGCAACTGTCCGCGATATATATGTGATGGCAGCCGATACAGCTCCGCTTGCGCCTTCGTTTGATGTTGAACTAAAGGGCAAGGAAAAAGAACTCGCCAAAGGTGTTGAAGTTCTTTCACATTTGACAAGCGGTAAGGTATATGTAGCTCGTCATGAGTCTGTTAAAATCGCTGATATTCCCGGAGCGGAAATGATTGATGTTAAAGGTCATCATCCCGCCGCACTCCCCGGAACGGTTATAGCCAATACATCGCCAATAAACAAGGGTGAAATTGTGTGGACTCTTGACGGAGTGACCCTTGCCCGTATCGGATCGCTTTTCTTGAACGGTAAAGTTGATTGGCAAACAATCGTAGCCATTGTCGGCAGCGAAGTAAAAACTCCCGCATATATCAAGACTGTAGTCGGCGCACAAGTTGACCAGTTGCTTGCAGGTAAGCTGAAAACAGAGAGTGATATAAGAATTATTTCGGGTAACGTTCTCACAGGCAAAGCTGTAACAAAAGAAGAATTTCTACGCGCTCCCTATACTCAGATAACCGTGATTCCCGAAGGCTCACATGCCGATGAATTTATGGGCTGGGCTTCGATGTCGCCATCAAAAATGAGTGTTAGCCGTTCGTTCCCGGGACATTTTCTTGGTCGTCGATTCTCTCCTGATGCACGTTTGTTAGGAGGTCGCCGTGCAATGATTATGTCGGGTGAATATGAGTCGGTGATGCCAATGGATATCATGCCCGAATATCTGATAAAAGCTATTTTGTCGCGTGATATTGACAAAATGGAACAGCTCGGAATTTATGAAGTAATCCCTGAAGATTTTGCGCTGGCAGAATATGTCGATACGTCAAAACTCGAATTGCAAAAGGTTGTGTCTGAAGGTCTTGACTTCATGAAAAAAGAAACAGAATAACCAATAATGTCACATTAAAGCATACAAAATAGTGAAATCTCTAAAAAAATATCTCGATAAAATCAAACCTCAGTTTGAGCCGGGAGGAAAACTTCACGCTTTCCAATCGGTCTTTGATGGATTTGAAACCTTCTTGTTTACCCCAAACGAAACATCAAAGTCGGGAGTCCACATTCATGACAGCCGTGATTCAAAGCGAACAATGATTATTGTTGTTTTGGCTTTGATGCCTTGTTTATTGATGGGTATGTACAACGCCGGTTATCAAAACTGGCTGGCTGCCGGTCAAACCGAGTTTCCGTTCTGGCAGTTGATGGGATACGGATTCTTTTCAATCCTCCCGGCGATTGTCGTGACTTATGTTGTGGGTCTCGGTATTGAGTTCATCGTCGCTCAGTGGCGTGGCGAAGAAATTCAGGAGGGATTCCTTGTAACCGGTATCCTTATTCCGATGATTTGCCCGATCGAAACACCGCTCTGGATGCTCGCCGTTGCAACAGCTTTTTCGGTGATTTTTGCCAAGGAAGTGTTTGGCGGAACAGGATATAACATTGTCAACATCGCCTTGATTACCCGCGCTTTCTTGTTCTTCGCCTATCCGGCAAGCATGAGTGGCGATATGGTATTTATCGGTCGAGACTCAATTCTCGGTCTCGGATTTAATTTGCCCGATACATTCACCGGAGCTACTCCACTCGGTCAGATAGCGACCGCAACCGGAGCTACACAAATTGTAAATATCAATGGCGAGGTGACAACTCTTTGGGATATGTTCCTCGGCTTGATTCCCGGTTCTTTTGGCGAGACCTCAACCCTCTGCATACTTGTCGGTGCTCTGATTCTGCTCTCAACCGGCATTGCCGACTGGCGCATCATCGTGTCAGTATTTGTAGGTGGAGTTGTGATGTCACTGATTGCCAACTGGACTGCAACCGCAACTTATCCGGCATCATTCCTAAGTGTCGGTGAGCAACTTTGTCTCGGAGGTTTTGCCTTTGCCGCAGTGTTTATGGCAACCGACCCTGTGACTGCCGCCCGTACAACTGTCGGAAAATATATCTACGGCTTCCTTGTCGGAGTGATAGCGATTCTAATCAGAAATTACAACTCGGGTTACCCCGAAGGAGCAATGCTCGCCGTTTTGCTCATGAACGTGTTTGCACCTTTGATTGACTATTGTGTGGTGCAGGCAAATATTAACCGACGTCTAAAACGAATCAAAGCCTGAAAAAGATGAATAAGCAAAGCAATATCTATACAATTGTCTACATCGTCGTGCTGGTCGTTGTAGTCGGAGCGGCTCTTGCATTTACAGCTATGTCGCTTAAAGATCGTCAGCAGGCAAATGCCGATAACGATAAACGACGCCAAATTTTGTCATCGGTAAACATTACAGCCAATCCTGCAGAATTGACTGAAGAGTTTGATAAATATATAACCGGACAGGTCGTTGTTAACGCTCAGGGCGACTCGATAGGCTCTGATGCTTTTTCAATCAATATGGTTCAACAGGTAAAAGTAGCTGCCGACCAGCGTCAGTTACCTTTATATATATGTTCAATTGACGGTTCGACCAAGTATATAATTCCGCTCTACGGACAAGGATTGTGGGGACCGATTTGGGGCTACATTTCGCTGAATGATGACGCTTCGACTGTTTATGGAGCATTCTTTGATCATCAGGGCGAAACTCCCGGACTTGGTGCTGAGATAACAAAAGATGCTTTCCGCTCAGAATTCCGTGATAAAGAGTTGTTCAAGGGTGACAGATTCCTACCGATTGCGGTTGTTAAAGCCGGATTGGCACCCACCGGTGACGAAGATTATGTCAACGGTATTTCGGGTGGTACAATCACAAGCAAGGGTGTCGGTGCGATGCTTGACGAGTGTCTCAAACCTTATAAAAACTATTTGGAAAAACTCCGCTCAAACAAATAAGTTATGGCAGAAAAAGTAAATAATCGAAGCGTAATTTTCAATCCGCTTTCAAAAAATAATCCTGTAGTTGTTCAGGTTCTTGGTATTTGCTCTGTACTTGCGGTTACGGCAAAACTTGAGCCGGCTTTGGTGATGGGAATGTCGGTGATTGCCGTTCTCGCATTTTCTAATGTGATTATTTCATTAATACGAAATACAATCCCTACAAATATACGCATCATTGTTCAGCTCGTAGTCGTAGCAGGACTTGTGGTAATTGTCAGCCAGTTGCTCGAAGCGTTTGCCTACGATGTTTCTAAACAGCTGTCGGTCTTCATCGGACTAATCATTACAAACTGTATTTTGATGGGTCGCCTTGAAGCTTTCGCAATGGCAAACCGTCCATGGCCCTCTTTCCTTGACGGCATAGGAAATGGTATCGGTTACACCATTATACTTGTGATTGTCGGATTTTTCCGTGAATTGCTTGGTAGTGGAACATTGTTAGGCTATCAGGTTGTTCCACAATGGTGTTATGACCACGGATATGTCAACAACGGCTTGATGATTCTACCCCCGATGGCACTCATCGTTGTTGCGTGCATCATTTGGGTTCACCGTTCATATAATAAAGACCTCCAAGAATAAACCGTAAATAAACTCATTAACGATGGAAAATTTAAATCTTTTCATTCGCTCGATTTTTGTCGACAATATGATTTTTGCCTACTTTCTGGGCATGTGTTCGTTCCTGGCGGTTTCTAAAAATGTGAAGACAGCGTTTGGACTCGGAATTGCGGTAACTTTTATGCTCATAATCTCATTGCCGGTCAACTATCTTCTCGAAACATACGTCTTGAGAGCCGGTGCATTGGCATGGCTCGGACCTGAATTTGCCGACGTTGACTTGAGCTTTTTGTCGCTTATCATGTTTATTGCAGTAATTGCTTCAATGACCCAACTCGTTGAGATGGTCGTTGAAAAATACAGCCCGTCGCTATATGCGTCACTCGGTATATTCCTTCCGTTGATTGCCGTGAACTGTGCAATTCTTGGTGGATCGCTCTTCATGCAGCAACGCGACTTCGGTAGTGTTTGGACTGCTACCTGCGCCGGTGCCGGCTGGGGACTTGGTTGGTTGCTTGCTATCACTGCAATTGCTGCTATACGTGAACGTGTTTCTTCATATTCAAATGTTCCCAAGCCCCTTCGCGGAATCGGTATTACATTTATCATCACAGCGTTGATGGGAATTGCTTTTATGAGCTTCCTCGGTATTAAAATCTAAAAAAGTTGACAGTAATGATACACTCACTCATATTAACAACAATGACAACATCGACTTTGACGCTGGTAAGTAGTGTGGCAATCTTTTTGATTATCACTCTGTTGCTTGTTGCAATATTGCTTTTGGCAAAGCGTTATCTTGTTAAGTCGGGTATGGTTGACATCACACTCAACGGAAAGAAAAATGTCGAGGCTCGTTCGGGCAAGTCGCTCCTTTCGACAATGGCTGATGCTAATGTTTTCCTTCCGTCGGCATGTGGCGGAAAAGGCAGTTGCGGACAATGCAAAGTGCAGGTTTTTGAAGGTGGAGGCGAGATTTTGCCTACTGAAACCGTCCACTTCACACGCAAAGAGATAAAAGATGACTGGCGTCTTGCGTGTCAGGTAAAAGTTAAGGATAACATGAAAATCGGTGTTCCTGAATCAGTTCTCGATATCAAAGAATGGGAATGTGAAGTTATCTCGAATAAAAACGTTGCTACATTTATCAAGGAATTCATCGTTGCATTGCCTCCGGGCGAACACATGAACTTTATTCCCGGTTCATACGCTCAGATTAAGATTCCACCTTATGAAATGAGTTATGACCGCGATATTGACAAAGCTCTAATCGGTGATGAATATTTACCTTCATGGGAAAAATTCGGATTGTTTACTCTCGCTTGTAAAAATTCCGAAACTACAGTTCGTGCCTATTCAATGGCAAACTATCCTGCGGAAGGCGACCGTATTATGCTGACTGTGCGTATCGCGACACCTCCGTTTAAACCAAAACCTCAAGTCGGATTTATGGACGTTATGCCCGGTATTGCGTCAAGCTATATTTTCACACTCAAACCGGGCGACAAGGTGCGCATGAGCGGACCCTACGGCGACTTCCACCCGAATTTCAACTCCAAGGCTGAGATGATGTGGATTGGTGGTGGTGCAGGTATGGCTCCGTTGCGTGCTCAAATTATGCACATGACCAAGACGCTCCATACAACTGATCGCGAAATGCACTACTTCTATGGTGCGCGCGCACTCAACGAGGTGTTCTATCTGAATGATTTCCTTGAGTTGGAGAAAGAATTTCCCAATTTCCATTTCCACCTTGCACTCGACCGACCCGACCCGGCAGCCGATGCGGCAGGCGTGAAATATACTCCCGGATTTGTTCATCAGGTTATTTATGATACATATCTCAAGAATCATGAAGCTCCTGAAGATATAGAATATTATATGTGTGGTCCCGGTCCGATGAGTGCGGCAGTCAACAAGATGCTTGATTCTCTCGGCGTTGATCCCGAAAACATACATTACGATAATTTTGGAGGATGATAATTCAGACGCTATGTCAAAGTTGGCATAGCGTCTTTTTATACCCTTTAGGGACATTCTGCCGGCATATTAATTTAATAATATAATAATGAGTATCCACGATAATACAGTCGTTAAGAAAAAGAAATCGATATTGCTGACAATCCTGAAAATTGTGATTCCGTTGGTGATAACGGTCGGGTTGTGCTACATGCTCTTTACCGGTATTGATTTCAAGGAGATGATTGCGATAATCAAGCGCGATTGTAATTTCAGGTGGATTTTGTTAGCCCTTGCAATCAGTATTTTTTCTCATGTAGTCAGAGCCGCCCGATGGAAAATTCAGCTTGAAGCACTCGGCTGTCATGTTTCGTTGTGGTATTTAACACTAAGTGTATTCGGAACATACGCTGTCAATCTTGTGTTTCCTCGACTTGGCGAAGTCTGGCGTTCGGGATATGTAGCTCATCGCAGCGATAAACCGTTTGCTACAATATTCGGCTCTATGATATGTGAACGAATGTTTGATACATTGACTGTTTTGACAATGACAGTCGTTACTTTTTTTCTTGCGACACCGGCGATTATGGCTTTTTTGCAGAAATATCCCGAGGTATATGAGGGAATGCGCAGTTTGCTCACGTCTCCATGGGTTTGGTGCGCAGTATTTTTGATGTTAGGTGTCGTAATTTATTTATTGAAGTCTAACAGCAAAAATGTCATAATGGTGAAAATTAGAACAATAATTCATGAATTGTGGCAAGGCTTTGCTGTGATAGTCAAGATGCCTCATAAAGCAAAATGGTTATTTCTGACACTCGCTCTGTGGGGATTCTATTTTTTGCAGTTATATGTCTGTTTCTATGCATTCCCGTTTTCACGCGAGCTGTTGGTGGCTAATGGACCGATTGTCGCTCTCGTTTGTTTCGTTTTGTCAAGTATTGCAATGGCAATTCCGTCAAATGGCGGAATAGGACCGTGGCAAATTGCTGTGATATTCGGTATGACGATATACATGCCTGCCGGTTTGTGTCAGGCGGGAGCCGAGATGTTCCGTATGAATGCGACAGCTTTCAGCAATTTGGTGATGGGTGCTCAAACTCTGCTGTTGATTCTCCTCGGCATCTTCACCTTTACAATGATAGCCCTCGGAAAGAAACACACCCATTTAGCTTCTGGTAGAGCGGAGGAAGAAGAAAAGGAATCCGGCTGCTGCGACAAATAGTGATACCGAAAAACTGAGAATCAGACCAAACATTCCCAGTCCGGCAGGGATGGCGAGAATATATGTCGCAGGTGCTCCGAGAACGATGTAGCTGATAAACGCAATCCATAACATTGGCATAACCTTTGACGTACCTCTCAGTGCGTTGGCAAAATTTATTTGCGTTGCGTCGGCAAGTTGGTATAGCACAAGTGGTCCGATAATTCCGATAGTAGTTGTAATCACTCGGATATCTTCAGTAAAAATATGTATGAGTGATTCGCCAAGCACTATAAAGAGGGTTGACGAACATATAGCACACAACAAAATGACATGATACCCTGCAAAACCAACTCGGCGCATCGCTTTTCGGTCTGATTTACCGGCTTCGTTGGCGACAAGTACACTCACTGCCGCACCGATGCTGTAATAGATACAAAATCCGAGTGTCCCGATAATAACTGTTACTTGAAACGATGCAAGTTCGATTGCCCCAAGCCATCCTGCAACGATTGCAGCGAAGGTAAATGATCCCGATTCCATAGTCATTTGCATTGCGACAGGCCATGAAGTTCGGTTGATTTTTGAAATCAACCCCGGTTTAATAGTGCCGTGACGAAATCCTTCGGCATAAACAATGTATCTTTTCCTGAAGAAAAATATAGCGAGAATCACAATTACACAAAACAGGCGTGAGAATAGAGTAGAGCTTCCTGCGCCGATAAGTCCCATTTCAGGCATACCCCAGTGACCGTAAATCAACATATAGTTACCGATAACGTTCAATACATTCCCGGCGAGTATGATCCACATGGGCATCCGTGTGTTTGTTATGCCGTAGCTCCATTGTGAGAAGACCGAAAAAACAGTTACGGGGATGACACCGGCGAGATATATCAAGAAATAAGGTTTAATAAGCGGAATCAGTTCTTCGGGTTGTCCCATACGCTCGATGTTGCAATATATTATCGACATAATTAATGTGACGATACTTGCAAATATGATATTAAAAATCAGTCCTACTCTTACGTTCGATCCGATTTCATGATGTTTCCCGCGAGAGAACAGTGATGCGACGATGGGAGTGAGACCATAGGTAAATCCCATGCAGGCAAAGATGGCAACGTTAAACATATTGTTGACAAACGAAGCTGATGCCAGTGCTTCGGTTGAATATCGTCCGAGCATGATATTGTCGGCAAAACCAACGACAATCATGCCGAGCTGTCCGATAAGGATTGGCAGACCGAGCCTAATAATTGATTTATAATCTGTCAGATATTTGTTTAGAAGATTCATTTGTTATCGGTGGTGAGTTGGGCAAATGTCGGTACTTCTTTCAAAAACTTATAGGTTAAGTTGTTGTAGTCGATGATGCAGCAGTAATGCGACAATCCGTTGGAAACAATCAGACAACGAGCATGAAGAACCATATTATATCGCACAATTTGGTCAAATACCTCTTGTGTAATATTGATTTCAGGAGCTTTGTATTCAACAATCACCATCGGTTTGGCGTGGAGATCATAGACAACCGTATCACATCGGCGACGGGTATCGTTGAGTGTAATGGCAGTCTCGTTTGCCATAAGTGATTGAGGATAACCGAGATTATTAGTCAAATATGATACAAAGTTCTGGCGCACCCATTCTTCTGGTGTGAGTATCACATTTTTCTTTCGCAATGGGTCAAACACAACAATGTCGCCCTTATCAGAGCGACTAAGCTGAAGTTGGGCGGTCGGGAGATTCAGCGGTGTGATTGGACTTTTATCAGATTGCCGGGGCACGGTTATTTATTTTTCAAGTCGTTGACTATTGTTGTTGCAGCTTCTTTTGCCGGGTCTGAGACTCCGAGTCGTCTTCTCATTTCGGTGTAGTTCTCAATCATTTTTTTTCGCATCGGAGTGTCGCCAAGAAGCGGAGCAAGATATGATTGAATAGCTTGCGGCGTACAGTGATGCATCAACAATTCAGGAATAATTTCCTTGTTCATTATGAGGTTGGGGAGTGTGACATAATCGATTTTGAGAATGCGCTCAAAAATACCATACGCAATTTTTGACCCTACCGAGCGATAGACTGCGATTTGTGGAGTACCGATAAGAGCAGCCTCAAGGGTTGCTGTTCCGCTTGTCACAACCGCTGCGCGAGCAAATGCGAGTAACTCAAATGTCGCGTTAGAAATGAATTTGATGCTCGGTGCGAGCGTATGATACAACTCTGTGTCAATTGCCGGCGATGCTGCGATAACCGGCTGATAATCTGTTATATTTGCCACAGCACGTGCCATGATTGGCAAATTGTCCTTTATCTCGCCTACACGGCTACCCGGCAAAAGGGCGATTATCTTTTGCGAACCGAGCCCGTACGACTGCCGAAATTCAGTTTCAGAAGGTAACTTTGCAAGTTTACGGTCAACTTCGTGAAGACTTGGGTTGCCGACATATTTCACATCGATGCCTTTCTTGGCAAAATAGGCGGTTTCAAAGGGCAAAATCGAAAAGATACGTCTAATCAAGCGTTTCATGGTCTTGACGCGGTTCTCTTTCCACGCCCATACCTTTGGCGAAATATAGTAATAAACCGGTATCTTGCGATTATATGCGGTCTCGGCAAGTCGCAAGTTGAACGATGGATAGTCAACCAAAATGAGACAATCAGGCTTGACTGCAATCAACGCATTTTGGGCTGTTGAAAGGTTTGTGAGAACTTTTTTTAAGTTCATCGCCACATTTACAAAACCCATGTAAGCCATTTCGCGATAATGGATAAGCGGACCTCGCCCCGAAGCTTCTGCCATCTTGTCTCCACCGAGAAAAGTGAACGACGCATCAGGGTCGGCAGCCTTTAGCTCTTTGATTAAGTCGGCGGCATGAAGGTCGCCCGATGCTTCACCGGCTGATATGAAATAGTGCATTTT
>CAMWIM010000017.1 GCA_947174335.1 uncultured Porphyromonadaceae bacterium | reverse complement strand
GAGAAATAAATAAAACAATAGGAATATAGCAAGTTTGCGATGTGAAAAGTGTCATGCCGAAAGGTGTGACACTTTTTTCTTATTCTTAATAAGAGTTAAAAAGCAGTTTTTTTGATTATCTTTGCAACCTCAAGCATTGGTTATTCGTCAAACATACAGAAATAAACAAAGATATCAATAAAAAATTATCAATATGAAACAAAAGAACCTTTTAATCCCTATTGTTGCCGTTGTCATGACAATGTTGATGTCGTGCGTTCCGGCACCGTCAAGACCGTCAGAACCTGACACTAAAAAGATTGTCGAGGAAATCAGATCGAGCTTTTCGGAGCGTCTTGCCGAAAACATTCAAGAAAAGATGTCTGAAATTTCGTCGTCGGTCAACGACACGCTTTTCTCGGTAAATGCTGCCGGAGATACAGTGAGAGCCGTTGTCAGCAATACTGTTAAGTCCGCACCATTAAATGTAACTGTCGAGGGCTTGACTATAGAAGTTAAATCGGCAAGTGATTCTAATTATTATAACCTTGAACGTTCGCGTGTCAGAATGGTGCAAGTGACATTTATTACGGTTGTGATTGTTGTGTTTTTCCTCTTGGTTGTTTTGGCTGTCCTTCACTTTTTCTATCGCCGAGCCAAGAACCGCAATGAGTTAATAGCAAAGGCTATAGAGAATAACTATCAGTTGCCCGAAGTATTTTACAATCCGTCGTCAGACCGCGGCTGGTCGGTCGATATTAAATATGACAATACGGCTAAGAATGACAACGAAACGGTGGGAGTTGTGGAAGATTCAACCGAGAATGCTCCCCAACCGTCACAGCCTATCCCCCCGGTTTACCGCAAAACCCGTAACTTTGAAAATGGTTGGCGTAACGTTGCAATAGGTATTGGCTTTGCGATAATATTTACGGTTTGGGAGGCGCGGGCGGTTGCGGTAATCGGTATCATTCCGTTGATGATCGGAGCAGGACAGTTGCTTACCTATTACAATATCATTAAAAAATAATAACTGAAACGAGCGATAGCTGATGTTGTCACGTTTTGAAGAGTTAAAGCTGATTGCCAGATGTGTCGCGGCTGATGACCGCGATGCATTCGGCAGGCTTGTTACCGAGTATGAAGGGGGACTGCGCCGTTTCCTTTTCAATCTCACCGGTAACGATGCGGCTTTAACTGATGATTTGTCACAGGATACTTTTTTGAGAGCTTATCTTTCGATAAGGTCTTTCAAAGGTATCTCTAAATTCAAAACGTGGCTCTATCGCATTGCCTACAATGAATTTATCGATTGGAAACGCCGTAACCGTGAAGTGTCGGCCGATGAGGTAGTCATTCCTGAATTGTCGGCTGAAACAGGAGCGGCAAGCGATGCGAAAATCGATCTTGAACATTGCATGGCATCGTTGAACGATACTGAAAAATCTATAGTTTTATTGTTTTATATTGAAGATATGCCCATTAAAAAGGTAGCCGATATTCTCGGTTGTCCTGAGGGTACAGTGAAAAGCTATCTTTCGCGAGCACGTGTAAAGATGGCTGATGTGATGAACCGTTAAAAAATAATAGTTATGAATAACAATAAGTTAACCGATAAAAATATAGCAGAGTTTCTTAAAGAAAACCTGCCGACAGAGCGTAAAGACGAATGGTTTGTGAGCAAAACGATGAACAGATTGCCCGAACGAAGACGCCGTTTGTTCTCGGGATGGGAAATTGCAAGTTTTGTATTGTCGTTCATTGTTTTGACGATAATGCTTGTTAGACAGCTGACCGGTCTTTATACTAATCCGGTGATACAGATCAGTGATTATATTTTCTTGTGTCTCATTACGTTTGGATATGTCTTTCTAACGTTCTCGGTTGTGATGCCGGTTGTCAAAAGAGGTTAAAAAAAGAGGTTGACCGATTGGTCAACCTCTTTTTTTATAAGTTTGTAGCTTATTTTTTCTTCTTTTGAGCATCGATATCTTTGAGGAGAGTTTCGACTGCAGCTTCGAGCTGTTTGTCAACTCCGGCATTTACGTCAGCAGGGTTGGGAAGAACGAGAACATCGGGCTCGAGCTGAGTGTTCTCGAGGTAGTTGCCCTCGGCGGTGAGGTAGCCAACCACGGGGATGCCAAACACCATTGTCGGGTCTTGCATAGTTACCCAGTTAACTGATGTCATAGTTCCGGGAACGGGAGCACCGACGAGTTTGCCGATACCTGTAGTCTTGTAAACCCATGGGCTTCCGTGAGCATTTGAGTAGCAGGCTTCGCTCTGAAGCATGATGCTCGGTTTGTTCCAACGGCGAGAAGGCATGTCGCAGGTTTCTTGTCCGCGGACAACCTGAGTGAGATATTTTTTACCGCTGAAGAATACTTCGAGGTCTTCGTGGAGACGACCACCACCGTTGTGACGGATGTCGATTACGATACCTTCGCGGTCGTTATATTTACCGAGAACGTCAGAGTACATCGGGCGGAATGAACCGTCGTCCATTGATTTGATATGGACATATCCGAGACGACCATTGCTGAGGCGGTCAACTTCGGCTGCACGGCTTTCAACCCAACGGTCATACATGATGCTGTTCATTTTGGCGGCGGTGATAGGTTTGATTGTTTCAACCCAACGTTCGCCGTTAGCGGGATTGTAGATCGAGATGAGTGTTTTTTTGTTGGCAAGACCGTTGAGAAGCTGGCTGTCGTCGGTTGTAGGAGTAATTTCGACGTCATTGATTTTTTCGATGATGCAACCTGCTTTCACTTTAGAAGCTGCTTTGTCAAACGGACCTCCGGCAATGACTTCGTCAATCTTGAGACCTTTGCCGTTGTAAGCCATGTCGAAGAGTAAACCGAGCGATGCGGTGGGTTCGACAGCCGGGTTACGTTCGGGAGAGTAGCGACCACCGGTGTGAGAAACATTGAGTTCGCCAAGGAGCTCGCTGAGCATTTCGGCAAAGTCATAGTTGTTGTTGATGTGAGGCATGAACTTGCGGTAAGATTCGGTCATCTTTTCCCAGTCAACACCGTGCATATTGGTGTTGTAGAAACGTTTGCCTTCCTGTACTTTCACATAGTCAAACATATAGTTGCGTTCAGCGTCGTGGTTGATGAGCTGAGTGCCATTCATTGTGATAGCAGTTGTCTTGCCCGATTTGGGGTCAAGACGCTGAGAGTGTTGGCCGAGGAAGTAGATTTTGCCGTCTTTGTCCATTTCCATGAATCCGCGACCCATATCTTTTTTAACCTGAGAAGGAGTACCTTTGCGCATATCAATGCTCCATAGGTCATATTTGCCGTCGGGGTTTGCACGGGTAGTGTAGTAGAGTTTGTCACCGTCTTTGGTTACGATATAGTCACCGATAGCCGATGAGAAGGGAGTCAAGCGAACTGTACGGCGGGCGATGCCTTCGGGTTCGACAACGATGTCTTTTACAGTCGCTTTTTTTGCGGGCGCGGCTTTTTTGTCTTTAGAATCGGCTGAGTCGGCAGAGTCTTTTTTGCTGTTTTTCTCAGCATCTTTCATAAGCTGGTAATCTTCTTCGCTAAGCTCAAATTTGTCAAATGCCTCGCGGTTGAGGAATACAATCATAACGTCGTCTTGAGATCCCCATGAAGCGTGGCTGCGCATACCGTAGCGTTCGGTGGTATAGGTGATTGCGTTGCCGTCAAATGCCCAGCGGGGAGAGTCGCAGGTATAGCCCGATTCGGTAAGGTTAATCATTTTGCCGTCGGCTACATTAATAATAGCAATGTCAGAGTAAGGATCGTGGTGGTTGTCGACAACTGTGGTGAGAATCCATTTGCTGTCGGGTGACCAGTCGAAAGAAACCCCGCTTGTGCGACGAGTAACGGTTGAGCCGTCGGTGAGCTGGCGTACTTTCTTGGTAGCAAGGTCCATAATCATGATTTTGGTGCGGTCTTGCATGAAAGCAAGGCTCTTACCGTCGGGAGAATATTGAGCGTAGTTGCGTTCGATTCCGTCTTTAGGATTGAAAAGTGCTTTTTCTTCGATAACGGTAGCGTTAGAGAAGTTGGGGTCTGATTCGTTGGGAACAGTAGCGGTGTAGAGGTTCCAGTGACCGTCACGTTCTGATTCATAGATGAGTGTCTTGCCGTCGGGCGACCAGCTGACATGGCTTTCGCCTTCGGGAGTATCGGTAATCTGTTTTAAAGATGAGTAGTCGGCTGAAGCGACAAATACGTTACCGCGAGAGGTAAATGCGATTTGTTTGCCGTCGGGTGAGATAGCGGCGCTTCCCGAGGGGCGAACAGCGATACGTTCGATGTCGGGAGTTTCGTCAATTGTAATGTCGACTTTAACTTTGGTCGGTTTGTTGTCGGCACCCATTGTGTAGATTTCACCGTCATAGCCAAAGGCATAAGTCCCGTTTTTAGCCTGAGAAAGGAAACGGACAGGGTGAGTTTTGAAGTCGGTAACCTGTTTGATGTCAGATGGGTTTGACGCCGGCGCAGTATATATGTTCATTGACTTGCCGTCGCGCTCACTCAAGAAAGTGATTGTGTTTCCGTCGGGCGAAACAACGGGGTTGCGGTCTTCGCCGGCGTGGCTTATGATTTTGTCATATTTCTTTGTCTTTGAGTCGTAGCGCCAGATGTCGTGAGTTGCAGATGAAGTGTGGTGTTTGCGCCAGACATCTTCCATACCTTTGTAATCTTCGTAAACCATCCATGAGCCGTCGGGGCTGAAAGAGGGGAGCAGAACTACTGCGGCATTGTCGAGAGTGCTTTTGCCACCGTTAACGGGAACAGCATAAAGTTCGGTCATTCGGGCTGCCGGGAACTGGATAGAAGAGGCGGGATCTTGAATGTGTCCGGTGTAAAGGACGCTTTTGCCGTCGGGGGTGAAAGCCTGAGGAATTTCAGATGCAGAGTTGAAAGTCAGGCGGGTCGCTGTACCTCCGGTAGCCGGCATAATGAAAACGTCATGACTGCCGTGACGGTCACTTGCAAAAGCAATTGATTTTCCGTCGGGTGACCAAACCGGTTCCTGTTCGTATGAGGGGAGTGTAGTCAGACGTGTTGCTGTACCACCGGCGGTTGGAACGGTATAGATGTCGCCTTTGTAGGTAAAGGCAATTTTAGAGCCGTCGGGCGAGATTCTGATGTCGCGCATCCACAACGGAGTTGTTGCGCCGGCAGCAAATGCTGACAATGCCACCATGCAACATAACATTGTTTTTTTCATAAATTGGTTTTTTATGGTGATTGGTTTTAATAAATTAATTTAATAACTGTTTTGCCTTCAAAGTTACGAAAGATTTTTACATTAATCAAAAATAATTTAAATTAAAGGGATAAATCACACTTTGTTAAACCAAAATTTAGTTGTAACTTTGTGTCGATAAATGTCAAAACCACGTTTCCAATCTTGTCACTATGGATTCAAAAAAATCGTTTGAAGAGCGTTATCCCCGATTAAACCGTTTGATTGAATGGTTTCGTCAGCAATATTTTTATTGCGCTGAAGGGGTTTGGAGTGACGATGCGAACGGATTTAAACAAAAGTTGGTCAAGACGATTAATTTGTCGGTGCAGTCATTTTTAAATAAGGATATTCAGTCAACGGCGTGCGCAATGGCTTTCAGAACGCTTTTGGCTATCGTTCCGGCATTAGCGTTAATATTTGCAATCGGTCGTGGCTTTGGTTTTGACAATCTTCTGAAAACAACGTTGTTGGGCTATTTCCCGGCTCAGCGTGAGGTGCTTGAACGAGGCTTCAGTTTTGTAGATTCATATCTCAATCAGGCATCGGGTGGCATATTTATCGGTGTGGGTATTTTGTTTTTGTTGTGGACTTTGTTCTCGCTTGTCAGTTCAGCCGAGATTGCGTTAAATAAAATATGGAGTGTGCCGGGACGTACGGTTTGGCGTCAGCTGACCGACTATATGGCGATTATTTTCCTTTTGCCGGTATTGATGATCTGCTCAACCGGTATTAACGTGTTGATGTCATCGGCGTTGCAGGTTGTTCTTCCGTTTGAGGCGATGTCGCCCCTGATTTCGACTTTGGTCGATTTGTCAAGCGTCGTTTTGATATGGCTGTTTTTTGCCGGAGTCTATAAGCTGTTGCCAAATGCGCGAGTAAAATTTTCCAACGCGTTGATAGCCGGAGTTTTATCGGGAACAGCGTTTACTATTCTCCAATGGTTGTTTGTTTCGGGGCAGATTTATGTTTCAAAATATAACGCAATATATGGTAGCTTCGCCTTTTTGCCGTTGCTGATGTTGTGGATGCAGCTCGTGTGGGTGATTACGCTTGCCGGTGCGGTATTGTGCTTCTCATCTCAAAATTTTGTGCTTTATTCATATTCAAAGCAAATATCGAATATATCGTTTGATTATCGCCGTAAGATTTTGTTCGCAGTTATGGTGGTTATTTGCCGACATTATAAAAAGCAGGAAACTCCCCCCGATGCCAACGACTTTGCGCGGTTGTACGGAATCCCTATTAAACTTGTAACTCAGATAATTGAAGAACTTCGCTGTTGCGGACTTGTTCTTAAAGTTGAGGTTGACGAGAATACTCATCAGGTTGGGTATGTTCCGGCAGTAGATCTTCAGGATTTAACAGTCGGCCACATA
This sequence comes from uncultured Porphyromonadaceae bacterium, assembly GCA_947174335.1. Taxonomy (GTDB): domain Bacteria; phylum Bacteroidota; class Bacteroidia; order Bacteroidales; family Muribaculaceae; genus CAJUPY01. Next base: position 30,477 of record CAMWIM010000017.1, on the reverse strand, counting down.
CTTCATGAATTGAGAAATCATGGAGATGACGACTTTATAATCAATTTTGATACAGATTTTAAAGAGGTGTCAGAACTAATCAGCCATATCAGTATTAAGCTGTATGACGATTACAACAATATAAAAATTGCAGACCTCGATTATACCGAAGATACTCCAAAAAATAATAATTAAATCAGTTACAATTATGAAAAAACCTATCGCAACCACAGCCGCTCCCGGCGCAATCGGTCCTTACAGCCAGGCAATTGATGCCGGTGCTTTTGTTTACTGTTCAGGTCAAATTCCCGTAAATCCCGCAACCGGTGAAATTCCTGAGGGTATCACAGCTCAAACCGCTCAGTCACTTGCAAATGTTAAGGCTATCCTTAAAGAAGCAGGTTTGACAATGGATAACGTTGTTAAAACAACTGTATTCCTCGCTGATATGAACGATTTCGCAGCAATGAACGCTGTTTATGCTGAGAACTTCAGCGAACCGTTCCCCGCTCGTTCGGCTGTCGCAGTTCGTGAACTTCCCAAAAAAGTTTTGGTTGAAATCGAAGTAATCGCTGTTCGATAAATAACAAAAAAAAACTATTTGCCGTCAGATTTGGTTTTATGAACTTGTCTGGCGGCATTTCTGTTTTTAATATATGGAAAATAATGAATATTTGCCGATAGAACAACATCCGTGGGAGCCATTTATGCCTGATGGCGCCCGCATATTGATAATGGGAACTTTTCCTCCCGGGTCTCACCGTTGGAGTATGGATTTTTATTACCCTAATCCGACCAATGATTTTTGGAAAGTAATGGGACTGATATTTCTGAACAACCCTGATGCCTTGCGCGATTCAACAAGCAAACGTTTTGATATGGAGGCGTGTAAGGCACTCATGATTGAACATCATATCGCACTAAATGACACGGCTCGTAAGGTGCGCCGTCTAAAGGGAAATGCATCAGATAAATTTCTTGAGATAATAGAGCCCGTACCATTGTTTGATTTACTCGCGCAAATGCCCGATTGTCACGCTGTGGCGACAACAGGCGAAAAAGCTGCGGGTGTCATCGCAACTTTGACTGATACGCCGTTGCCCAAAATGGGGGAGATGGTAAAGTCGGCTGACGGACTCGAAATATTCCGTATGCCGTCAACATCGCGAGCCTATCCATTGGCATTGGATAAAAAGGCTGAATATTATGCGGAGATGTTCAGGCGGGTAGAAATATTGTAACTATTGCAAGATTGAGATGTTTTTTGTAACTTTGTATTCTGTAAGACCTCAATCGAACAATGAATTATAACAATATACAGCTTATAAAACGTGAGTTCTTTGCAATGCGTAATGGCGTGATTGCTGATGCATTGCGTAAGGCAGGGGCTCCTTATTCAATTGTTTTTGGCTTGACAATTCCACAATTGGTTGAGATTGCCGAGGCGATCGGTCCCAATCGCGAGATAGCCGAAACGCTTCATAACAACACGACAACTCGTGAGAGTCTGATGTTGGCACCGATGATTTATCCGCATGAACAGATGGATTATGACACAGCCTATCAGTGGCTTGCCGGTGCTCAGACTACTGAAGAAATAGATATAATATGTCATCGATTGGTGCGTCACCTCGATTTTGCACCAGCTCTTGCCGATGATTTGATTAAATCTCCGGCATCGATGAGCCGATATGCGGCTCTAAGACTATATCTTAATATAATTTCAAGAGATGCCGACCAATCATTGGCAGCCGCTCGTGACGAGATCGCTAAGAATGATTCGTTAACCCAACTTCTTGCACGGCAAATCATTGACGAAGTTGAGTTTATAAAACAATAAATCCAAAATTCAATCAGTAAGATTTAAAACTAACCTTTGTGAACCGATTTATTTTCTCTCTCCTCTTATTTTTAATCGCGCTTTCACTCCACGGACGCACAAGACTTAAAGTTGTCGATTCGTCTACCGGGAATATGGTACCTTATGTCACAATTTTTGTTGAAGGTACAGGGTATGGTACACAATGTGACGAAAACGGACAGGCATATCTGAATTTTCCCGTTACTACCGATTCTATTACCCTCAGGTTTTCGGTAATGGGATATGACTCCAAACGAGTTGTCATCGCCCGGGATGAACCTTTACTTAAAATTGCACTTAATCCGCAAAATGTCAATCTTAAAGAGGTTACGCTGAAGCAAAAACGCTCAAAATATTCCAAGAAGAATAATCCGGCGGTTGACTTTGCCCGTAAGATTCGTGCCGGTAACGATTTGACAAATCCCAGGGTTCGCCATGAAAATTATAACTATAATCGATATGAGCGTATTGCATTGGGACTCAACAAATTTGATATAGAAAATTATGACAAAGGATTGATTAAGGGTAAATTCAGCTTTTTGCGTGAACATGTTGATACGAGTGATGTGTCGGGTACACCTGTTCTCATTTTGTCAGTAAAAGAAAAGGCGTCAGAAATCAATTTCCGCCGTGATCCACAAAGTGAGAAAGAGACTGTCAATGCCATAAAACGTGTCGGGCTTGACGATATTTCCGATCAGGAGAATGTTCAGGTGCTTGTTGAGGATTTTTTTCGCGAAATAGATTTATATGACAATGATATCAATCTGTTACATAATAGGTTTGTCAGTCCGCTTTCTCGTATTGCGCCCGATTTTTATAAGTTTTTTCTGACTGATACGGTCGATATTGACGGCGAGCGGTGTGTCGAACTGTCATTTACGCCACACAATACGGCAGTGTTTGGTTTTACAGGACAAGTTTATGTGCCTGAGGGTGACACGACAATGTTTGTTCGCCGAGTTGTGATGAGATTGCCTCCGGGAAGTAATGTCAATTTTATCGACCACATGTATATACGTCAGGATTATGACCGGGCATCCGACGGCACCCGACTTAAAACGCGTGACGATATGACACTTGAGTTGTCGATTTTGCCGGGTGTTCAAGGACTTTATGCCCGACGATCAACCCGATATGACGGGCATAATTTTGAACAACCTGACAATGTTGAAGTGTTTAATGATACACGTCAAGTGATAATCCCCGATAGCGCATATACTCGTGATGATTCATACTGGGCTGAGGCAAAGGGTTTTGAGCCTGCCATGAGAAATGAAAACCGTATTTCTTCATTGGTTGAAGGAATGAGGTCGGTACCTTTGTATTACTGGACAGAGAAGGTGCTCAAGATTCTGGTGTCTGGGTATGTCTCCACCGATCGTGACCCTAAAAAGAGTAAATTTGATCTTGGTCCGGTAAACACATTAATAAGCTATAATTCGGTTGAGGGCGTGCGTTTGAGAGCCGGTGGGTTGACAACGGCAAATTTATCGCCTAATTGGTTTGGCCGCGGTTATGTCGCCTATGGATGTCGTGACCATAAGTTTAAATATAATGGAGAAATTGAATACTCATTTATTCCAAAGAAATATCATTCGCGAGAGTTTCCCGTTCACTCGCTAAGACTGTCGCATACATACGATCTTAACCAGATTGGGCAACACTACCTGTTTACAAATGCCGATAATTTTGTGCTGTCGTTAAAACGAGTTAAAGACAATCGTGTCACTTATCAGCGTGACACTAAGTTGCTTTATACTCTTGAAAACTATGCCAATTTTGCTTTTACGGCAGAACTGAGCCATACACGTCAAGAGGCTACAAAATGGGTTCCGTTTAAAAATGGATATGGTCAATCGTTCAGTCACTATCAGGAAACCGGGCTTACTCTTGGCATCAGATTTGCTCCCGGCGAGAAGGTCTATCAAACTAAGTCTCATCGTGTTTCGATAAATCGTGATGCTCCTGTGATTCAGTTGAGCCATACATACGCCCCGGCTTCGTTTTTGGGTAATACATTTGCCATAAACAAGACCGAGTTCTCAGCCGAAAAGCGATTCTGGTTCTCGGCATTCGGCTATCTTGACGGGAAGATAAAAGGAAGCCATGTTTGGAGCCGATCGCCGTTTATCAACTTGCTTATTCCAAACGCAAATACCTCATTCACGATACAACGCGAAAGTTTCTCGCTGATGAATCCGATGGAATTTATTAATGACACTCAATTTACATGGTTCTTGACCTATTGGGCAAACGGATTGATACTCAACAATATTCCTTATGTGAAGAAACTTAAGCTGCGTGAAGTGTTTTCATTCAGAGGAGTAGTGGGAAATCTCAGCAAACGAAATAATCCAATGCATAATCTATCGCTTTATCAATTTCCGGAATCGGAACATTCGGTTAATATGAACTGGAAACCTTACATGGAGGCGAGTGTCGGGCTTGATAATATTTTAAAGTGTCTGCGACTTGACTATGTCTGGCGTTTGTCCTATCGTAATCGTCCCGGCGTTGATCACGGGGGGGTAAGAATCGCATTTCACATGACGTTCTAAGGTTAAAACATGTTAAAGTTTGTGTTTGTCCTGTTGATAAAGTTTTGTCATTGTCATTAAAAGACGTAACTTTGCACTCGATTTCGTAACCGCTGGCGGGACGTGAGGTGCCCGTGAAATGTTGCGAGCATTGTTAACATTTTAAATTGCAATTAAAAATGGATTTAATTAAAGTTGCCGAAGAGGCTTTTGCAACCGGCAAACAGCACCCCGAATTTAACCCCGGCGATACTATTACAGTTGCTTACCGTATCAAAGAAGGTAACAAAGAACGTATCCAGCAGTATCGTGGTGTAGTTATCAAAATCGTTGGCGAAGGAAACAAAAAACGTTTCACTGTTCGCAAAATGAGCGATAACGTGGGTGTAGAACGTATCTTTCCTATCGAGTCTCCCTTCATCGACTCTATCGTGGTAAACAAATATGGTAAGGTACGTCGTGCAAAACTTTACTATCTCCGCGGTCTTACAGGCAAAAAAGCACGCATCAAAGAACGTCGTACTTTTGCGAAGTAAATTTTGCACGAAGTCTAATCAAGACTCTTTCGGCTCGCTATTGGCGAGCCTTTTTTATTTTATGATGTTTTAGCCGGGTGATGTGAGAAAATTATGTGAAAACATGATTTATTTATTAGTTATTTTTTGGTTTCAACATTATTTATATGTAATTTTGTAGCCAAATATAACACATTTCTAACTTTTAACCAGATAACTAATATCATGGCTGATATGAAAAAAACATGCCTCCATCAATGTCATGTTGACCTTGGTGCTCAAATGAGTCCGTTTGGCGGTTTTGACATGCCGATTCAGTATCGTGGCATTGTCGAAGAGCATAACGCAGTTCGTAACGCTTGCGGTGTTTTTGATGTCTCTCACATGGGTGAGGTTGATGTCAAAGGACCCGATGCCGAGAAATTTGTAAATTACATTTTCACTAATGATGTTACCGGCGCTCCGGTTGGACAATGCTTCTACGGAATGATGCTTCATCCGACTGGTGGAGTCGTTGATGACTTGCTCGTTTACAAACGTGGCGAAAATCACTTCTTCCTCGTTATCAATGCAGCAAACATTGACAAGGATGTCGATTGGATTCTTTCTCATCGTAACGGTTTTAATGTAGAGATTGATCATCTCTCTGACTCGCTCGGCGAACTCGCAATTCAGGGTCCCGAAGCTGAAAAAATCATTACTGAAGTTCTCGGTATCGAATGTGCCGATCTCGGGTTCTACACATTTAAAGAATTGACCTACAAAGGTAAACCGATAATCATCAGCCGTACGGGATATACAGGTGAAGACGGTTTTGAAATCTACTGTGACCACGCTTTGACTGTCGAAATCTGGAACGCACTTCTCGCATCAGGTAAGGTTGAGCCTTGTGGTCTCGGATGCCGTGATACCTTGCGCTTTGAAGTCGGACTTCCGCTGTATGGCGACGAATTGTCTGACGATATTACTCCGGTTGAAGCCGGTTTGTCAATGTTTGTCAAACTTGACAAAGACGATTTTATCGGTAAAGATGCAATCGCTAAACAAAAGGCTGAAGGTTCCAAACGTAAACTTGTCGGACTCGAATTGCAAGACCGTGCAATTCCCCGTCACGGCTACGAAGTACTGAACGAAAATGACGAGGTTATCGGAGAAGTCACAACCGGCTATCATGCAATCTCGGTTGACAAATCAATAGCAATGGCTCTTGTTGATGCTGATTATGCCAAACTTGATACTCCGGTCAAAGTGCGCATCCGTCGCAAAACATTCCCCGCCGTGGTTGTCAAGAAAAAATTCTACAAAAAAAGCTATAAACAATAAATTGATAATATAAACCAATAAAATAACAAACACAATGAAAATCTATTACGCTCCCTCTCACGAATATATCAAGGTTGATGGCAACGTTGGTTATGTCGGAATCACTGACTATGCTCAAAAAGCACTCGGCAACGTAGTTTATGTTGATATGCCCGAAGTTGGCGATGAAGTTGAAGCCGGAGAAGATTTCGGTGCTATCGAAAGTGTGAAAGCCGCTTCTGACCTTATTGCTCCAGCATCGGGTGAAGTTATTGAAGTTAATGAAGCACTCGCCGACAATCCTCGTTTGGTAAATGAAGATGCAATGAACAATTGGATCATCAAAATCGAGTTGTCAGACCCCGCTGAACTCGACAACCTTCTTGACGAGGCAGCTTATGCAAAAGTTTGTGAGGCTGAACATTAATTCATAGCTCACGCTCGGTTATACCTTAAATACATAACAAAATTTTAATAGACGCAATCCCTTAACTCTTTTATTAAAAAGACAACATGGGTTGCGTCTGCTTTTTTAAAACCAATAATTATGTCTCATCGCTATTTCCCGCATACTGATGCCGATATAGATGTGATGCTCAAAAAATGTGGCGTTACTTCTATTGACGATCTCTATGCCGACGTGCCTGAACAGTTGCTTTTCCGTCGCGACTATAATTTGCCCGACGAAATGAGCGAAAAAGAGGTGCGCGATTTCTTTAACAATCTTGGCAAAAAGAATGATGATTTAGTTTGCTTTGCCGGCAATGGTTTCTATGACCATTATGCTCCTGCTGTAATAGGTTCACTTATAGCTCGTTCGGAGTTCTTGACAGCCTATACACCCTATCAGCCTGAAATTTCACAGGGTACACTGCAGTATATATTCGAGTATCAGTCAATGATGTGCCGTTTGACAGGCATGGAAGTTTCCAATGCCTCGATGTACGACGGGACGACTGCAACAGCCGAAGCCATGATGATGGCAGTGGCTCATGCTCGCAAACGTAACCATGTTTTGATTTCATCAACTGTCAATCAGGCTGTTATTGATGTTGTTAAGACCTATGCCGGTTATCATGGTGTTGAAATATCTCTTATTGATGAGGTTGACGGCGTGACCTCGCGTGACAGCATGAATCAACTTCTTGCCAAGGGAGATGTTGCAGGTGTGATTGTCGCTACCCGTAACCGTTATGGTATTATCGAAGACTTTGCCGGATTTGCCGATGATTGTAAAGCGGCTAAAGCACTGTTGATTATGAACTGCGTTGCACTCGACCTTGCAACCATCAAAACTCCCGGCGAATGGGGCGCCGATGTTGCAGTCGGCGATGCTCAATCACTTGGAATTCCTCTGAGTTTTGGCGGTCCTTACCTCGGATTTTTCTGCGCTAAAAAAGCTCTTATGCGAAAAATTCCCGGTCGAATCGTAGGTGCTACAAAAGATAAGGACGGACGTCGTGTTTTTGTGTTGACGCTCCAAGCCCGCGAACAACATATACGTCGTGAAAAAGCTACAAGTAACATCTGTTCAAACCAAGGACTTATGTCACTTTATGTGACAATATATATGTCGTTAATGGGTGCTAAAGGAATGTCTGATGTCAATCGTCAAGGATGTGACGGCGCTCATTATCTTGCTGAAAAACTTGTTGCGACAGGTAAATGCAAATTGACATTCCCCAATCGTCCGTTCCTTAATGAATTCTGCATCACAACCTCAGTTCCGGCTCAAAAAATTGTTGACCGGGCACTTGAGGAAGGAATTCTCGCCGGTGTTCAGATTGCAGAAGACCGTCTTTTGATTGCTGTTACAGAAATGCAGACAGTTAAAGAGATGGATCGCCTCGTTGAGATAGTAAAATCTTTGTAGTCCACGCTTAAAAAATTCTTAACAATGAATCGCGATTTTTACAGCAAGCTCATATTTGAGCTTTCACAACCCGGAAGAAAGGGCTACAAGATTCCCGAAAACCATCTTCCCGAGGTTAAACTTCCTGAAAATCTCAAACGTACATCAAAACTTGAGCTCCCTGAGGTAGACGAACCATCGGTTGTGCGTCATTATAATAATATGTCAACCAACAACTTTGGTGTTGATTCAGGTTTCTATCCTCTTGGATCTTGTACAATGAAGTACAATCCTAAAATCAATGAAGAAGTTGCCGCTCATCCTGCGTTCACCTCGCTTCATCCTGCTACACCCGACAAGGCTGTTCAGGGTGCATTGGAACTTTACTATACATTACAGTGCGCGCTATCAGAAGTCGGCGGAATGGCTGAGTTTACACTCAATCCCTATGCCGGAGCCCACGGCGAATTGACCGGACTTCTCGTTATCAAGGCATATCATAACAGCCGTGGTGACGTAAAACGTACAAAAGTAATCGTGCCGGACTCAGCTCATGGAACCAACCCTGCATCAGCCGCTGTTGCAGGCTATGAAATTATTGAGGTTAAAAGCCGTCCCGATGGAACAGTTGATGTTGAGGATCTCAAACCGCTGCTCGACGACACTGTGGCTGCGGTTATGATGACAAACCCCAACACACTTGGTATTTTTGAGAAAAATATCCCTGAAATTGCATCGCTCGTTCACGCTGCAGGCGCATTGCTCTATTACGATGGTGCAAACTTGAACCCGATGCTCGGAATGGCTCGTCCCGGCGATATGGGATTTGATGTAATGCACATCAATCTTCATAAAACCTTCTCGACCCCTCATGGTGGCGGTGGTCCCGGTGCCGGTCCTGTCGGTGTTCGTGCCGGACTCGAACAATTCTTGCCAAATCCGCGTGTAGTCAAAAACAGCGACGGCTCATTTTCGGTTATTTCCGATAAAAAATCGCTTGGCTCTATAAGTGCTCATCTCGGTAACTTTGCAGTTGAGGCTCGTGCATTAGCTTATATCCTTTCACTCGGAAATCAAGGATTGAAAGAAGCCGGTAAACTGGCAACACTTAATGCCAACTATGTCAAGGAATCGCTCAAAGATGTTTACTGCTTGCCAATCGAGGGCGTTTGTAAACATGAGTTTGTGTTTGACGGTTTGGCTGATAAGTCAACCTGCGTGACAACTCTTAATGTTGCAAAACGTTTGCTTGACCACGGCTATCATGCTCCTACAATCTACTTCCCGCTATTGTTCCATGAATCACTTATGATTGAACCGACCGAAACCGAGTCGCTCCAGACACTCGACGAGTTCATTGACGTGATGCGTGACATTGCTCGTGAAGCAAAAGAGACTCCAGACGTTGTGAAGAATGCACCTCTTAACACTCCGATTTCTCATCCTGACGATACCGAGGCTGCTCTTCATCCGATTGTCAATTATACCGAATTGACCGAGCTATGATGAATCAGGCTGACCTTATAATAATCGGTGCAGGTCCCGGTGGCTATGAAACAGCCGCCGAGGCTGCTGCCGAGGGTCTCAATGTCGTTATTATTGAACGTGGCGAGCTTGGCGGAACTTGCCTTAACCGTGGGTGTATTCCGACCAAGGCACTCTGTCGTTCGGCTCAGGTTGCTCTTGATGTCAAAGAGGCTGCGTTGTATGGCGTTGATGTAAATGGCGTTACCCTTAATTATGGGGCTGCGGCAATTCGCAAGGACAGCGTTGTTGCCCAACTTCGCGAGGGTGTTGAAATGGCACTTTCGCATTGTACCGTTGTTCATGGTGACGCTAAGTTTGTCGAACCACGCATTGTTGTTGTGGGGGAGGAAAGCTATACCGCTCCTAAAATAATTATTGCAACTGGTTCGGCTCCCGCTCGCTTACCAATCCCCGGAGCAGAGTTGGCAGTTGACAGCGACCGTTTGTTATCGATGACTTCGTTCCCCGAAAATGTCACAATCATCGGTGGGGGAGTTATAGGCATGGAATTTGCCTCGATTCTCAATGCGTTTAGCGTTAATGTAACGGTTGTTGAATATTGTAAGGAAATACTTCCGCCATTTGATAAAGATATATCAAAACGCCTTAAAATGGCTCTCGCAAAACGAGGTATCAATATCATCACATCGGCAGCTGTTACTGAAATCAAGCCTGACAAGACTGTTGTTTATGAGGCAAAGGGCAAGCAAGCCGAAGTAGCTTCTGATTTGGTCGTTATGGCTGTGGGGCGTCGTCCGGTTCTCCCTGAAGGAATTGACAAGACCGGAATCGCGGTCGGTCGTCGCGGTATTGAAGTCGATGACAATATGATGACTTCGGTTGAAGGTATCTATGCAATCGGTGATGTAAACGGACGCTGTATGCTTGCTCATGCGGCATCGGCTCAGGGGCGCATTATACTTGGCAAAAAGGTTGATCTTAATGTCGTGCCATCGGCTGTATTCACAACACCCGAATGTGCTATGGTCGGATTGACCGAAGAACAGTGCAAGGAGGGTGAAATGCCATATAAATCGGCTAAAGCTCTTTTCCGTGCCAACGGTAAGGCTCTCGCTATGAACGAAAGTGACGGACTTGTCAAGATGATTGTCAACACCGAAACGCGTCAGATTCTTGGATGTCACATCTGCGGTCCTCATGCCGCTGACCTGATTCAGGAAGTAGCCCTTGCGATGGCTAACGGATTGACTGTTGATGCAATCGCCGACACAATCCACGGGCATCCCACTCTCGGCGAAGCCGTTCAGCAAGCGGCGCGAATGCTCTGAATGATAACAAAATATTTGATATAAAGGCCACTCAAGTTTTAAATAACTGAGTGGCTTTTAAATATATTGGCATATTAATATAATTAAGTGAAAATAAAATCGTATCTTTGTCAATAAACCAATCATATCTTTAAATCATATCATTATGCTGAAATCATTGACTAATGTTGTCGTTTCGTTTGGAATGGGACGCATCAAGGCGGGCGTTCTCGTGACAATGAGTTTGTTATCTTTTGGTTCTAAAGCTGATACACCATTTTATATGGGTGACGAGTTGGATAATTGTTTTGCTATTCTTGCCGGCAAAAATATTACCGCTGACGGGAGTGTGCTGTTGGCTCATAATGAAGATGATTCAGGTGAACAGATGGTCAATATTTATCTAACACAACCCGAGCAGGGTATTGCTCAATATTTTTGGTGCGAACTGCCAAAACAGACAAACAGTGATTCATTCTTTAATAAATATGGAGTAGCCGTGGCAAGCGATTACTGCCCGTCGATTGAGGATAGACGTGATTATACCGACGGCGGAACAGTTTATCTTGTGAGAAAAACGGTTGCTGAGCGTGCCCGCACGGCCCGCGAAGGAGTGAAGGTCGCCGGAGAGGTTGTAGAGCGTCTCGGCTATAACGATACGGGGCGAACATACCTCATTGCCGATGCTGACGAGGCTTGGATGATAAGTGTAATGAGGGGCAGGCATTGGGTAGCTCAACGTATTCCTGATGACAAGGTTGTGGCTATTCCAAATAACTATGTTATTGATAAAATTAATCTTGCCGACACTGTTAACTTTATGGCGTGTGACAGTCTGATTGAATATGCGGTCGAGCGGGGATGGTATGACCCGGCAAAGGATGGTGACTTTTCGTTCAAACGCGTTTATGGTCGAGAAGACCGCTATCGTGCCGACCATAATGTACTTCGTCATCGTTCGGCTCTTCAGACTTTGACCGGTAATGAATTTTCAACAGATCCCGATACATATCCGTTCAGTTTTGATCCAAAACATAAAGTAACTGTCGAGGATATGATTGAGGCTTTGTCGAGCCACAAAAGTGAGACTGATACTTGTCACGTTGGTCTGATATGCTCAGACTGCACTGTTTACTCCACTATTTTCCAACTAAGAAAACCGACAGCCGAAATGTCGCCTGAAGTTGCCAATGTGATGTGGCTTTGCATTGGTCATCCTTGTACCGAGCCTTATATTCCATGGTATCTTGGAATGACTGAAGCTCCTGAAAACTTTGGACGATATAAATCATATAAAACTGCACAGGAACAGCATTTCAAAGATACTAAGGATTTCCGTAAAAACTATCCCGACGGTTATTATTGGAAAGTGGTTGACCGTTTCGATGTCTTAAATAAAGACTGGTCAAATCTTTCACCGGCAGCTAAAGACTCAAAAAATAAATTACAGAAACAAATCTTGGATAATCAAGAAGTTTTTGAAAATTCGCTTGTCGGAGTGAAAGGGCAAAAGCTTGCCGACATACTCAATAACTATGCTTCAGATTGGTACGGCAAAATAAAATAAGTATCGGTTTTAATTTGATTATGATATAAAAATAATCATCCCGGCAGCCGGTTGACTGTCGGGATGATTGGTAATATTTTTTAGATTATTGTTTGATTCTTGCAATCATTATTTTGTTGCGAAGATTACGATGCGGTTCCAAGCGTTGGTGTCGTAAACCTGAGTTTTTGAACCTTCGGGTATGATTGTCAAGCGAGAGCCGTCGATACCGTATGTTTTGGTAAGAGTGTCATAAACTGCTTTTGCACGACGTTCAGAAAGTTTCATGTTGTAAGCTGCAGAACCGGTATCTTTGTCAGCATAACCTTTGATGTCAAGTTTGTATTCGGGGTTAGCTTTGAGGTATTCAGCTACGTTGTAAACGTTAACCATTTCTTCGCTAGAGATGCGTGCTGAGTTGAGGGCGAATCTTACGGTTGCAAGCATTGCCTGAGGTTGAGCTTGTTCAACTTGTTCTACGATAACCTGCTGGGGAGGACAAGGAAGTTGAGCTTCAGCGGCAGCGAGAGCGGTTGCGGTTGCAGCGAGTTCGCCACGGAGATCGTTAATCTGGTTGTTGAGACCTGCGATCATTGCAAGGTCGTTGCAGGGGTTATAAGATTTGAATGAGTCACCACCGATTTTGAATGTGAGACCACCGATAGCCGAGATATTGAAATCTACAGGGTCACCATAAGCTACGCCATTGAAGTTATCACCTGCCCACATTGCGCGTCCTTCGAGGAAGAAGTTAACGTATTGGCTGAGACGGAAGCGGAGCTGAAGACCTGTTGAAACGGGAATTGTCCAAGAGTTATCTTTGATTTGACCGCCCTGACGTTCGATGTTAGCATAAGGTGTTTTTACGTCAAATGTATAAGCACCGCCTACTCCGACGAAGGGGACAATTGAGAATACTCGTTTTGAATTTACACCACCAAATGAGTTAAACATATCCCACATGATGTCGAAGTTAGCGTTTGCTAATTTAGCTTTTGAGAAAGCGCCATCGTCAAAGTGGAGTGAACCGTAGTTGAGGCCGAGACGCCATCCGATATAGGGTGAGAACCATTTACCAAATCCTACGTTGTAGGTTGCGGTGAGGTGGTGTTTCGCGCCGCCCTGGGGAAGATAGTTTTCAACGAAGGGAGACTGAATACCGGCACCGAGTTGGATAAACCAGTTGTCATGTTTTGTAGAATAGTAGTTATCCTTGCATGTAGGAGCTTCGATAACTGTAAGGCTTTCTTCAACAGCAACAGCGTCCTGTGCTTTAACTTGGTTTGCTGTGAAAAGTGCACCACCGCAAGCGGCAATTGTGAGGAGTGATTTCGTTCTCATTTTTCTGTAGATTTTAATTACACAATAAAATAATTTGAATTTAGGTTAAAATGTAAAAGCGACTGTCCGAGATTTTTAGTTTGTTAAGTTTAGGCTGTCGGTATCAGTCTCACTTTGATATTAAAACGATGCGAAGATTAAATTTGTTCATATAAACTAATAGTTTTTAACACACATAATTGTTTTTACACTGATTTTGCTTATATTTGCAGTGTAATTTATTTTAGTTTTATTTGTTAATTTAACATAATAATAGCGGCGGAATGATTGAATATTTTAATAAAATAATGATATGTCTGGGTTTGAAGAAAGAACAATCTGATTCAGACCCGATTAAATTTCCCCATCTATGGGTTCTGTCATTTGGCGACCAAAGTCGTTTTAAACGTATATGGTCGATAAAACTTCGCACCCGCCGCCTTATATTTTCATCATTCCTATTATTTATTATTGTGTCGTTCTTGGGAATCGTCATTGTTGTTAAAACTCCGTTGAGGTCATTACTGCCCGGTTATCTTGACACCGATGAGCGACACAGTCTGGAGGCTCTCGCCGAGAAATTAGATTCGGTTAGAGCCCTAAACTCTATTCAAAATGACTATCTCAGCAACATACGAGGTATTTTCTTGGACTCGTTGCCACTTACAACGCCTCCGATTGAGGATGCAATGCAGGCTACACCTACCGATTCAGTTCGTTTGATTCCTGTTGATTCGATATTACCAACGTCAGAGACCGAACGCCGTTTTGCTCGCGAATATGAACGGCGCGAGCGTCACAACCTGTCAGTGTTAAGTCCGGTCGCTGCCGAGGGAATGGTATTCCACCGACCGTTAGGCGCAGCAACTCCGATTTCAGGTAATGCCGAGAACAGTGTTGAGGCTCGTTCGATGACGCTCTCATCCACAGCATCGGCTCCCGTGGCTGCGGTCTATCGTGGTACGGTCATCTCGACCTACAATGAGCCGGGCGATGGTATAACCGTCGTTATTCAACATCCCCGAGAGTTTGTTTCCATTTATAGCGGACTCTCATCAGTCTATGTTAAAACGGGCGATAAAGTGAACTCGGGCGTCCGCATCGGCTCTCTTTCTGACAAAGATCCCGCCTTAACCCTCTCTCTCTGGCGCAATGGCGTAGCCCTCGACCCGGCAAGCTACATCCCGTTCTGAAAATTAAATTGATTGGTTTAATTAAACTTATAGAACCTATTGGTCTAATAGGTCAAATTAGATTAATTAGTGGCAAAAGGTAAAATCGGCTTAGCCCATTGAGGAAGCGCGTCGATATAACGTTTTACAAGCTTACTGTTGCTTAAACGGAATAAAAGTCTGGCTTCTACATCTTCGATTGAGTTGTCATAAATGTAAAGCCGGTCAACTACAGTTGAAAGTGTTATACAGTTAGCGATTGATTTGTCGTAGCGAGATATGATTTTAGACTCTTCAAGCCATTCGTGATTAAGAATTTATGATGTAACAGAAGTCTTGCCCGATCTGTTTGGTCCGGCAATTACAATCAAAACTGGGCGATGATTATTTAATGTCATCTTTAATACGATTTATTGCGTCGCCCCATTTTTCTTGTGCAGCTTGTGAGACTGCCTTAATTACGTTTGCCAGACGTTCGTCGCCGGGCTCTTCCATCGACGTCAATCGATAGCTGTTCATCTCTTTCTGAGAAATCGCTTTTGTTGTTATATCAGACATTGTTCTTACATTTGATATTATTCTACAAATATTAGGCAATAATTAATAGAAAACAAATCTTGAATGATAATAAAAAAACGAGGGGTGTAACCGCCGGGGTTACACTCCTCGTTTTTTATTGTGGGTGGGTTGTTATTTAACTTCTTCAAAGTCAACGTCGGTAACGTGGTCGTCACCACCCTGAGCTGAGGCGTCAGGACCGGGTTGTGCACCTGGTTGAGCACCTGCCTGCTGCTGGGCTTGGGCGTTGAGGATATCTTGTTGAGCTGCACCAAAGGTTGTTTCAACTTCTTTGATTGCGGCATCGATACCGGCGATATCCTGTGCTTTGTGAGCTTCTTTAAGTTTGTTGACGGCGGCTTCAATAGCTGCTTTCTTGTCGGCAGGAATCTTATCGCCGAGGTCAGCGAGCTGTTTCTCGGTCTGGAAGATGATTGCGTCAGCCTGGTTGAGTTTGTCGACACGTTCTTTTTCTTTAGCGTCGGCAGCGGCATTGGCGGCAGCCTCATCTTTCATACGTTTGATTTCATCGTCGGTCAAACCGCTTGATGCTTCAATACGGATTGATTGCTCTTTACCGGTTGCTTTATCTTTGGCAGATACGTTAAGAATACCGTTCTGGTCAATTTCAAAAGTTACTTCAATCTGAGGTATGCCACGGGGAGCGGGTGCGATGCCATCGAGGTGGAATTTACCAAGTGTCTTATCGTCTTTTGCCATTGGGCGTTCACCCTGAAGAACGTGGATTTCAACTGAAGGCTGGTTATCAGCAGCGGTTGAGAATGTTTCGCTCTTACGGATAGGAATTGTTGAGTTGGCTTCGATAAGTTTGGTCATCACGCCACCGAGTGTTTCGATACCTACTGACAAAGGCACTACGTCAAGAAGAACGACATCTTTAAAGTTAGAGTTACCGCTCATTGACGCACCCTGAATTGACGCACCGACTGCAACTACTTCGTCGGGATTCACACCTTTTGAAGGAGCTTTGCCGAAGAATTTCTCAACGATTGCCTGAACGGCAGGGATACGGGTTGAACCACCGACGAGAATTACTTCGTCGATATCGCTTGTTGAAAGTTTGGCATCTTTAAGAGCCTGTTCACAAGGTTTGATAGTTGCCTGAATGAGTTTGTCGGCAAGTTGTTCAAATTTAGCACGAGTAAGTGTTTTTACAAGGTGCTGGGGTATTCCGTCAACCGGCATGATGTAAGGCAGGTTGATTTCTGTTGAAGTGGTGCTTGAAAGTTCAATTTTTGCTTTTTCAGCAGCTTCTTTAAGACGCTGGAGTGCCATCGGGTCTTTTCGGAGGTCGATGTTGTGTTCAGCCTGGAACTCGTCGGCAAGCCAGTTGATGATTACCTGGTCAAAGTCATCACCACCAAGGTGAGTATCACCGTTGGTTGAGAGTACTTCAAATACACCGCCACCGAGGTCAAGGATTGAAATATCAAATGTACCACCACCAAGGTCAAAGACTGCGATCTTCATATCTTTGTCTTTACGATCGATACCGTAAGCAAGTGCTGCTGCGGTAGGTTCGTTGACGATACGTTGAACTTTAAGACCAGCGATTTCACCGGCTTCTTTAGTAGCCTGACGCTGAGAGTCGTTAAAGTATGCAGGAACGGTGATGACTGCGTCGGTCACTTCCTGACCAAGATAATCTTCGGCAGTTTTCTTCATTTTCTGAAGAATCATAGCTGAGATTTCCTGAGGTGTATATTCGCGTCCATCGATGTCGATACGAGGAAGGTTGTTGGCAGAACGGTCAACCTTGTAAGGTACACGTTCGATTTCTTTTTCAACCTGATCGTAGTTTTCACCCATGAAACGTTTGATTGAGTAGATAGTACGTTTAGGGTTGGTGATGGCCTGACGTTTTGCAGGATCGCCGACCTTACGTTCGCCTCCGTCGATAAATGCAACTACCGAAGGAGTAGTGTTTCGACCTTCACTGTTAGGGATTACGACAGCGTCGTTACCTTCTACAACAGCCACACATGAGTTTGTGGTTCCTAAGTCAATACCAATAGTTTTTCCCATAATTTTATGTTTTTATGTTTATATTTTTTATTATTGAATTCAGTTAATTAGATCAGAGCTTTTTATTGCTCTGACTATTAATGAAACAAATAACATGCCAAAAAGGTTGAGTGATTTTTAAACTTATTGCATGTTAGCCTGTTAGGGAAAAACTCGTTGTGTTGCAAAACTGACATAATACTGACAATTTGTCAGTAATCCATGTTTTGAAGCGGTTGTAAAGATTTAGGTAGATTGCTCTTTAGTCAGGAATTTCAATAGTTAATCCATCGTATGCAATTTCGACATTTTCGGGCAATAGTCTTGAGGTTTCTTCATGGGTACCCATCGTGTGGGCGAGGTGTATCAGATAAGCTTTTTGTGGTTTGATCAGATTGATGATTCCCAATGCCTGGTCAAGGCTCATGTGGGAATGATGTTCGTTACGGCGTAACGCATTTATAATTAATGTGTCAATGCCTTTTAAGGCATCGATTGTTTCCTGAGGGATAGTTTTTGCATCGGTTATGTAGGCAAGACGACGGTTGAAGATGTAGCCTACAATCAATAGTTTGCCGTGCATTATCGGTACGGGCAAAATCTCGACATTGCCAATTGAAAAACGCTGCATCGGTTCGACATATCTGATGTCAAACGTCGGAACACCGGGGTAGGGATTCTCGACAAAGCAGTAGGGCACGCGGTTACGCAGGTCTGCTGCTACATTTGGCTGGCAGTATATCGGGAATTTCCCGTCGTTGCAATATGGACGCAGGTCGTCAACGCCACCGAGATGGTCATAATGGGTGTGTGTAATCAGTGCGGCATCAATTTTGCCAAAGCGATGGTAAGCAAGCATCTGATGGTAGAAGTCGGGACCGCAGTCGATGAGCAGATTTTCGTCACCGGTTTCAAGCAAAGCCGATGATCTCATGCGACGGTCGCGCGGGTCGGTCGATAAGCAGGTCGAGCAATGACATCTGAGCGAAGGTACACCTGTTGAGGTTCCTGTTCCGAGAAAGGTTAGTTTCATCATAAGCGAAAACTTTTAATGATTCCGTCTTCAAAAATGATGTATGTTCCGTTGGGATATACCCATCTTTCGTAAGCTGAACTGTAGCTGTGTCCACGGTCAATTTCTGTCGGGGAACCGACCGCTAATCGTGCTTCATCGCGAGTCATATAGGGCTTCAAGCGTGAGTAGGTGATTGCCTCCCAATTTTCATCAGTGATTGATTGATAGCGTTGGCGCGGGTCGGTAGTCGAGAAGAGTGTGGAAAAATTTCGGGTTGAACTTCGGTCAGTTCCGGTTGTCATCAAAACCGAGAATGATTTGTTGTCGATGTCTGTAAGATTGACCCTGATTGGGTAATCGGCATTTCCGGCGACAGCATTGTTTACCGTCACTCTGATATATTTTCGACCGTTAACCGCATGATTTTCCATGTCATAACGATAGGGTGACATGATATAAAGTGATTTCCCACCAAGCAACTGATTTGCCTTATTGACAAGACTGAGATCAACCAAGAAAGGAATGTCGACACGTTGTCGTTGCAGAAAGTCGTCGGGTGAAATTTCGGCAATGTATGTCAAAATGTCAGTCGGGTCGTTCTTTTTATGGAATTTCAAGGCGACATTTGTCGTTCCGGTCAGAGATGGGACGCTACTAAACCCATTATAAATTACAGTATCGCCGACCGATGGTAGTCGTTTCTCGTCAACTGTGCTGAAAATCAGCTTAATACGATTGTCGGCAACAAGATACTGTCGCCCCGGTTGCCATGTTGACGGACTATCGGGTATAATGATGGCTGACAATTCATCTTCGGCTGAAGTAGGTTGTTTCTTGTCTTTTTTCAGCTCGTCAGCCGTGATTTTGGGTGTACTCTCTATGCCGGTAAAACATGCTGTCAATGAAAAAAACGCAATAGTCACCGTTGTCGCAAGTTGTGTAAACAATTTAAGTGTCATTTTATAGAGAGTGGTGCTAAATCTTTGTTTTGGATAATCTGCTGCAAAAATACGAAATAATATTTTTATCACCCAATTTGGCAGGTCGTTTTGTAATCTTTTAATAAAAAAGGAGATATGTCGGGGTCGACATATCTCCGGATATATGAAATCGTTGTATTATTTAATTTATTTTTTTGAGGGCGCTTCCTCGGGTTTGATTCCTGCAAGTTCGGGATCGATCATGATGCGACCGCAGTATTCACATACGATAATTTTTTTGTGCATCTTGATTTCGATCTGTTTTTGAGGGGGAATGCGGTTGAAGCAACCACCACAAGCATCACGTTGGATGTAAACCACGCCGAGACCGTTGCGGGCATTTTTACGGATGCGCTTGAATGCGTTAAGAGTGCGTTCATCAATACGGGGTTCGAGTGATTTTGCTTTTTCGCGGAGACGTTCTTCATCCTGGCGAGTTTCAGAAACGATTTCTTCGAGCTCGCGTTTTTTGTCTTCGAGGATGTGTTCGCGGTCGGCGAGGTCAGCTGTGGTTTTTTCGATTTCAGCTTTTTTGTTTTCGATAGAGCGATTGAACTCGTTGATATGTTTTTCGCAGAGTTCGATTTCGAGGGTCTGGAATTCAACTTCTTTAGTGAGGATGTCAAATTCACGGTTGTTTTTTACGTTGTCGAGTTGCTCTTTGTAACGAGCGATTTTAGTTTGAGCTTCTTCAATAGCATTTTTCTCGTCAACGAGTTTGCGACGAAGTTCCTCGATGTCGTTGTTGTAGTTTGAAATGCGGGTGTGGAGACGCGCAATGTCATCTTCAAGGTCTTGCACTTCAATGGGAAGTTCGCCACGTATAATTTTGATACGGTCAATTTCAGAGAGAACGGTTTGTAGTTCATAGAGCGATTTCAAACGTTCTTCAACCGATAGGTTTTCGCTTGTTTTCTTTTCGTTAGCCATGTTTTGTAAAAGTGTTGCTTACAAATAGTGAACCGGATTTGATTCGGACTGTGATTTATAAAGTGCAAAGTTAGGAAATTTTTCTGTAATAATATCATAAAAAATTTCTTTTGTGCACTCTTCAGCTTCGTAATGACCGATGTCGAGCAAAATTATGCGGTCGGCATAGTCAAGAAAGTAGTTAAGTTTTGAGTCGCTGGTTATATAAACATCAGCATTTTTTTTAATTGCGTCGGTGATAAATTCAGTGCCGGCTCCGCCGCAGAGTGCCACTCGTTTGACCAAAGCATTGAGGTTGGCGGATGATGACCTGACAACCGGAGAGCCAAAGCATTTTTTGACAAAAGCCACAAATTCGCTAAGTCGCATCGGTGATTTCAGATCGCCGATTGTCCCGGAGCCGGGAAGTGAGTCGTCAGATGTGGTCAAGCAATGGATATCCTTGAGACCTAATCTTTTTGCCATAACCCACGAAACACCAATATGTGGCGCATTGTCGGCTGATGTGTGGCAACTGTATATATTGATGCCTTTTTTGATGGCTTCAGCTGTCACTGATTCCACTCTGTCACGTCCTTGAAACGATTTTCTCGCACGGAAAAGCAATGGGTGGTGGGTTATAATCAAATTACAGCTTTTAGCGACAGCCTCGGCTAAGATTTCAGAGGTAACATCGACACACAACATCACTCCGGTACACTCGTCGTTGCCTTCGACGTACTGGATACCGGTATTGTCATAGTCTTCTTGCCATACCGGCGGAATACGTGATTCCAGAGCGCTGATGATGTCCTTTACCTTTGGCATCTGAATTATTTCTTCTCGGGTTCGACAATAGCGATTGACAGTTCATCGAGCTGTTTCTGGTCGAGAGCAGCAGGAGCGTCAAGCATAACATCGCGACCGCTGTTGTTTTTGGGGAATGCGATACAGTCGCGTATTGAGTCGAGACCGGCAAAGAGTGATACCCAACGGTCAAGACCATAAGCGAGTCCACCGTGAGGGGGTGCACCGTATTTGAATGCATTCATCAGGAAGCCAAACTGTTCGGCTGCTTTTTCGGGGGTGAATCCGAGAATTTCAAACATCTTGGCTTGGAGTTCGCTGTCGTGGATACGGATTGAACCTCCCCCAACTTCGACTCCGTTGACAACCATGTCGTAGGCATCGGCGCGAACAGCTGCCGGATCGGTGTCAAGCATTGGGATATCTTCGTCTTTGGGGTGAGTGAAGGGGTGGTGCATAGCCATGAGACGCTGTTCCTCGTCGCTCCATTCAAACATCGGGAAGTCAACAACCCAGAGACACGCAAATTTGTTTTTGTCGCGGAGACCGAGTTGATTACCCATTTCGAGACGGAGTTCGCAAAGCTGTTTACGGGTCTTCATCGCATCGTCACCGCTCATAATCAAGATGAGGTCACCGGGTTCGGCATTGAATTTGGCTGCCATTTGACGAAGAACATCCTGTGAGTAGAATTTGTCAACGGAAGACTTGACGTTGCCGTCTTCTTCAACGCGGGCATATACAAGACCTTTAGCACCGATTTGGGGACGTTTTACAAAGTCGGTAAGCTGGTCGAGCTGTTTGCGGGTGTATGATGCGGCTCCTTTTGCACAGATACCGCCGATATAGGCTGCATTGTCAAAGACTCCAAAGCCGTGACCTTTCATGATGTCGTCGAGTTCGACAAACTCCATTCCGAAACGCATATCGGGTTTGTCGCTACCGAAACGTTTCATCGCTTCAGACCAGGGGAGGCGTAGGAAAGGTTCTTTAATTTCTACGCCACGAAGTTCTTTGAATAAATGTTTTGCCATTCCTTCAAAGAGTTCAAGAATGTCGTTTTGCTCGATGAAGCTCATCTCGCAGTCGATTTGTGTGAACTCGGGCTGACGGTCGGCGCGAAGGTCTTCGTCACGGAAACATTTTACAATCTGGAAGTAGCGATCCATTCCGGCAACCATCAAAAGTTGTTTGAGGGTCTGGGGTGATTGGGGGAGCGCATAGAATTGTCCCTGATTCATGCGAGAAGGAACGACAAAGTCGCGGGCACCTTCGGGAGTTGATCCGACAAGCATCGGGGTCTCGATTTCAAGAAATCCTTTAGAGTCGAGATAACGACGCACTTCCATAGTCATTTTATGTCGCAGTTCAAGATTGCGTCTCACAGCCGGACGACGCAAGTCGAGATAGCGGAACTTCATGCGGATATCATCGCCGCCGTCAGTGTCATCTTCGATTGTAAACGGAGGTGTTACACTTGAATTGAGCACGTTAAGTTTGCGAGCGACAATTTCAATATCACCGGTCGGGATATTGGGGTTTTTGCTCGAACGAGGTTCGACATCGCCTGTTATTTGAACGACATATTCGCGTCCGAGTTTGTTGGCTTTATCACAAAGATCGGCATCGGTTTCGTTGTTGAACACGACTTGAGTAATGCCATATCGGTCGCGCACATCAACAAATGTCATACCGCCCATTTTACGGACTCTCTGAACCCAGCCGGCAATAGTAACCGATTGTCCGGCATCAGCGATGCGGAGTTCACCGCAAGTTTTTGTTCTGAACATATAATGAGTATTTATATTTTATTGCAATAATATGCAAATTTACGAGATTTTTTTGAGATAATGGTTGTATATCAATATTTTTTAATGTGATAATATTGTTAATATCTCTTTTAAACAAAAATCCCGTCGGTCGTAGTCGATCAACGGGATATCAAAGTATTTGTAATGGTATCAGTTTTTGCTTAATATGTTCATGACTTTGCTCATGAATGAATCTTTTTGAGGCTTGATATGTATATTTACGCTCGGGGCTCTTTTGCCAAGGAATATGATTGAATTGCGAAGCACAATAGCAACGTTTTCTTCAAAGTCGACGATGCCAAAAATTCTATCAAGCGGAATGTTGTGGAAAGGAGACCATTGCTCAACCGAGTTGATGATGAGGTTCTCCCCGTCAATTTCAATTTTATGGTCGGGATGAATCTTCTCAAACAAAAGCATAATATCCAAACAGTCGGGCGATTCGGGCGCCGAACTGTATTGTTTGTAGATTGAGTCTATGGTCTTTTTAGATATCATGTTTTGAGAATGTTTGCGTGTTTGAGCGATTTGTTTGTTTAAAAAAGATATTTGAGTTTTAAATTCTGTTTACTTGATAAACGAATAAATCGTCGAATTGTTTTTGGCTTTGGTCGCAAATTAACGAGTTTTTGTTATTGTAACTATAATGTAATCACAATGAAACGGGATAGTGTGAATGTTATAGTAGATAGATAAAAAAAATAGAGATATTCCTTTGGGTGAAATATCTCTATTTTTTATTGCTGATTGTCGCTCGAAGACGACTTTATTTATCAAGCAAGGAAGCCGAGAAGAACACCGGCTGCAACTGCCGAACCGATAACTCCGGCAACGTTGGGGCCCATAGCGTGCATGAGCAGGTAGTTTGACGGATCATATTCCAATCCAAGATTGTTTGAGATACGAGCCGACATGGGAACTGCCGATACACCTGCGTTACCGATGAGCGGGTTGATTTTCTTATCCTTAGCAAGGAAAAGATTGAAGAATTTCACGAAGCATACACCTGAAGCCGAAGCGATGATGAACGCCATGAAACCAAGGAAGAAAATGAAGATTGTCTCAGCGGTGAGGAATGAAGTTGCCTGAGTTGATGCACCTACGGTCATACCGAGAAGGATTGTAACGATGTCGGTAAGAGCGTTGCTTGCGGTTTTTGCAAGGCGAGTGGTTACACCACATTCGCGGAGCAAGTTGCCGAAGAAGAGCATACCGAGCAGCGGAAGACCAGAAGGTACAACGAAACAGGTAAGCAACAGACCGATGATGGGGAAAATGATCTTTTCATTCTGTGACACCGCACGAGCCGGTTTCATCTTGATAAGACGCTCTTTGTGAGTGGTGAGGAGTCGCATGATTGGCGGCTGAATTACAGGAACGAGTGCCATGTAAGAGTAAGCCGATACAGCGATCGCACCCATCAGGTTGGGAGCCAATTTAGATGAAAGGAAGATTGCGGTAGGACCGTCAGCACCACCGATGATAGCGATTGCACCTGCCTGGTCGGGTTCAAAGCCGATTGCAAGAGCAACCATATAGGCTCCGAAAATACCAAACTGTGCAGCTGCCCCGATAAGCATAAGTTTCGGGTTGGCGATGAGTGCCGAGAAGTCGGTCATCGCACCAATACCGAGGAAAATCAGCGGAGGATACCATCCTGCCGATACACCATTGTAGAGGATGTTGAGGACTGAACCTTCTTCATATATACCGATTTCAAGTCCGGCTTCAGTATTAAAAGGTATATTACCTATAAGGATACCAAAACCGATGGGCACGAGCAACATCGGCTCAAAGTCTTTCTTAATGGCAAGCCAGATGAAGAAAAGACCAACGGCAAGCATGACAAAGTGTTGCCATGTGGCGTTATAGAAACCGGTGAAGTGCCAGAACTGGTTAAAATTTGAGACCAGGAAATCACCAAATGTTTGTTCCATATTATGTGATTGTTTATTCTGTTATTACAGGTGGTTTATTCGATGGTAATCAACACTGCACCTTCAAGAACAGAATCACCATTGTTAACAGAGATTGAAGCAACTTTACCGTCTTTGCCGGCGTGGATAGCATTTTCCATCTTCATTGCTTCAAGCATAACAACAGTATCGGCAGCTTTAACTGTGTCACCAACTTTTACATTGATTGAGAGTACAACACCGGGTAACGGAGCTTTAACAGAGTAAGCACCACCGGTTGTAGCAACAGGTTTAGCGATAACTTTTTCGCCTGACTCGGTACGGGGAGCAGCTGCAGGACGGGGAGTCGAAACGACTTTGGCTGGAGCTGCCTTTTCGAGTTCAACTTTGTAGGGAACGCCGTTGACTTCAACTTGTACGATGTTGTTATCGTCTACGTCACCGATGCCAACTTTGTATTCGTTGCCGTTGATTTTATATTTATATTCTTTCATTTTGATTTTTCGTTGAATGATTATCGAAATGTGTATTAAGGTTTTTTGTCTCGTTATGAGCGGGGATTGTGACGCATACCATAGATTTTTGAGCTCCAGGGTGAGTAGCTGCGACGAACTTTGTTGATCGTGAGTACTGTCGATTCCTGATCGTGAGCCTCAAAATGGTCGCGGAGTGCAAGACCTATAGCGGCGATAACTTCACCTGAGTCACTGTCGGTAGCGTGTTTTGCTTTGGTTTCGGCTGTAACTCCGTGAGCTGCCATTTTGTTGGCGCGGGCAAAGCGTTCGCTGATTTTGCTTATTGCGAGGAAGCACAGACAGAGAATGAGTAATGCACTGAACACGATGCACATAGCCATCAAGGTGAGAGCAAAACCATTTTCGTCACGCTCTTTGAACATTTGGATTTTGTCGTTTTGAGCGCGGATAATGTTGTTGCTTGAAGGTGTGATATAGTTTTCACCAACGTCATTACGCATTTCCCATTTGCCAACGCCGTCGGTTGAACGAGCATACGACATACCCGGTTCGAGAGAAGCAGGAACGGTGATAGAGTCAATCAGTGTGATACCGTTTGCGTCATATACACCAATCCAGTTGTCCTGATTGGGTTTAAGGACAAAGTTGAGGTGGAACGTACCGCGGGAGGGGCGTCCGTCAGCCCAGAAAATCACGTGCTGACGTTTTGGGATGCGAGTGTTGACATCCCCGAGTGGCACGGGATATTTTTTGGGGTTTGAAGGGTCGTCAGTGATGAATACGCTTGAGATTTCCATGGGAGCATGGTTGGAGTTGAAAAGTTCAATCCAGCCGTGACGTTCGCCAAAGTCATCGATAGCGTTTGACTCGTTGACAACCATCACCTCATTGAGCTTCAATCCTGAACGGCCTTGTGCTGAAACGGCAACGGCACATCCGATAAGAGCTATAAGGGTAATAAAAATATTCTTTTTCATTTGTTTCCTTTTGATTGTTTGGAAGTTTAGACCGCTTGTATTGCCCAACTCCTGTGTGAGGAGTCAGGCAACGCGGGCTTGTTCTTTCTTACAGGGGAATGTTACCGTGTTTCTTAGCGGGATTGGTAACCTTTTTGGTAGCCAGTTGCTGAAGAGCACGAATGATGCGGAAACGAGTGTTGCGAGGCTCGATGACATCATCGATATATCCGTAACGTGCTGCGTTGTAGGGGTTGCAGAAGAGTTTGTTGTATTCTTCTTCTTTTTCAGCAAGCACTTTCTTAGGATCGTCTGATTCTTTAGCTTCTTTAGCGTAGAGAACTTCAACAGCACCTGCACCACCCATAACAGCGATTTCGGCAGTAGGCCATGCATAGTTCATGTCGCCGCGAAGCTGTTTGCAGCTCATCACGATGTGGCTGCCACCATAGCTCTTGCGGAGGGTAACGGTAACTTTGGGCACGGTAGCTTCACCATAAGCATAGAGAAGTTTAGCACCGTGGAGAATAACACCGTTGTATTCCTGACCTGTTCCGGGAAGGAATCCTGGAACGTCAACGAGTGTAACCAAAGGAATGTTGAATGCATCGCAGAAACGAACGAAACGAGCACCTTTACGAGATGCGTTTGAGTCGAGTACACCTGCGAGGAATTTGGGTTGGTTGGCAACGATACCTACGCTCTGACCGTTAAAGCGTGCGAAACCGACGATAAGGTTTTTAGCGTAGTCGCGCTGAACTTCAAGGAATTCACCATTGTCAACGATTGCACCGATAACCTCATACATATCGTAAGGTTTGTTTGCTGAATCGGGGATGATTTCGTTGAGTGAATCTTCGAGACGGTCGATGGGGTCGTTACATTCAACAAGAGGCGCTTCTTCGAGGTTGTTCTGGGGAATGTAGCTCATGAGTTTGCGGATGATGCGGATAGCGTCCTCGCCATCTTCTGCCGCAAAGTGAGCAACACCACTCTTCTGAGAGTGTACCATAGCACCACCGAGTTCTTCTTGTGAAACGTCTTCACCGGTAACGGTTTTAACAACTTTAGGACCGGTCAAGAACATATAGCTGATACCTTTAGCCATGATAGTGAAGTCGGTGAGGGCGGGAGAATATACCGCACCACCGGCACAAGGACCGAGGATAGCAGAAATCTGGGGAATAACACCTGAAGCCATGATGTTACGCTGGAAAATTTCAGCATAGCCGGCGAGAGCGTTAATACCTTCTTGAATACGTGCGCCACCCGAGTCGTTAAGACCAATAACGGGAGCACCCATTTTCATTGCCATATCCATGATTTTGCAAATCTTGAATGCGAGCATTTCAGAGAGTGCGCCGCCAAAGACAGTGAAGTCTTGTGCAAAAACATAGACAAGGCGACCTTCGATTGTACCGTAACCGGTTACAACGCCGTCGCCGAGATATGATTTTTTGTCGATACCGAAGTTGTAACAACGGTGACGTACAAACATGTCAAGTTCTTCAAATGAACCTTCGTCGAGCAATTGAGCGATGCGTTCGCGGGCAGTGTATTTACCGCGTTCGTGCTGCTTGTCGATAGCTTTTTGACCGCCGCCAAGACGAGCTTGTTCGCGCAGTTCAATAAGCTCTTTGATTTTTTCGAGTTGGTTGCTCATATTATAATTAATGTGTTAATTGGTTTATCGTAATTATTTTTTGTTGGGGTCTTCGCAAAGTTCTACGAGTGTACCTACAGTTGATTTTGGATGGAGGAAAGCGATGTTAAGACCTTCAGCACCGCGACGGGGAGCTTTGTCAATGAGTTTGCAGCCTTTTTCTTCAGCTTCGGCGAGTGCGTTAGCAACGCCATCTTCAACAGCAAATGCAACGTGCTGAATACCACCACGACCACCGTTGTTGGCGATGAATTTAGAAATTGCGCTGTCTTCGGCAGTGCCTTCAAGAAGTTCAATTTTAGTTTGACCTACTTTGAAGAACGCAGTGCGTACTTTTTGGTCAGCAACTTCTTCGATGGCAAAACATTTAAGGCCAAGGATGTTTTCGTAGAAAGGAATTGCTTCGTCAAGCGATGGAACTGCAATTCCAATGTGTTCGATATGAGAAATATTCATAACAATTGGTTAAAATTATATTAATAATAAGTTGATTATCAGTTGTTTAGTAAAACGTGACGGAATAAAGCCTATTCCACAACGCAAAGTTAGTTAAAAAAGAGTTATTAGACAATTTTTTAACTAATCTTTTTAAATCGTGATTGGAATTGTTGTTTAAAATCCTTTCCAGTGCTGGTGCCAGAGTCGCTTGCCGAGTTCGTCCCAGCGAAGGATTGTTGCACCGAAGAAATCTTTTTGGTAGTCGGTCAAAAGTTGAGTGGCTTCGGCATTTTTACCTTGGTCGAGCAACTGTTTGTAGAGGGTTTCGACCATCGGAAGCTCGCGCTGTCCTTTTTTAAGGAAGTAGTCGCGAGCGGGCTCGGTGAATTTTCGGCTCTGACCCCAGCGTACGGTTGCAAGTCGGTTTGGTTTACGGAAATGCCATAGAGCTGAATCATCGCGATCACGCAACTGACCGCAAACCTTCAGAAGCTCGGGCGTATCGGTCGAACCGGCAAAAATAGGGAAGCGCGGAGATTGACCGGGATTGTCAAGACAAACCCAGGCTACACATCCGACCCCGTCGGGTAACCAGTTGCGACATTGAATGATAGTCGAATATGCGCTCCACGAGACGCTGACGGTGCGAATGTTATGCATTGCGCTGTCGCCCATTGCTTCATAAACGGCAATCTCGTCGGGACGCATCCATGGGTTGGCAAAGTCGCTGACAATCGAATCGGGAAGGTCGGCCTGTGTCGAATTCTTTTTGTTTGGATTTTTAACTTTTAGTCGATCGCAAAGAGCATTTTGGGTTCCTTCGTAATAAGAGCCGAGTAGACGGGCTACGTCGTCAACGCTCACTTTCTTTTCGGGTTTGACGCTGACCGGAAGTTCTTCCATATGATTATTGAACCCGGCATTTGGTGCGAGTTCGTTCATGATAAAGAGCTCGCGAACGCTGTAGTTCTTAGGCTCTTTCTGATAATTGCCGCCGCTGTATGCTTTCCAAAATGAAAATTCTTCTTTACCGTCCCAGAGTCCCATTTTTTTAGCGACATCTTTAACGTTGTCAGAATACATAAAATTCTTTTTATCTTTGAAATCGATTTTGCCAATACGGCTTACGTTTGCCGACACGGCGATATGATCATCTGGGATTCGCTGAGCAGCCCAGACGCCACCGATTTTGTCAGGACCTTCGCCTTGAACTTCAAAAATCCATACTTCGTTGGGGTCGGCAATGGTAAGACATTCGCCACCGTCACCATATCCATATTCCTTGATGAGTTGTCCCATAAGTGTGATTGCTTCGCGGGCGGTTGAGCAACGTTCGAGAGCAATGCGGGCGAGTTCTTCAATCATAAACATACCCTTTTTGTTGACCATCGTATCGCGTCCGCTGTAAGTAGTTTCGCCGATTGCGAGTTGCTTTTCGTTCATACAGGGATAGGCAGTATCGAGAATCTTATAAATATGTTTGGCTTGGGGTATTTTTCCGGCTTCGGTTACTCCATCCATGCTGTTGGCATACTCGGTGTGCATGCGTCCTTTATAAATACTTGTAACAGTATCGTTGGGGAAATCTTTAGCTTGGGTCATCTGCATCCATGTGCGATACCACGAGTCGCAGGTGTGGCTGGTCATTACCGAACCATCGACCGATGCTTTTTTGCCGACCATAATACTTGTGCACGCATCTTTAGCTGTTTGAGCTGACAAACTAACGGTCGCTGATAAGGCTAAAAGAGTTAAGGAAAATAGATATTTCATGTGTTTGTTAGGTTTATTTAAGCTATGCAAATTTACGAAAATGTTTCGGCTTAATGCCAAGATCAGTATTAAAAAATGTATAGACAAAAAAATAGCTGTCATCACGACAGCTATAATTCCTTAAATAAACCAATCATTATCACATTTCTTGCAATGGAAAGCGACTCATTGAGCGGCTTTCTGATATTATAACATCAAATGATTATATTTGGTTCATAAAAAAGTGATGTTATTTTGAAGTTTTTATTATATATATTATAATGCGTTG
>CAMWIM010000016.1 GCA_947174335.1 uncultured Porphyromonadaceae bacterium | reverse complement strand
ATGACTATCTTTGCATTGCAAACTTGGAGGAGGCTGTGGCTTCCTCCATTTTGTTGTAGTACATCTCGGGGCTTGCCCCATTCCAAAAGCTTTACAAAAATGATTGATAAAGACAAACTTCGCCTGACCGTTGAAAAAGCAATTGAAGGCACCGACATATTCCTTGTTGACTTGAAAGTGTCACCCGACAACAACATCGTTGTCGAAATCGACTCTAAAAACGGTCTCGACATTGACACCTGCGCCGACATTACCCGCAAAATTGAAGCTGAATTTGACCGCGACGCCGAGGACTACGAACTCGAAGTCGGATCTGCAGGTTTGACTTCGCCCTTCAAAGTCAAAGCCCAATATGAAAAAAACATAGGCAACGACGTTGAAGTTGTCACCCGCGACGGTCGCAAATTTGACGGCAAGCTTGTCAGCGTAACCGACAACGATTTCACCGTCGAAGTTCTCAAGAAAATCAAGGAGCCGGGGCAAAAACGTCCGGTAATGACCGCCGTTCCCGAAACCTTGACATTCGATCAGGCTAAGACCGTCAAATATCTCATCAAATTTAAATAATAACACCGAATTTAAAATATAATCCCTAATATAAAATGGCTAAAAAAGAGGAAGCTCCTAACATGGTAGAACGCTTTGCCGAGTTCAAAGAATTAAAAAATATCGACAAAGCTACAATGATCAGCGTGCTTGAAGAATCATTCCGCAACGTACTTGCCAAAATGTTTGGCACCGATCAAAACTTCGACGTAATCATGAACCCCGACAAAGGTGACGTTCAGATTTTCCAAAACCTCACTGTTGTTCCCGACGGTCAGGTCGAAGACCCCAACCAGCAGATAAGCCTTACCGACGCACGCGCCGACAACGACCCCGAAGTTGAAATCGGCGAAGACCACACCAAAGAAATAATCTTTGCAAACTTTGGTCGCCGTGCCATCCTAAACCTTCGTCAAACTCTCCAGTCCAAGATTCTTGACCTTCAGAAAGAAGCCATCTACGCCAAATTCAAAGACCTTGAAGGCGAACTCGTTTCAGGTGAAGTTTACCAAACTTGGTCAAAAGAAACACTCCTGCTTGACGATGAGAAAAACGAACTTCTTCTTCCAAAAAGCGAATCAATCCCCGGCGACTTCTTCCGCAAAGGCGAAACCGTTCGTGCGGTAATCGCCAATGTTGACAATAAAAACAACAATCCCAAAATCACCGTTTCGCGTACAAACGAAGCATTCCTTCGCCGTTTGTTTGAACTCGAAGTTCCCGAAATCCACGACGGACTCATCAACATCCGCGCCGTTGCCCGCATCCCGGGCGAACGCGCCAAAATCGCCGTTGAAAGTTATGACGACCGCATCGACCCTGTTGGTGCCTGTGTCGGTGTCAAAGGTTCGCGCATCCACGGAATCGTTCGCGAACTCCACAACGAAAACATCGATGTAATCAACTATACCGCAAACCCCTCGCTCTTCATTCAGCGTGCCCTTTCACCCGCTAAAATTTCTTCAATCCGCATCGATGAAGAAACCAAGAAAGCCGAAGTATTCCTTCGTCCCGAAGAAGTTTCTCTCGCTATCGGTAAAGGCGGCTTGAACATCAAACTCGCTTCAATGTTGACCGGATACGTTATCGACGTTTACCGCGATGCCGAAGACCAGTTTGAAGAAGACGATATCTACCTCGACGAGTTCAAGGACGAAATCGAAGAATGGGTTATCTCAGCCCTTAAAGATGCCGGCTTTGTTACCGCTAAAGAAGTGCTCGCTTCTTCTCGCGAACAGCTCATCGAGAAAGCCGACCTCGAAGAAGAAACCGTTGATTCTGTTCTCTCTATCCTCAAAGCCGAATTTGAAGATTAACGCCATCGGCATACTACCTCTTTTTTACGACAATCAAAAGACTTTACGCAACACAGATACATGACGAAAACTAAAATTAGCAAAGTAGCAAAAGAACTTAACGTGGCAATGTCAACCGTTATCGACTTTTTGCATACACAAAATATATCTGTCGACGATAACCCCAATGCCCGCATTGAGGAAAGCGTCGTCGATATCCTTCGAAAAAAATTCAAGACCGACCAAGCTATTAAAGAAACTGCGGCTCAGGTCGCTTCTGAACGTCAGACCAAAAAAAATGAGTCTAAACCTCAGCCGGCACCCGAGCCTGTCGAAATCAAACCCTCTGTCGAACCGATAAACTCGCCCAAAATTGTCGGTCACATCGATCTTGACAAAAAAGGAAATCCTGTTGCCAAAAAGCCCGAACCTAAACCTCAACCTAAACCCGAGCCTAAACCTCAACCTAAACCGGCTCCTGCTCAGGCTCCTAAAAAGAAGCCCGAGCCCAAGCCCGAGCCCGTTGTTGAGAAAAAGCCCGAACCAAAACCTCAGCCCAAGCCCGAGCCTAAACCCGCCGATAAAAAGCCCGAGACAAAGCCTCAGCCTGCTCATGAAAGCAAGCCCGAAGTCAAGGCTGAGCCTAAAAAAGAAACTGAAGAAATCTTCACTCTCAAATCAGAGGCACAAGCCGGTCCGACATTAAATATTGTCGGCAAAATCGACCTTGATTCTCTCAACCAGTCAACCCGCCCAAAAAAGAAAACAAAAGAAGAACGTCGTAACGAACGTAACGCCAAATCAGGTGACGGTCAAGGCTCAGGCGACCGTAAAAAACGCAAACGCATCGGCGGAAAAGAAAAAGTTGACATCGAAAAAACCGCCGCTCAAAACGACGACAAAAACAAAGGTGGTCGCAACCAAAACAACGGCGGTAATCAAAATAACAACAACGGTGGTGGAAAACGTCGTGACGAACGCCGCAACGAAAAATCAAAAGGCCAGTCAAAACGCCCCGTCCACACCGAAGTTAACGAAGAAGACGTACAGCGTCAGGTTAAAGAAACACTCGCCCGCTTGACCGCCAAAGACAAAGGTCTGAAAAAAGGTGTGAAATGGCGTAAGGAAAAACGTGAAATGAACGCCAACCGCGAGCGTGAGGTTGCCGAACAAGAAGCAGCTGAAAGCAAAATCCTCAAGCTCACCGAGTTCGTAACCGCCAATGACCTTGCCTCAATGATGGACGTTCCCATCAATCAGGTTATCGCCACATGTATGAACATCGGCGTTATGGTTTCTATCAACCAACGACTTGATGCTGAAACAATTAACATCGTTGCCGAAGAATTCGGATTTGAAACCGAATATGTTTCAGCCGAAGTTAGCGAAGCTATCCAGAACGAAGAAGACTCTGAAGAAGATCTCGTTCCGCGCCCGCCGATTGTAACTGTCATGGGACACGTTGACCACGGTAAAACTTCACTCCTCGACTACATCCGTAATGCCAATGTAATCGCCGGTGAAGCCGGTGGTATAACCCAGCACATCGGTGCCTATAACGTTAAACTCGCCGACGGTCGTCACATTACATTCCTCGACACTCCCGGTCACGAAGCCTTCACCGCCATGCGTGCCCGTGGTGCCAAAGTAACCGACTTGTGTATCATCATTGTTGCAGCCGACGACAACGTAATGCCTCAGACCGTCGAAGCTATCAACCACGCTTCGGCAGCCGGTGTACCCATCGTCTTTGCAATCAACAAAATTGATAAACCCCACGCCAACCCCGACAAAATCAAGGAAGAACTTTCAGCGATGAACTACCTTGTCGAGGAATGGGGTGGTAAATATCAGTCTCAAGACATCTCTGCCAAAAAAGGTATCGGTGTTGACGAGCTTATGGAGAAAGTTCTCCTTGAAGCCGAAATGCTCGACCTTAAGGCTAACCCCAACCGCAACGCAACCGGTTCAATCATCGAGTCAAGTCTTGATAAAGGCCGTGGATACATCGCCACGGTCCTCGTTCAAAACGGTACACTCAAAGTTGGTGACACTATCCTCGCCGGAACTCACTACGGTAAGATTCGTGCGATGTTCAACGAACGTAACCAGCGCATAAAAGAAGCCGGACCTGCCGAACCCGCATTGATTCTCGGTCTTAACGGTGCCCCGACCGCAGGTGACACATTCAACGTAATGGACACCGAACAAGAAGCCCGCGAAATCGCTACCAAACGCGAACAACTCCAGCGCGAACTCGGTCTCCGCACCAAGAAAATGCTCACCCTCGAAGATATCGGTCGCCGTCGTGCAATCGGCAACTTCAAAGAGCTTAACATCATCGTTAAAGGTGACGTTGACGGTTCTATCGAAGCATTGTCCGATTCACTCATCAAGCTTTCGACCGAAGAAATCCAGGTCAACGTCCTTCACAAAGCTGTCGGCGAAATCTCAGAAAGCGATGTTACGCTCGCTGCCGCCTCTGATGCAATCATCATCGGCTTCCAAGTGCGTCCCTCACAGGCTGCCCGCCGTGAAGCCGAGCGCGAAGGCGTCGAAATCCGACTCTACTCTGTCATCTATCAGGCGATTGAAGAAGTCAAAGATGCAATGTCGGGTATGCTTGCTCCTGAAATCAAAGAAGAAGTTATCGGTTCAGCCGAAGTCCTCGAAACCTACCATATTTCTAAAGTTGGTACCATTGCCGGAGCGATTGTCCGTGAAGGCAAAATCAAACGCGGCTGCAAAGTGCGCTTGATTCGTGAAGGTATCGTTCGCTACACCGGCGACCTCGGCTCGCTCAAACGCTTCAAAGACGACGTCAAAGAAGTTCTTTCAGGCTATGACTGCGGTCTCTCGATTGCCGGATACAACGACCTTAAGGTAGGCGATATCATCGAAGGCTTTGAAGAAGTCGAAGTTAACCGTCAACTTTAACATTATGACAATATAGCCTTGATAGCTCATATCAACATAGGCTCAAACATTGGCGACCGCCTCGGGGCAATTTCTCGGGCGGTCGCCCGTGTTCTCAGCCTGTCCGACCTCAAGACCGGACGGTTCTCGCCTCCCGTCGGCAGTCATCCGCTCGGCTTCAACTCGCCTAACGACTTTATAAATATCGGTGTTGAAATAGCCACCTCACTCTCCCCGTTTGAGCTGCTCGACGCTCTTCAAACAATCGAGAGACAAATCTCGCCTGACCCTCATCGCGACAGACAAGGCAATTATGTTGACCGATTAATCGACATCGACATTATATATATAGATGACCTTGTGATTGATACGCCTCAACTTCAAATTCCCCATCCCCGTATGTCGGCTCGCGACTTTGTGTTGCGTCCGTTAAACTTCCTCTCTCCCGGCTGGATTCACCCCGTTTACAAAATCTCAGCCAATCAAATGCTCCAAAAATTAAACTCTATAATCTAACGACTATCATGGATAATTTCACCTATTGCACCCCGACCCGATATGTCTTTGGTAAAGATACCGAACAACAAGCCGGAAAACTTACCGCCGAAATGGGCTGTAAAAACATCTTGCTCGTTTATGGCCACGGCTCGGTAGTACGCTCGGGACTTCTCGACCGAGTGAAAAAATCGCTCGACGACGCCAACATAACTTATACCGAACTCAGCGGAATCGACCCCAACCCGACCGATGACCGTGTTTATGAAGGCATCTCAATCGTCCGTCAAAAAGGCATTGACGGATTTTTAGCAGTTGGAGGCGGATCGGTCATCGACACAGCCAAAGCCATAGCCCTCGGTGTACCATACGACGGCGACTTCTGGGACTTCTTTGCCGGCAAAGCTAATGCCAACACCGTCACCGCCCTCCCCGTCGGAGTCGTTTTGACAATCCCCGCCGCCGGTAGCGAAGGCTCGGGCAACTCAGTCATCACACGCAAAGACGGCTTACACAAAATCAGCTTGCGCACCGACTTCACTCTCCGCCCAAAATTTGCGATTCTCAATCCCGAACTCACCTTTACACTTCCCAAAAACCAGACCGTAGCCGGCATCGCCGATATGATGGCACATATTATGGAACGCTACTTCAGCCCGACAACCGACGTTGAAGTAACCGACCGAATTTCTGAAGGAATCCTCAAAGCAATCATCGAAGAAGCCCCCAAAGTTGTGGCTACCCCCGACGACTATCAGGCACGCGCCAACATCATGTGGGCAGGCACAATGGCTCATAACGGAATTTGTGGATGCGGTCGCGTCGAAGACTGGGTATCACACGCAATGGAACACGAAATCAGTGCCGTTTACGGAGTCACCCACGGTGCAGGTCTCGCTGTAGTTTTCCCTGCGTGGCTTACATTTATGGCAAACCATGCCCCCTCAAAACCGGCTCAATTTGCCCGTCGCGTTTTCGGTGTCAAAAACAATGATGATAAATCAGCTGCACTCGAAGGCATCACCGCCCTCCGCGGCTTCTACCTCTCACTCGGCTTACCCGTCACCTTCGGTATGCTCGGCATCAACACCCCCGACATCGACCTCCTCGTCAAAAAATTACACGAAAATAAAGGCGAAGTCATCGGCGGCTACTACCGCCTGACCCAAGCCGACACATACGAAATCTACAAAATGATGCTCAACGGCGACATTTAATTAAAGATATAATCACGACAACATGATAAAACGGAGTTATGTCAAATTTAGCATAACTCCGTACTCATATCTTACAGAAACGCACCTTCAACCTGTAAATCCAAGTATATCAACCCATTACCTTAAATAAACGCTCAAAACATCTATTTGATAATTTTAAATGTTAAATTCCATTAAGTTAAATAATCAAAACACACATTAATCTACATACCAACAAATTAAGCTAAAAATACGCCATCATCACATCTGAAGCGGCCATTTAGTTAACATATCGCAACACTTCTCAATCGTATAATATATATACACCAAATTAAAATTGTCACCGGAATAAACCAACATAATTAAGGATATGAATAACACTGAACGATTTGAACAGGAAAATGAAAAAGTCCTTTTCTTGATAAATCAAATTAAACAAGGAGGAAGTGAAAGTATTTCAGCCTCAGAACAACTGGAACGATACTTTCATGCTAACGTTTTATTAATAGCCAAATCTTCTCTTAAACAACTTGCGACTTATCCGATTCCCATTGATAGACTTGTCGATGAAGGATATATCGGATTGATATATGCTGCCTACAAGTTTGACGAAACAAAACACCCAAAATTCATCAACTTTGCATCTAAATGGATAAGAAAAAAAATTGAGAATTTCATCACCCCAAACTCTAACTTCTCTAAAAATAAAGAATTAATTAATGCCGCTGAAGCTAAATTAATAGATCAAATTAAGCAGGCTGGCGTTGACAGTCTATTAGCTAAAGAAAAGCTAAAATTTTACAATCAACGTTTTGTTATTATGATAGCAAAGCAATATCAGACCAACTCGTTTCCGCTTGAACGACTCATCGAGGAAGGATACATCGGACTGATACAAGCAGCTCTCAAGTTTGACGAGACAAAAGGTTTTAAATTCATCAGCTATGCAATATGGTGGATAAATAAGCAAATTGAAGATTTTATCACTTCAAACCAAAATCCACTAAAAATAGATGGATTAAAAAGAGATATATCCGTTACACCTGAAGAAGAAGTAAACTTGATTCTTCAAATTAAGCAATGCGAAGGCAATAGCATCTTAGCTGCCGAAAAACTACAATTTTATTATCAGCAATTCGTTCGTAAAATTGCCAAAGAATATTCAGAATACCCTTTTTCTATTGAAAAACTCATAGACGAAGGAAACTTAGGTTTAATACAAGCAGCTCACGAGTTTGACGAAACAACAAACCTTAGCTTCATAAATTATGCAACAGTGTGGATTGACAAAAGCATTAAAGAGTTTGTTACATCAACCGAAAATATTTTCAAATTAGAAGAGTTAAAAAAGGATGCACCCTTTACAACTGAAGAAGAGATATCCTTGATTAATCAAATCAAACAAGGTGGTGACGACTGCTTCTCGGCAATAGATAAACTGAAAATTTGCAATCAACGCATCGTTCGTTTAATTGCAAATAAATACTCCTCATATCCCATCTCGCTTGAAAAACTCATCGAAGAAGGGTACAACGGTTTACTACAAGCTGCATTCAAATATAACGGGACAAACAAAATCACGTTCACTCAACTTGCAATATGGTGGATATACCAAAGCATTGACAAATTTGTCAATTCAAAATCAGCTCTAAAATAAATCAATACAATTTCTTAACACTCTAAAATTTTTCTCTATGAAAAAACAATCAAAATTACCTTCAATTTACAAGACTTTGTTTAACAAGGACAACACGGTCTATTCAGAAATGGATAAAGTTTCAACAAATGGTAGCGATTCATCTTTATCAATAGATAGAAAAGGTAAAGATGCATTAAACACCATTGCTACAACCTTTGAGATTGACAACATCGACCTATTCACCAAAGGCTATGAAATGGCTGTATCTGGGAGTGGGAACGAGGGAGACGGTGAATTTCCTCGCATTCTCACAATCCACTCATCAGCATTGCTACCTCTTTTGTGCTTCTTTAATGTAAACGAAGACAACCCAATCAAAATTGATGGAACAACTTACACAAAAGTATTCTTTGAAGTTCAAAACAAAGTAATCAAAGACCCATCTAACATTGATATTGCGTTAGTGTCTTACAAAAACGAGAAACCTTTTAAAATCTTGTTCTTAGAATCAAAATTCACTGAATACTTTAAACTCAAACATGAATATAGTCTGCGTAAAAGCTACGAAAAATTTTACATTGCTTTAAATCCAATATTGAATAATTATGGATTAAACGCGAACTACAACGGCAAAAAATACTGCTTAAATACCGATGACCCCGGGAAAAAACTATACTTAGAAGGAATCAAACAAATGTTTAGTCACCTAATCGGCATTGCCAAAGGGCCCCAAGGGAATCAATATAATAAAAAATATCAAGATATATTCGCTCAGGCAGAAGAATTCGAACTTGCTTCAATCATATATAAAGTTGATTGTGATAAATTCAAATCTTATAAAGAAATTTACGAAAAAATATTTGGCGATTCTACTCGTATAAAGTCTGCGCTCAAAGAAGTTCTCAATAGCGAAGACAATCGCCAAAACATCAAGAAATTGACCATTCGCCAAAATTTGTTAACCTACCAAGAAGTTTTCAAAAAGAACAATCCTGAGTTCAAAATGCCTGACAAAGTTCGTAAATTCTACGACCTATAATCTATAGAGAATCTCAACCCGATTCTCAATCTCATCGTCTGTGAGGTGGAATATAGCCGGGACTTCCGACCGAGGGCAAACTTCGGGACGAACCTCCCGGTTTATTTATATCAGAAACTTTTGACTCAAGCGCATCCAAAAGAAGACCGCCAAGAATCGAACCGATATCTATACTGAATCTGCGCGAACCGCTACCCCAATACGGTGCGAAAATCGGACGCATTTCCCATCGACCACTCATAGGCATATATTCGTGTCTCATACCTGCCATAATTCCAAAACTGCCTATTTGCCAGTCAACCATACCGCCATATCCGCTTGCAGGCATAAATCCCATCATTGCCGGATTGATTCCTCTGCCTCGAACCTGAGAATAAACGCTACCGAAAACAATCAAGCTGACCTTGTCTGACAGTCTTACGCCTAACGACCCTCCAACTCCAAATTGATTTGAAACGCCACGAAAATAGCCGTATTTCATAGCATCGGCATGAACTCCGAACATAAACCGTCCGACATTTTGATACATATTGACAGCGGCACGTTCCGCTCCCATCATTCCGGGATAGTCGTCCGAGACACGGTCGATAGTCGCCATTCCGCCCTTCCATTTCATCACCGGACCAATCCCGTTATTTAAATTGAGCTTGAAATCATTATTTTTCTTTACGCTGAAATCGTTGAACATAAAACGATTATGCGATTGACCTACATTTAAATTATAGTCAAACTTTTCAACTCGACTGTCGAGCAAATTTTCATAGCCCGACGTTGAGAGTCGATTTTCGATAAATCGGTCATCGCTGATTTTATTAAAAAGCGTATCCCTTTCTTGGGCGAAACAGCCGATTCGCCCCACAAATACCGTATAAAATACAATCACAATTACAACAAGCCTGTTCATAAGCTGATATTCATGGAATTATAAATGCTTCCAAAGATAACAACTATTTTTTTACACTCAGCTTTTTTGATAATTTTTAACCATTAAAATTTATTAAAATCACCTCAATTCAATTTTTATCATAAAATTTTATTAAAAAATATTTTTCTTTAAAAGAATAATTGTAACTTTGTCGCGTTAATATTTAAATCTTATCTCTAATTACATTTTTACAATGGACATAAACAATATCATGAGCACCCTGGAAGCCAAGCATCCGGGCGAAAAAGAATACCTCCAGGCAGTTCGCGAGGTTCTTCTCTCTGTTCAAGACATCTACAACCAGCATCCCGAGTTCGAGAAAAACAAAATCATCGAACGTATGGTTGAACCCGATCGCATTTACACTTTCCGTGTAACTTGGATCGACGATAAAGGCGAAATCCAGAACAACCTCGGCTACCGCGTTCAATTCAACAACGCCATTGGCCCGTACAAAGGCGGTATCCGTTTCCACGCTTCTGTAAACCCCTCTATCCTCAAATTCCTCGGATTTGAACAAACTTTCAAAAACGCCCTCACTACTCTTCCTATGGGTGGTGGTAAAGGTGGTTCTGACTTCTCACCCCGTGGCAAAAGCGACCGTGAAATCATGCGTTTCTGCCAGGCTTTCATCCTTTGCCTCTGGAAATACCTCGGACCCGACACTGACGTGCCAGCAGGTGATATCGGCGTAGGTGGTCGTGAAGTTGGTTATATGTACGGTATGTACAAAAAACTCACTAACGAATGTACAGGTACATTCACCGGTAAAGGTCTCGACTTCGGTGGTTCTCGTATCCGCCCCGAAGCTACCGGTTTCGGTGCTCTCTACTTCGTTGAAAACATCCTTGCTCGCAAAAACGACACTCTCAAAGGAAAAACTATCGCTATCTCTGGTTTCGGTAACGTTGCCTGGGGCGCTGCTCTCAAAGCTACCGAACTCGGCGGTAAAGTTGTTACCATCTCTGGTCCTGACGGTTATATCTACGATCCCGATGGCGTTAGCGGCGAAAAAATCGACTATATGCTCGAACTCCGCGCTTCAGGTAACGACGTTGTTGCTCCTTACGCTGAAAAATATCCCAACGCTAAATTCTTCCCCGGCCGCAAACCTTGGGAACAGAAAGTTGATATCGCTCTCCCCTGCGCAACTCAGAACGAGCTCAACGGTGACGACGCTAAAGCACTCGTCGCAAACGGTGTTCAACTCGTAGCTGAAGTTTCTAACATGGGTTGTACTCCCGAAGCTATCGACACTATCATCGCCGCTCACATCACTTACGCTCCCGGTAAAGCTGTTAACGCCGGTGGTGTTGCCACTTCAGGTCTCGAAATGACTCAGAACGCCGAACACCTCCAGTGGAGTGCTGAAGAGGTTGACCGCATGCTCCACCAGATCATGAAGGACATCCACACTCAGTGTGTTAAATATGGCGAAGAACCCGACGGTTATGTTAACTACATGAAAGGCGCTAACATCGCCGGCTTCATGAAAGTTGCTACCGCAATGATGGAACAAGGCGTCATCTAATTTGAAATTCTATTCCACACTTCGAGGGAAGAGCCGATTGGCTCTTCCCTCTTTTTTAGCCATTCCTCGAACATTACCAATCTTTCGGTTGTTTTTAATGTTAAAGACATTTTCCACCTTTACCAATTATAAAAATAACAGATAATTTCATCACAATGCGACGCATCATAAACCATTTCACCGACGACGATCTCTATAAATTTACAATGTGCTGTGCTGTTGTTCAGAACTATCCCCGGGCAAAAGTGCGTTACCGATTCACCGACCGCAACAATATGGTTTACCCACAGGGATTTGCACGTCAGTTGAGCCTTCAAATCGGAATGCTCTCACAGCTTGTCATCACCGACGAGGAAATTGAATTTATGAAACAGAGCTGTCCCTATATCCCAAACTGGTTTTACAGCTACCTCAAAGGATTCCGATACAATCCCGATTGCATCAAAGTCAGTCAGGACGAGTCAGGTCACCTGTCAATGGAAATCGAAGGCTATTGGAGCGAAACAATCCTTTTTGAAGTCAAACTCCTCGCAATTGTGTCAGAACTCTATTACATTTTGACCGGGCTCGACAAACAGTTTGACTATCAAGACTATGCTATCCGTGCCAAAGCCAAAGCACGCCGAATGTTGGATGCCGGTTGTAGCTTCATCGAGTTTGGCACACGTCGGCGCGCTTCTTTTGAAGCTCAGAACAACGTGGTGCGCGCAATGAAAAGCGAAGCCGCTCAAAACCCTGGTAAAGGCTCGTTGGTTGGTACAAGCAACGTTTATCTCGCTATGGTGAACAACCTCAAGCCAATCGGAACTATGGCTCACGAAATTGTCTGCGGTATAGCCGGTATGTATGGGCCTAAAATGGCTAACTACCTCGCTATGGAAATGTGGCGCAACACCTATCGCGGTGCTCTCGGCACATATCTGTATGACACATACGGCTGGGAAATTTTCAGCCTTAACTTCTCCGAAGCCTTTGCCAACATGTTCCGCGGGCTCCGCGTTGACAGCGGCAACAACTTCCAGCAACTCGACCTTATCATCGAGAAATACCGCTCACTCAACATCGACCCGCTCACAAAACAGGTAATCTTCAGCAACGGACTCGATGTTGACCGTGCCATCGCAATCAATCAATATGCCGCTGATAAATGTCAGCCCTCCTTTGGGATAGGCACCCACTTTACCAACGATTTCCCCGGCATCAAACCGCTGAACATCGTCATCAAATTGACCGACATAAAAATGACCGAATCCTGGCCTGCCTACTTCCCGACATGTAAACTCAGCGAAGACAAAACCAAATATTCCGGCGACCCCGAGGTCGTCAAACGCTTCCTTCAGGACCTGCTTATGGATACTGACAAATAATAAATAAATCACACTCAAACGTGATACTCTCGCCAAAATTTTATAACTTTGCGTTGTAATTTGTTAATCAGACGCTAATGAAAGTTTTGAAATTTGGCGGCACATCGGTAGGCTCGGCTCAACGCATGAAAAACGTTGCCGCTTTAATCACCGCCCGCGGTCGCAACGTGGTTGTGCTCTCTGCAATGTCAGGAACAACCAACACCCTTGTGGAGATAGCTGACTATCTCACCCGTGGCAACAGCGACGGCGCCAAAGAAACCCTGAACAATCTCGAAAAAAAATACGCTCGTGTAATCGATGAGCTTTTTCCCGGCGAATCTCAGTTCAAGAAAGCCGCTATCGATGGCGTAGGCGAATGTATCTCTATCATTCGTTCATTCACCAACACCTCGTTTACCACTGCCGAGAAAACAATTCTTGCCCAGGGAGAACGAATGTCAACCGCGATGA
Source organism: uncultured Porphyromonadaceae bacterium (assembly GCA_947174335.1). Lineage (GTDB taxonomy): Bacteria > Bacteroidota > Bacteroidia > Bacteroidales > Muribaculaceae > CAJUPY01. Next base: position 23,705 of record CAMWIM010000016.1, on the reverse strand, counting down.
TGTATCAATACCTTTTGAGTCAAGGTGTTAAGGTTCAACTGCTTGACGCTCTTGAATTTATGCGCATCGACATCGACAATTCGCCCGAGATTCAATATCTCCACGACCGCATAATGCCGATGATTGAGCGTCACCCCGACACTCAGATTTTCTTGACCCAAGGATACATCTGCCGAAACTCAAAAGGTGGAATTGACAACCTTCAGCGTGGTGGAAGCGACCTGACAGCCTCTCTCATAGGTGCTGCAATTAATGCCGAAGAAATCGAGATCTGGACCGACATTGACGGCATGCACAACAACGACCCCCGATATGTCGAAAATACCCGTCCGGTCAATCATCTCAATTTTGAAGAAGCAGCCGAGCTGGCTTATTTCGGTGCCAAAATTCTTCACCCGATGTGTGTCGTGCCCGCCAAACTCAACAACATCCCCGTGCGACTCCTCAACACAATGGAGCCAGATGCACCCGGCACCCTCATCGACAACCGTCTCGATACCCCGACCAAAGGCATCAAAGCCATTGCCGCCAAAGACGACATCGTTGCCATACGCATCAAAAGCGGACGTATGCTTCTCGCCTACGGCTTTTTAAGCCGTGTCTTTGAAGTCTTTGCCCACCACAAAACACCCATTGATATGGTTGCGACCTCAGAAGTCGGTGTTTCAGTGACCGTTGAAGCGCGCCACAACATCACCGAGATTGTCAACGAACTCAAAAAATTCTCGACCGTCACAATCGACCGCGATATGGTAATCATCTGCGTTGTCGGCGATCTCGAATGGCACAATTCGGGTCTTGAAGCCAAGGCAATCGATGCGATGCACAACATCCCCGTACGTATGATTTCATACGGCGGCAGCGACTACAACATCTCGTTCCTTGTCAGCAAAGAAGACAAGATCAAAGCTCTCAACTCGCTAAGCCAACATCTTTTCAACTAATAAGGATGAAAAAATACGATATTCTGAATTTAAACATCTCGACTCCATGTTATTTCTATGACATGGACCTTCTCAATAAAACCCTCGACTCCCTTCAGGAGGCTGCAAAAAAGCACGATTATCTCGTTCATTATGCGCTCAAAGCCAACTACGAAGAGCCTATCGTCAAGGAGATTGCATCTCGCAATCTCGGTGCCGACTGCGTAAGTGGCGGTGAGGTTGATTTTGCGATAAAAATGGGCTTTGAACCCTCAAAAATCGTCTATGCCGGCGTTGGTAAAACTCCTCTCGAAATTAAGCGAGCCCTCCAAATCGACATCGCGTGCTTCAACGTAGAGTCAATCGAAGAACTCGATATGATTCAGCAGATTGCCGAGCGTATGAACAAGACCGCGACTGTCGCTTTGCGCATCAATCCCGACATCGATGCCCATACCCACCACTACATCACAACCGGACTTGCCGAAACCAAATTTGGAATCTCGCTCCCGATGTTTGACCTCGCCGTTAAAAAGGCACTTGAGCTTCCCAACATCAAACTTGCCGGTCTCCACTTCCACATCGGCAGCCAGATAACCCTTGCCGACCCCTATCGTCTCCTTTCTGTTAAAGCATCTGAACTGGTGGCTGAACTGAAAAATAAATTTCAATTCACTCCTGAATATATCAACCTCGGTGGCGGACTCGGCATCGACTACGACAATCCCGACAATGAGCCTGTCGCCGACTTCTCAATGCTCTTTGACACTGTCAGTCAACACCTTGATATTGATTCATCAATCAAAGTTCACTTTGAACTCGGTCGATCGATTGTCGCTCAATGCGGAACACTGCTTGCCTCGGTTATTTATGTCAAAAACGGAGTTGGCAAACGTTTCATAATCGTTGACGCCGGCATGAACGACCTTATACGCCCGGCTCTTTACGAGGCTCACCATAAAATTGAGAACTTGACTGCCGACCTCATGCGCCCCGGTTCTCCCGTTCAAACCTACGATGTTGTCGGTCCTATATGCGAGTCATCCGACTGTTTTGACCGCGACCTGACACTCCCCGTTACCCAATCAGGAGACCTGATTGCAATTCGTTCTGCCGGTGCCTACGGTAGCGCAATGTCATCGACTTACAATATGCGTCAACCAGCGTCACGATACTTTTTTGAAACAAAAAAATAACTAAAATATATCGATATGAAAACAAGAGAAGAACTTATCGACAACCTCATCGACCTCGCTTTTGCCGAAGACATCGGTGACGGTGACCATACTACCCTCAGCACAATCCCCGCTTCAGCTAAAGGACGCCAGCACCTGCTCATCAAAGAACCCGGAATCCTTGCCGGAGTCGAAATCGCTCGTCGAGTTTTCCAAAAATTTGACCCCGAGTTAAAAATGACAGTCTTCATCAACGACGGTGAAAAAGTAAAACCGGGCGACATTGCCTTTGTTGTTGAAGGTTCGGTTCGCTCTCTGCTCCAGACCGAGCGCACAATGCTCAACATCATGCAACGTATGAGCGGTATCGCAACAACAACCGACCGCTACCAAAGTAAGCTCCAAGGTCTCAAAGCCAAAGTGCTCGATACTCGCAAAACCACTCCCGGTATGCGTCTTCTCGAAAAAGAAGCTGTCCACATCGGTGGCGGTGAAAACCATCGCATCGGACTATTCGACATGATTCTCATCAAAGACAACCACGTCGATTTTGCAGGCGGTATCACCAACGCAGTCAACGCTGCCAAAGAATATTGCAAGGCTTCGGGTCGTGACCTTAAAATCGAAGTCGAGGTTCGCAACAACGACGAACTTCGTGAAGCTCTCGACAACAACGTTGACCGCATCATGCTTGACAACTATACCCCCGAAGCTACCAAAGAAGCTGTCAAAATTGTTAACGGTAAAACCGAAATCGAATCGTCAGGCGGCATAACCCTCGACACTCTCCGGGCTTATGGCGAAGCCGGTGTTGACTTCATCTCGGTCGGCGCCCTCACCCATTCGGTCAAAGGTCTTGACATGAGCTTCAAGGCTTGTTAAATAAATTTCTTAAAATTATAAAAAAGAGGTCGGGTTCTTGCTAAATCCGACCTTTTTGCGTAACTTTGTATTACTAAAATTCAGTATATCTAACAATGACAATCAAACGTAAAAACTTTCTTAACTTTTTGGCAGGAGCCTTGATATGTTCATGCTCATCTTCTGCTAAAGATATTCCAGACCCTGTGCCAAATCTTCCCGACATCGCCAATCTTCCCGGCTATAACAATACCGACCTCGGTGTGACAGTGTCGCCCGATGCCACCCGATTCAAACTTTGGTCACCCCAGGCTCAAGCCGCATCGGTCAACATCTATGACAGCAACAACAGCAAAACACCGTCTAAAGTCCTTGAAATGAAACAGGGCGAGTCAGGTACTTGGGTCGTATCTGTTCCCGAACAGCTCTATGGAAAATTCTACACTTTCCAAATCAAATATGCCGGAAAATGGCTTGCCGAGACTCCCGGAGTGTGGGCTAAAGCCATCGGTATCAACGGAAATCGCGCCGCCATAATCGACTTTGCATCAACCAATCCCGAAGGTTGGAAAAACGATCAGCGTGTCAAACTCGACAACATCACCGATGCTGTCATCTACGAGATGCATCACCGCGACTTTTCAATGCATCCCTCGTCAGGGATCAACTACAAAGGCAAATTCCTTGCACTCACAGAACAAGATGCCTTGTCAACCCTCGGCGACAAAACCGGTATCGACCACCTCAAAGAACTTGGCATTACCCACGTTCACATCCTCCCCTCCTACGACTTCAGTTCGGTTGACGAATCAAACCCTTCAGCCAACCAATACAACTGGGGATATGACCCGCTGAACTACAACGTTCCCGAAGGCTCTTATTCAACCGATCCCGCCAATCCCGCCACCCGCATCCGCGAGATGAAACAGATGATTCAGGCTCTCCACAATGCCGGAATCGGCGTGATTATGGATGTCGTTTATAACCACACTGCCAAAAACGACGACTCTAACTTCTCCCTGACCGCTCCGCTCTACTACTACCGCTACAATGACGACGGGTCATACAGCAACGCTTCGGGCTGTGGCAACGAAACCGCCTCTGACCGTAAACAAATGCAAAACTTCATTGTCAACTCGGTCAAATACTGGGCTGATGAATATCACATCGACGGCTTCCGCTTCGACCTCATGGCAATCCACGACACCGAAACGATGAACCGTGTAGCTCGTGAGCTTAAACAAATCGACCCGTCTATAATAATCTATGGCGAGGGCTGGACCGCAGGCGATTCTCCACTCCCAGCCGAACGTCGCGCATTAAAAGAAAACGTTGCCAAAATGAACGGTATTGCCGTGTTCAGCGACGACATTCGCGACGCAATCAAAGGGCACTATTCAAACGCCACCGATCGTGGTTTTGCAACCGGCAAACCGGGCAACGAAGAGACCGTTAAAATCGGTATCGTAGCTTCGACTGCACACCCGATGGTTGACTACTCAAAAGGTAACAACTCAAAATTTGCATACGCTTCGTCACCCCTGCAAGTAATCAACTATATTTCGTGCCACGATGACCTTTGCCTGACCGATAAACTTGCCAAATCACTGCCCGAAAAATCAGAAGCCGAACGCCAACGGGCAGCTAAACTTGCTCAGACAATTGTTTTCACCTCCCAGGGTACACCATTCATGTTTGCCGGTGAAGAAATTTTCCGCGACAAAAAAGGAGTTCACAACACCTACAACTCACCCGACGAAATTAACGCAATCGACTGGCAGTTAAAGAATACGAACGCCAACCTTTTCAACTACTACCGCAATCTCATCGCCCTGCGCAAAGCCCATCCCGCTTTCCGCATGACAACCGCCGACGAGATTGCCCGCAACATCGTTTTTGATGACGTAACCACCCCCAACGTGATTTCATACTCAATCAAAAACAACGCCAACGGCGACTCATGGAACGAGATAAAACTCATCTTCAACGGCTCTGAAAACGAGGTGACAGTCAACATCGACCCCGCCGATTGGCTCATCATCGCCCAAGACGGGCAACTCAACCCCGACGGACTCGCCACCACCCCCGGCGGCACCCTCACCGTCGCCCCAACCTCAGCCCTCATCCTCGCCAAAAAATAATTAACTAAATTTTTTTATTTTCCAAAAATACGTTACCTTTGCGACACAAAACCAAAACAAATTAATAACCAAATAAACTCAAATTAAACTATGGCAAAAAAATTCATCTGTACCGTTTGTGGCTATGTTCACGAAGGTAACGAAGCTCCCGAAAAATGCCCCCAGTGCGGCGTTGGACGCGATAAATTCAAAGAAGTTGACGACAACGAAGTCATCAAATTTGTAACTGAACACGAAATCGGCGTTGCTAAAGGCACCGACGAACAAATGATCAAAGACCTCAACGCTCACTTCATGGGCGAATGTACCGAAGTTGGTATGTACCTTGCAATGTCACGCCAGGCCGATCGCGAAGGCTATCCCGAAATCGCCGACGCCTTCAAACGTTACGCATTTGAAGAAGCAGAACACGCTTCAAAATTCGCCGAACTCCTCGGCGACTGCGTTTGGGACACCAAAACCAACCTCGAAAAACGCATGATGGCTGAAGCCGGTGCAAACGAAGACAAAATGCGCATCGCTAAACGTGCCAAAGAACTCAACCTCGACGCCATCCACGACACCGTTCACGAAATGGCAAAAGACGAAGCTCGTCACGGCCGTGGCTTCCTCGGTCTCTACAACCGCTTCTTCAAGAAATAAGAAACAATCATCCCGGATCCGTTGGTCGACGACCAACAACCCAGTTTAACCCCACCATCGCACTCCCCAAGTGCGTTGGTGGGGTCTTTTTTCTTTTCTCAAAAAAATTTCCTACCTTTAACATCCAAAACATTCTCCTTGTAGGGATGCACCCCGGTGCATCCGCTAAACACCCATATACAAGTCAATTATCCCCAAATGCTACAATCTGAATCTTCCATAAGTACACTACCTCAGCGAAAAAATATTCGCGCTACATTTCATGACTATTCAGGGGGCGATTATTTTATAACAATTTGTACCAAAGAAAAAGAACATTTCTTTGGTAACATCATCAATGGCAAAATGATATTCTCTGAAATCGGGGAATATGCCGATGAAGCAATTAGAACACTAAATACTCATTACAGTTATATTGAAGTTCCGCTGTTTATTGTGATGCCAAATCATGTGCATGCTATTATCAGCATACGAGAAAAGCCGGATGCACCGGGGTGCATCCGCTCTACCTTCCCGGTGCATCCGCCAAAAGCATGTTAAAGTTATCGACAAAATGATGGTTTGATGGCTATTCTTTGAGATTTATTTCGTAACTTTGGGGGAAATTACGATAAATAGCAATTTATAGCATTCCGAGCATCGATTATGAACGAAGACAGCCTGAGTCGTTTATATCTTAAAGACACTGCTTTTCAAGACCTTATGCAGCAACGCATATTCAATGTGTTGCTCATAGCTTCGCCCTACGATGCTTTTATGATGGAAGAGGATGGTCGCGTTGACGAACAGCTCTATTTTGAATACGTTTCGCTTAACCTCAGCTCTCCTCCTCGCGTTACCCGTGTAGCTCATATCAACGAGGCTTTTCAGGCTCTTGCCCGCACCCGCTTTGATCTCATCATCGCCATGCCCGGTAGCGATATCTCCGAGACTTTCACTGTCTCTAAAGACATCAAACGAGCCTATCCTACAATTCCTATCGTCGTTCTTACCCCATTCTCAAAAGAGGTTTCACGTCGTTTGGCTTCTGAAGACTTCAGTGGCATCGACTACGTGTTCTCGTGGCTCGGTAACGTTGACCTGCTGCTTGCTATCATCAAACTGATCGAAGACAAGATGAACGCCGAAAACGACATCAATCGTGTCGGCGTTCAAATGATTATGATGGTCGAGGACTCCGTGAGATTTTACTCGTCGGTACTCCCTCACGTCTATAAATTCCTGCTCAAACAGTCATTGCTTTTCTCAACCGAGGCACTCAACGAGCACGAACAGATGCTCCGTATGCGCGGACGTCCAAAAGTAATGCTTGCCCGCGACTATGAAGAAGCGTGCGCCCTTTATGAGAAGTTTGGCGAGAATATGCTTGGCGTAATCAGCGATGTTTCGTTCATGCGCAACGGTGTAAAAGATTCAGAAGCCGGGCTCCGCCTTGCAAAATGGTTGCGCGAGCGCGATGCCTATCTCCCCATCATCATTGAATCAACCGAACTGCGCAACCGCGAATTTGTCGGCGAATTCAACGGTGTGTTCATCGACAAAAATTCAAAAAAACTTTCGGTTGACCTCGACCGCGAAATATCACACAACTTCGGCTTTGGCGATTTCGTAATGCGTGACCCCTCGACCGGAGCTGAAATCATGCGTCTGCGCAACCTCAAGGACCTTCAGAAAAAAATCTTTGACATCCCCGCCGAGTCGCTGTTTTACCACGCCCGCCGCAACGACATTTCACGCTGGCTATATTCCCGTGCGATGTTTCCCATTGCCGACGTAATCAAAAGCCACCGGTTCAATTCAATTGACGAGACTCCGGCTGTTCGTCAGCTGTTCTTTGACCTTATCGTCAAATATCGCCGTATGAAAAACCGTGGTGTAGTCGCCATCTTTGAGAAAGACCGCTTTGACTATTACTCAAACTTTGCCCGCATCGGTCAAGGTTCACTCGGCGGTAAAGGTCGTGGTCTGGCATTTGTCGATTCAATCATCAAGAAACATCCCGAATGTGACAATTTTGATGGAATCTCAATTTCTATTCCGCGAACCGTTGTGCTGTGTACCGACATCTTTGACGAGTTCATGGCATCTAACGATTTGTATCCTCTCGCACTCAGCGATGCACCCGACGACCAAATTCTTGAAGCATTTCTCAAAGCCGATCTTCCCGCCCGACTTGATGATGACTTCCTTGCGCTCTTTGATGTGGTCAACACCCCGCTTGCGATACGCAGTTCGAGCTTGCTTGAAGACTCTCACTATCAACCGTTTGCCGGAATTTATACCACTTATATGATTCCCAAGGTCGATGACAAACAAATCATGCTTCGACTTCTCGGAAACGCTATCAAGGGCGTCTATGCATCGGTGTTCTATGCCGATTCAAAAGCCTACATGACAGCGACTTCAAACGTCATTGACCAAGAAAAAATGGCAGTCATCATTCAGGAGGTTGTCGGTTCAATCCACGGCGATTATTACTTCCCCTCGTTCAGTGGAGTCGGTCGCTCGCTCAACTACTACCCCATCAATGACGAACATACCGAAGACGGCATCGCTCAGGTTGCGGTCGGACTCGGCAAATATATTGTCGATGGCGGAAACGGACTTCGTTTCTCACCCCGTCATCCCGGTAAAGTGCTGCAGACATCGACCCTCGACCTTGCTCTCCGCGACACTCAGAAAAATTTCTTTGCCCTCGACCTGAAGAGCGCCGATGAACATTTTGAAGTCAATGACAGCTTTAACATTGCCGAGCTAAACGTCCAGGACTTTGCCCGTGACGGCAGTCTGCGCTACCTCGTCTCAACCTACGATGCGCGCGACGGCTACATCCGTGACACCGACCAGGGTCCGGGTCGCAAACTTGTCACTTTTGCCAACGTTCTTCAACATGGAGTTTTCCCATTGGCTCAAGCTGTGGAATTTATGCTTTCAGAGGGACAACAGGCAATGCAACGACCTGTCGAAATCGAATTTGCAGGCAATATCGACTACTCAGGCAAGACAAAAGGTCATCTCTATTGGCTTCAGATTCGCCCGATTATCGACCCCAAAGCATACGTTGATGACACAATTGCATCGATTCCCGACGACAAATTAATCATCAAGAGCAACACCGCACTCGGTCACGGAAAAGTTGACAACATCGACACAATCGTCTATGTCCGTCCCGAGAACTTCAACTCGCTCAACAATCCGGCAATCGCGCGTGAACTCTCAGAGATCAATGCCGGTTTTGCCGCACAAAACAAATTTTATGTACTCATCGGTCCGGGACGCTGGGGATCAAGCGACAACGCGCTCGGCATTCCGGTCAAATGGCCCGACATCTGCAATGCCCGTCTGATTTGCGAGTCATCACTCGAAAACTACCGCATAGAGCCGAGTCAAGGTACACACTTTTTCCAGAACTTAACATCGTTTGGAGTGGGCTACTTCACAATCAATCCATTCTCAAACGACGGCATATATGACATCGACTATCTCAACTCAATGCCCGCAGTATATGAAACAGAGACAGTCAGAATAGTCAAGTTTGACAAACCTCTCTCAATCGGAATCAACGGCCGAAAAGGCATCGGAGTTGTAATTAAACCTGATGCCGAAAATGTAGAATTTCAATAACACGGATAGAAAATGTCTTTTTTCAATTCTTTAGGTAAATTTTTTGGATTTGGTAATGACGACGCCGACTATAACGAAATAGCCGGCAGCGACAACCAGCCCACAATCATACGCCCCGTCTTCACAATAGACACGCCCGAAAGTCAATCTGCCGAGAAAGACGAGCCCGACGAAGAACCGGAGTTTGTCAAATCGGAAGATATTCCGGTCGAACAGATTTTTGAAAAAGTAGTTGACATTTTCAATCAAGCTCTCCCCGATTTTATCGCTCAGAATATTGACAAAGAAAAACAACAGCGTCAAATTTATGAAGCACTCGACAGTTCTTTAAAACAATATATCAAAAATCTGGCTCAAAATGCCGACAAAGACGCCAATCAACGTTGGCAAAATGAGCGCAAACGATTGATGGCTGAGATTGACCAGCACCGCGAAAATTCTAAAAGACAATCTGAAACCGAAGAAGGACTTCGCAACCAGCACCTCAGCGCCGAGCGTCAGAAACGTGCGTTGAGTGAACGTATCAACGACTTGGAAGGTCAGATTGCCACCCTCGAAGCTGAACGTGAGCAATTTGAACTTGAAAAGAAAAGCCTTGTCAATAAATTGCGTGCGTCAACCGTTCAAGAAGGCGAGATTGACCCGTCGGTCATCTCTGAATCGACCCAGCTTCTCTATGACCGCATCAGCGACCTCGAGACAAAGGTTTCAGACCTCGAAGGCGAACGCGAGCAATTGATTATCGAAAACAAGAGCCTTAACAACAAACTTCGTGTCGCTGCAATTCAAGGTGGAAATATCGACCCGACAATCATACCTGATTCTACCGAAATTGTTGACTCAGCCGAACAACAACAAAAGATTGATGAGCTTAATAACGAAATCGAAACACTCACCACCAAACTTGAGTTTTCCGAAACCATGGCTCGCGAATCTCAATCGATTGCCTCTACGACCAAAAAAGAGTTGCAAGAACGCGAGACCGAGATTGAAAATCTTAACCGCGAAATCTCAGCTCTTAAATCATCGGCTCACATCTCAGACGACAAAGAGACTGTCAACATATCGACGATCAACGAATTAGAAGAGAAAAATGAAGAACTCTCCCGACAAATCGAGAGTCTTAGCGAGGAACTCAGCACTGCCAACGAAAGTTTGCAGACACTTGAAATCATCGAATCTCAAATTGAAAAATTTGAGGAGGTCAAGAAGAAAAAAGACTCAAAAATTCAGGAACTTATCGAGAACCGCGACTCGTTGCTTAGTCGCATCGAGCAACTTGAAGCCGAACGACTTGGACTGAAACGAACAGTTGAAACCAACATCGCCGCCCAGTCAGAATCAGAAATCAAACTACGCGACGAGATAAATCAACTCCGCATGGAAAATGAACAGCTGAAACAGGCGCGTGTCTCGGTAACCGACAATGAGATGCCGATCTACTCTGCTCCCGAACCAATTGCCAACGCGGTCAAATTAGAGCCTGTTGAAGCCGAAGAAAACACTACCATTATATCAGCAATCGACGAATCGCTCGACAATACCGACTGGCTCGTAGCCACTCCCCCCGAAGGAACCTCGATGCGCTTGCTGACCAAGAGCGATGACCAGTCAGATTTTGGCTATCAAGCTCCACCGCCACGCAAACAGATGCCCGATAACGATGCACAGATGTCGCTTTGGGACGATGAATTTTAAGAAACAACAATTTGAAAAAAATAAAAGACAAAATATGAAACTGAAATCAATCATTACATTTCTGACACTTTGTGTCACCCTCTCAACATACGGCGCCAAAGGTGTGAATCCGTACATCGAGAAACTCAGCTTCTATCTCTATCCCGAGAATGCCGTTTCGACACCGTCACGCCCATATTATATGCCCGACGGCGATTCATATCTGCAACTTTCGCCGGACCACCGTCGAGTAGTCAAATACAGCACTGCAACCGGCAAAGAAATCGAGACCGTATTCAACTGTGAGAAAACGCGCGAAACCTCCATCGAATCGGTTCAAGGCTTCTCACTCAGCCCCGACGGGTCACGCCTATTGCTTTATCGCAACTACCGATCAATTTATCGCCGCTCATACACAGCCGAATACTATGTTTTTGACATATATCGCAATATTCTCCAACCATTGTCAACCAATCATCCGCGCCAACAAGTTCCGGTGTTCTCAAACGACGGCTTGATGGTTGCCTTTGTTGCCGACAATAACATCTATCTTAAAAAACTGATTTACAACACCGAGTTGCCCGTGACTACCGATGGCGAATATAACAAAATCATCAACGGACATCCCGACTGGGTTTATGAAGAAGAGTTCAAGTCGACCGGTTCAATCGTCTGGTCACCCGACAACTCAACGCTCTGCTATCTGAAATACAACGAGACTCAGGTTCCCCTCTACTCGTTGCCCTTATATGACAGCTACTGCTCACCCGACAAAAAATATTCGCTCTATCCCGGAGAATTTACATACAAATATCCTGTTGCAGGCGAGAAAAATTCGATTGTAACCCTCCACAGCTACGACATCGAAACACGCAAGACCAAGAATATCAACTTTGAGGACTCACGCATCGAGTATATCCCCCGCATCGAGTATATTCCCAATGGTCAAAACTTGCTTGTCTCAACACTTAACCGTGAGCAAAACCGACTTGAAGTTTACTCGGTAAATCCCAAATCAACTGTTGTAAAATCAATCTTGGTTGAAGAATCAAAAACATGGGTATTACCTGAAACATACGAAAACATGACATTGACCCCCAACAATTTTATCATCCTTTCAAACCGTTCGGGATTTAATCATCTCTATCAATACAGCTACTCAGGTGCGCTTCAACGCCAAATCACATCGGGCGAATTTGACGTAACCGACTTCTATGGCACCGACAAACTCGGTAACATCTACTACCAGTCAACTGCAACCGGACCTCTCAACCGCGTAATCAGCAAAATAGAGGCAAAGACCAACCGCATTGTCAATCTCAGTCCCGAAAAAGGCACTGCATCAGCGACATTCACTCCATCGCTCAACTACTATACATTGCGCTATACCTCATCGACCGTTCCACCGGTTTTCAAACTTATGCAAACCGCCGGCAACAAAGAGATAAGAGTGCTTGAAGATAACTCAAAAGTTGTGGCTAAATACCGTGACCTCCCCAAGAAAGAATTTATTACAGTCAACTCAAATGGCGTAACACTTAATGCCTATATCATCAAGCCCAAAGATTTTGACCCATCACGCCGCTATCCTGTTATCATGACCCAGTACAGCGGACCCGGGTCACAACAAGTAACTGACAGCTGGAGCGTTGACTGGCAATTTTGCGCAGCCGAAGCCGGATACATCGTTGTATGTGCCGACGGTCGCGGAACAGGTGGAAGAGGCCGTGATTTCCTTACCATCACATACAAAAATCTCGGTCATTACGAAACAATTGACCAAGTTAACGTAGCCCGTGAAATTGCCAAACTTCCATACGTTGACGGGAAACGAATCGGTATGACCGGCTGGAGCTTCGGCGGCTATGAAACATTGATGTGCCTATCAGCCGACAACAGTCCGTTTGCAGCCGGTGTAGCCATTGCCCCCGTGACTGACTGGAGATTGTATGACTCAATCTACACCGAGCGATACATGTCAACGCCCCAGATGAATGAACAGGGCTACAACGAATCGGCTCCGCTCAATCTTACCAACAAGATGAACTCAGAGCTGCTCCTGATTTACGGAACAGCCGATGATAACGTTCACCCCGCCAACTCGGTTGAATATGTATCATCGCTTCAGGCACAAAACCGCCTTTGCTCGATGTTACTGTTCCCCAACATGAACCACTCTATCAGCGGATGTAATTCACGAGCACAGGTATATGCAGCCATGATGGAATTTTTTAACACCAAACTCTAAATCGATTCAATGAACGATAACGAACAACGCCACCGAGGATTGACTGCCGGCATACGCAGTCTATGGGTAAACTGGGCACTTTCGCTTGGTGGGATTGTCGTTTGTATGTTTGTCCCACTGATATTGAGCAAAGTACTTGTTCCGTTCTTCATGCTCGGAATAACACTATTCATTATTGTACTTGTAAGGAACAACCGTACCAAGGAAACCCCTTTCTGCTATAAATTGCCATATATAGCAGCAACTGTAATTTTATGGTCAATGATAACGGTAGTGTTTGTTCTTTTAGTCTTTGACAATGCTATTGAATATGATCTAAACGGACAGCCCTACAATGATAAGATGCCCTATTTTATGATATTGCTTTTGGCTCCGTGGGCGACTATCATATCAGCTTTCTACATTTTCAAGAAAAACAAGTGTGCTTTTTGTGCCGACTGCGAAGCCCGATTGGGAGACTCGGTTGAGCGCGGATTTCTCAGCAAACTGTTTAGCCAGGAAGCTGCATACCAAACAAAAGTACTTTTCTATTCATCACTTGTGTTGACAATAGTTGATTGGAGCTACTATTTCTACGGATATATCAGTACAAATATCAGCCGTCGCGATATTATCTTCTACTTCGGTATACCCATTTGTATGTACTTCATCACATTGATACTTATGGCAATACGTTATTACGCCTTGTGGGCTTATTACTGTGTAAACAGCAACGAAGATAACGCCCATCACGGATTTTCGCGTATTCGCTTTCTTGTTATATGTGAAGATCGACTTTGGCTGAATATACCAGACCTAAGCAAGCTTGACATCAATTCTGACAATCTTACAATCGACACCCCTGCCCGTGGCGAATTTTCATACAGATCAAAATTCAATAAATTTCAGGCACATGATTATTTTCGCCATGTCACCGGAATCACGAATGCGCGAATCAGGGAACTTTATATCAGCAGTGACGCACGTTCGGCTACAAATATATTCCATTTCGCGGCATACGTCAGTTCGTTTGACGATGTCAGGAATTGTATATTGACCGGCGAATGGTTTACACTTGCCGATGTGCAGAATCTATATCGGGAACACGCATTGTCACCTCTATTGTCAGCCGAGCTGAACAGAATACACCGCTCAGTTATGGCATGGAAAACATATACACGCGAAGGTAAACGCCTATACAAAATCAAGCACTATCAGCCGACATTCCGACTTGCCGACATGGAGAACTGGGATATAGACTACAACGACCCACATTGGCTATATGTGTCACAGAACAACGAGGATATGCCGTTTTTCAAAATTCGCCGACTATGGCGTAAATATGTAACAGGTCTCGGAGAATGAAAAAGCCCTCAGTCCTGATTGTTACCGGTCCGACCGCCTCGGGTAAAACCCGACGTGCAGTCGAGATAGCCAAAATGCTTGACGGAGAAATTGTCAGTGCCGATTCGCGTCAGATTTATCGCGGTATGGACCTCGGGACAGGGAAAGATATTGAGGAATATGGCGAAATCCCCTATCATCTGATTGACATTGTACCAGCCGGAACGAAATATAATCTGTTCAGGTTTCTCGACGATGCACAAACGGCTGTCGAGCAAATAAAGCACAGGGGCAAGATGCCGATTATGTGTGGCGGGACAGGGTTATATGTGGAGTCATATCTGAAAGGATTAAAGCTTCCTGAAGTGCCAGAAAACCCGGTGTTAAGAGAGTCATTAAAAGAAAAATCGCTTGACGAGCTAACCGAAATTCTCGCATCGATGAAAACGCTCCATAACTCGACCGACGTTGATTCGGCAAAGCGAGCAATAAGGGCTATTGAAATTCAAACCTACTATGCCGAGCATCCCGAAGCCGCGGCAGGCGCGGTGCCTTCTCCAATTACCGATGCACTCGTAATCGGGATAGCCATTGACCGCGAAGGCCGCCGTCAAAGAATAACACAACGTCTCAAAACACGACTCGATAACGGTATGCTCGACGAAATCAGAACCTTGCTTGATTCAGGAATTTCGCCCGACGATTTGATTTATTACGGACTCGAATATAAATATTTGACACTGCATGTCATCGGGCAACTGACGTTTAACGAGATGTTTGAAAAACTTGAAATGGAGATACATCGTTTTGCCAAACGACAAATGACTTGGTTTCGCGGAATGGAACGACGCGGATTCAAAATCAATTGGCTCGATTACAACTTGCCCGATGAAGAATTTGAGCAATCGGTTATGCAACTTCTAAAAGATTTTGACAAATGAACCGGCTGAAGTCTTACATATCGGCAACGCTTGCCATAATACTTAATGCTGCAATCTCAATGGCGGGTAATGTTGTAACATACAACGACACTACTTTAAAAACCGGGCAAACCATTTTGTTTGACGTGGCAAAACCTTTCACTTTGTCGGCAAAGATTAAATTTGCTCCTAATGAATCATCATTCGGTCGCCCCGAACAGCTATTTGACATCATAGCGGGCGATGATACTTTTTCAATATGTCAAGGGATTCAATCAATAGGGTCATTTGAACCGTCACCGTTTCTAAAAATCTCACACAATCAAACATCAGTCCAAATCAGTCAAGCCGAACGACTTATCAAATCAGACAAAACGATAACGGTAAGACTTACAGGGAATTCGACGTCGGGACTGAGATTGTTTATAAACGGGAATGCCGTTGACCTCGGCTCGATAACCGGCAATCAGCAATTATCAGACATTCATATTAAAGCTTGTCGCACTATAACATTCCTGTCGATCAAATTTGAGTCGAACGGTGCAGCCGACAATCAACCGATTTTGACTCTTGATGAAATTATCACCCGGCTTCAATCATCGCCATCGGCTCCTGCCGGACTTTATGTATGGCTCGATAGAGAGAATGATCCACAAAGAGCAATTCCCGGCGGTTTTTATAAACTTGCCGTACTCCCCGATTCGGTCACCAAAGGATATGACATAATTTATCTTGAAGGTGCATCAGTCAATAAAGATTCGTGGAAAACGGGGATGATTAAGGGGAAACTTATTCCGACAATCTTCTACAACCACTATGATTTAATTTGGTATGATTCAAACCACGAAGTCATAGACCGTGAGATTTTCTGCAACTTTATCGACGATGCGATAATGCAGCTTAACTTTCCGCTCTATTCAACCAAGATTAGATTCAGCCGATTGAATGGTTCAGCCTCGTCATTAATTCAGACCCGCTGATCGGAACCGTAATTGCACCGGAATCAATGTCGTAGATGACCGAACTGTTGAGCAATTCTACAATATATTCGTGAGAATTACGATCAACACTGTAAACTTTTGACAAGCTCTGGGTTTCTTGGAGGTACTCATAAAGAGCCGGAGGCAGTTGGTCAAACAAAAATACTTGTGGAACGAGTCCTCCCAAGCCATTAACTTCTTCCCAATTCAGCGATTTATCAAATGTAATCACTTCGCCACCACTCATTTTCACATAAAACATGGTAGAGTCGTTCCAGCCTTCGCTTGAAACGTTTTCATCGGGATAATAGTGGGTTATAAACTCCGAGACCTTATCGGGCAAGTTTGTCCACTGCGAATCGTTACAACTCGACATTGTAACAATCAAAAGAATAAAAGCTGAAAAAAATCCTGTCAACACTTTCATATAATTCATAATTCTTAATGCATAATGCACAATGCACAATTTATAATGCACAATGCATAATTCATAATTTTATTTATAATTATAACATCAAGTGTTAACGTAATGTTGACCGATTTTAACGAATAACAATTGTTAATTAACAAAATCACTCCAAGTCTAATTTTAATTGTATCGAATTCGATACAATTAAATGTTTTAGCAAAATCAGGCGATTAAAACGTAGGGCATGAATTCGGGGAAAGCGTGACGGAAGAGTCCGACAAACGAGGTTAGCTTTGAAATTTCATTTAAACGATTGTGCTCGATTGCCCATGAACGAAACTTTTTCATCATCGACATCGGGTCGAAATTTTCGGGTAAATCCAATCGGTCATTAACATCGCGAGCCATTGCCAGATATTTCATGAAGCCATCAAACATATATAGGGCAGGATATTTTTGATATTCGCGCAGATTGATTGGATTCTCGATATGAGAAGAGGGTTCGTCATCGTTGATTGGTACTCTTTGTTGTGCAATTTTAAGTTTTTCACGACGTTCACGTGCTTTTTCACGGCTTTTTGCAGCTCTTTCGAGGTCTTTTTCAACCATATCTAACAACACCTGGCAGTCGGCATCGATGTTGTCCGGTTTATTGCCGTTCATAACGAAGTCATAGACACATACAATCGCCATTGTGCGCTTTTCAGGCGCCATTTCTGAGATAAACTCATTCCATTTTTTGCGGAAAGTAAATGATTTCATATTATTAAATGATTAAGAGGTTTATTGTTTTCGATTGCAAAGATACAATCGCTTTTGGCAGTTTGTCAATATTTACCCGGTTAAAGTTAGTTAAAACTCAAATTTTGATAAATCATAGCTTACAAAGGAACTGTTGTGAGAACCCGGAATAAACGGGAAATAGCTGAATTAATCTCTGTTTAATCGGACTTGTTGGGAAATTTTGAGTAATTTTGCGAAATGGAACAAAATAATACAAACGAGATAATTTTATATCAGCCTGACGATACGCTTGCTCTTGATGTAAGAGTTGAGGACGAGTCGGTGTGGCTGACGCAACAACAAATAGCAGATTTGTTTGGCACCAAACGTCAAGCAATTAGTAAGCATTTATCTAATATCTTTAAATCAGGAGAATTAGATGAAGATTCAGTTCGTTCCATTTTGGAACATACTGCTACCGATGGAAAGATTTACAAAACTCAGTTTTACAATCTTGATGCCATTTTATCAGTTGGTTATAGAGTAAATAGCAAGAATGCCACTATGTTCCGCAGATGGGCAAATCAGATCTTGAAGGATTATATGCTCCGTGGATATTCTGTGAATCAGCGTCTGATGCAATTGGAAGACCGTATTGACCGACGTCTTTCAGAACACGACAGACATCTTTTACAACTTGATGAAAAAGTGGATTTCTTTGTCAGATCATCTTTGCAACCCCGTGAGGGAATCTTTTTTAATGGACAAATTTTTGATGCTTATGCTCTGGTTGCTGATTTGATTAAACAGGCAAAGAGTCGAATTGTAATTATCGATAATTATGTTGATGACTCGGTACTGGTGCAATTATCTAAACGTAAATCCGGGGTAACGGTTGATATTTATGATGGTCAAATTTCGAAGCAGCTTCGTCAAGATGTTGAGAAACATAACGAGCAATATCCCGGCGTAACTTTACACCTCTACACTAAAGCTCACGATCGTTTCCTGATAATTGACGAAGAAGTTTATCACATCGGTGCTTCTCTTAAAGACCTCGGCAAAAAGCTTTTTGCATTTTCTAAAATGGATGTGATGACAGGCTCGGAGTTGATAGAAGGATTGTAGAATTTGAAAAAAATGACTATCTTTGTAACAGTAAAGTAAATAAACCAATCTATTAAGAACTATAAATGACCACGAAAAAACTGATTTTTACAGCTACAATTCTTGCCGGAGCGATATCAAACGCGCTGGCTTGCACAAGTTTAATCGCAGGTAAAAATGCTACTACCGATGGTAGCGTAATGATAACATACGCCGCAGACAGCCACGTTCGTTTCGGCTTCCTTGAAAACCAACCGGCAGCCGACCATAAACCCGGCGAAATGCGTCAAATCATTGAGTGGACCTCAAACAAACCACTCGGTCAAATACCTGAAGTGGCACATACTTACGGCACAATCGGCAATATGAACGAGTATGGCGTCGCCATCTCGGAAAGTACCTGGGGCGGACGTCCCGAACTTAAAGGTCCGAACGGAATCCTCGACTATGGTTCGCTTATGTTCATAGCCCTTCAGCGAGCAAAGACAGCCCGTGAAGCTATAAAGATAATGACCGACCTTGTTGAGGAATATGGATATTATTCAACCGGCGAATCATTTTCAATAGCTGACGAAAACGAGGCATGGATTATGGAAATGATTGGCAAAGGCAAAGATGAAAAAGGTGCTGTTTGGGTTGCGATGAGAGTTCCCGATGACTGTATTTCGGGACACGCCAATCATTCACGCATCCATCAATTCCCACTTAACGACCCTGAAAACTGCCTTTATTCGCCCGACGTGATTTCGTTTGCACGCAAAAAAGGATGGTTTGACGGCAAGGATGAAGATTTCAGCTTTTCGCTTGCATACGCTCAGTATAAATATAGCAGCCTGAGAGGTTGTGATGGTCGTGTCTGGGCATTCTATAACAAATTTGCCGACGGCATGGACAAGTATCTTCCTTGGGTAACCGAGGGTGACGGACAGCCCCTCCCTCTTTGGATCAAGCCTAACCGCAAACTGACTGCTACAGATCTTAAATGGATGATGCGTGACCACTTTGAAGGCACTCCTTTTGACATGACCGAAGATATTGGAGCCGGTCCGTTTAAAATGCCCTATCGCTGGCGTCCTTCAACCTTTGAAGTTGACGGTAAAACCTATTATCAGGAACGCGCGATTGCCACTCAACAAACCGGCTACTCATTTGTAGCCGAGATCAACGGCAACCGTCCCGATGCTATAAAAGGATTGATGTGGTTCGGAACAGACGATGCAAACACCTGTGTCTATCTTCCGATTTTCTGCACAGTTGAACGGCCGCCATTTGAATTGGCAAAAGACAACGGCGACCTCTATAATATCTCATGGGATTCAAATTTCTGGGTTAACAACTATGTTGCCAATCAAGCATATAGCCGTTACAATCAGATGATTCCCGATATACGCAAAGTGCAGTCGTCACTTGAAGATTCAATAGCTGTCGATGTTCGTGTTGCCATCGAACAATTACCGACCTTTGATACTGACGACCAACGACTTTTGGTTCAAGACCTTGCCGATATATGGGCAAACAAAGCGACCAAACAATATAAAAAACTTGGCGACTATCTTTTAGTGAAATATCTCGACGGGAATATCAAAATCGAGGATGAAAACGGCTTTGTTTCAACCGAAGACAAAAAGCCTGTTGCCCCGAAGTTCGGTGGATATGACGAAAAATATTACCGCTCAATTGTCGAAGATTCAGGCGACCGCTTGAAAGTACACGAGCTAAAAGTAAAACAAAAACACTGATTGACAACCTATTTCCAACTCAAATCATATTGATGTATAATGAAAAAGATTTTATCAACCACCATATTTTCAGTTGCGGCAGTTGTAAGTTCATTTGCCTGCACAAGCCTGATTGCAACCAAAGGCGCAACAGTTGACGGGAGCAACCTCATCAGCTATGCGGCTGACAGCCATGTGCTTTACGGCGAACTTTATCAACGTCAGGCAGCCGATCACAAAAAAGGAGAAATGCGTGATGTAATCGATTGGGATACAAATAAATATCTCGGTAAAATTCCTGAAGTAGCACATACTTACGGTCGAATCGGAAACATGAACGAGCATGGTGTCGCTATCGGTGAAAGCACATGGGGTGGGAAACATGAACTCAGCGAACCGAACGGTATAATCGACTATGGTTCACTCATTTACATTGCGCTCGAACGTTCAAAAACCGCTCGTGAGGCAATTAAAGTGATGACCGATCTCGTCAGCGAATATGGATATGCAAGCGAAGGCGAATCATTTTCTATTGCCGACCCCAACGAAGTTTGGATAATGGAACTGATTGGCAAGGGTAAAGATGAAAAAGGAGCCGTTTGGGTAGCCCGCCGTGTACCTGACGGACACATAGCCGGTCACGCCAACCACGCTCGAATCCACAAATTCCCGCTTAACGACCCCGAAACACTCTACTCACCCGATGTGATTTCATTCGCACGCAAAAAAGGACTATATCAAGGTAGCGACGAAGATTTTGACTTCTCAAAAGCATACGCTGATACTGACTTCGGCGCACTTCGCGGATGTGATGCCCGCGTATGGTCATACTTCAACAAGTTTTCTGACGATGCAGAGCAATATCTGCCATGGGTGATGAACGGCGAGGGAGAACCTATGCCTTTGTGGGTAAAACCCAATCGTAAACTGACTGCCGAAGATGTTAAATGGATGATGCGTGACCACTACGAAGACACTCCGTTTGACATGACAAAAGATGCGGGTGCCGGACCATTCACAGTGCCTTACCGCTATCGTCCGATGACCTTTGAAGTCGATGGCAAAAAATATACTCACGAGCGTGCAATAGCCACTCAGCAAACCGGTTTTTCATGGGTTGCCCAACTTCGCAACAACGTTCCCGATGCGATGAAAGGAATCCTTTGGTTTGGAACTGACGATGCCAATACATCGGTTTATATGCCGATTTTATGTTGGACCCGTACCGCTCCAAAACAGCTTGGCGAGGGAGACCTCAACACACTCGACTGGAATTCAAACTTCTGGGTCAACAACTATGTTGCCAACCAAGCTTATTCACGTTACAGCCGTATGATTCCCGACATTCGCCGAGTTCAGTCTGAACTTGAAAACTCGATGGTTAACGTGGTGAAATTACTCGAGATTGACCCCAATATGAAAAATCGCGACTACGCAATTGCAAAATCACAGGAACTTGCCGATTATTGGGCTGAAAAATGCACCTCTGACTACAAAGCGTTGGGCGACCATCTCTTTGTGAAACACCTCGACGGTAACATCAAGGATGAAGATGAAAATCACAACTTCCTCTATACTCCCGAAGGATTTGTAAAAGCTCCGAAATTTGGAGGTTATGACAACCCTGAATACTTCCGTCAGATTGTAAAATCATCGGGAAACAGGCTTGAAGTTAAAGATATTAAGTGAAATAATTGTGGGATTTAATGGGATTAATCAGTAATTATCTTGATTAATCGGGTTGAATCACGATTTATCACGATTAGTTTTAAGATTATAAAAAACAGCCATTGACAGGCTGTTTTTTTTGTCAATAGCCGATTTATCAGTAAATTTGCAGTCAGAAATAAAGAGAATCAACCAACTGATGATATCGATAAACAACCTTTCGGTTGAATTCAGCGCAAAATCGCTGTTTGACAACATCAACTACGTCATAAACAAAAAAGACAAAATAGCACTTGTCGGCAAAAACGGAGCCGGGAAGTCGACTATGCTTAAAATAATAGCAGGACTTCAGCAACCGACATCGGGAAATGTAGCCGTACCCCGAGACATAACCATCGGCTATCTTCCCCAGCAGATGACACTAAACGACACTATGTCGGTTATCGACGAAGTAAGGTCGGCATTCGCCCATATCGACAAACTGAAAGAGCGTCTCGACCAGTATAACGAGGAACTTGCCACTCGCACCGACTATGAAAGCGAGTCATATCAGGAACTTATAGAGAACATGACAACGCTGACCGAGCGGCTTGCAATGGAAGAAAGCGAAAATGCCGAAGCCGAGATTGAGAAAACACTCATCGGACTTGGGTTCATACGCAACGACTTCAATAGACCCACATCGGAATTCAGCGGAGGCTGGCGTATGCGTATAGAACTTGCCAAATTGTTATTACGCCGTCCCGACGTCCTGCTTCTCGACGAGCCGACCAACCACCTTGACATAGAGTCAATCCAATGGCTCGAATCATTCCTGATCCAAAAAGCCGATGCGGTTGTGCTGGTCAGTCACGACCGTGCATTTATTGACAACGTAACCAACCGCACCATTGAAATTTCAATGGGTAAAATATATGATTATTCGGTCAACTACTCAAAGTTTGTCGAACTTCGCAAAGAGCGTATCGAACAACAGATGAGAGCCTACCAAAATCAACAGAAACAAATTCAGGACACTGAAGAATTTATCGAACGATTCAGATATAAAGCGACAAAATCGGTTCAAGTTCAGAGCCGCATCAAACAGCTTGCAAAAATCGAACGTATCGAAGTTGATGAAGTTGACACCTCTCACCTCAATCTGAAATTTCCGCCGGCACCTCGCTCGGGCGATTATCCCATTATTGCAGATAACGTCGGAAAGGCTTACGGCGACCACCAAGTCTTTGACAATGCTACTTTTACAATAAAACGTGGCGAGAAAGTGGCGTTTGTCGGTAAGAACGGCGAAGGTAAATCAACTCTCGTGAAATGTATTATGGGAGAGATTCCTTTTACCGGCAATCTCAAAATCGGGCATAACGTTAAAATTGGATATTTCGCACAAAATCAGGCACAACTGCTTGACGGCGAGATCTCGGTTTTTGACACTATTGACCGTGTAGCCGTGGGAGACATTCGAACAAAAATACGTGATATTCTCGGCGCGTTCATGTTCGGAGGTGAAGCATCAGATAAAAAAGTCAAAGTGTTGTCGGGTGGCGAAAAAACACGTTTGGCAATGAT
>CAMWIM010000015.1 GCA_947174335.1 uncultured Porphyromonadaceae bacterium | reverse complement strand
CGAATCTCAAGCATCTCGCGGGAGCTTGCAAATCGTGCGCGGATATTCTTATCAATCTGCGCGTCGGTCAATTTGGTATTTTCAAATTTAAAGGGAATGCGATTTTTTTCGAGCGCATTATGAATCTTGCGGCGGTATTCGGTATAAAGTTTAGTGAACTTTTTGGCATCGTCACCCTTGAGTTTGAGAGTTTCGACATAGAGCGCAGTCTCTTTTGCGACACGGTCGGCAGGGAATTTCTTTGCCTCAGTTTTTTCGGCATGACAAGGGACGGCAAGCCGGCTGAGCGATGCGATAATGATTATGGCCAATGTTATGAATTGTTTCATATCGTATTTTGGTTATCAGTTATAATATTCTGTATCAAACATCATTTCGGCATCAGCAATATCGGTCGATTCGAGAAGCTGTGCATCGGTCGATTCAGCAATCAGAAGATCAATCATCTCGTCAGTTGACAAGCGATTGGGCTGACTGATTTTCACAAGAGCTGTTACGGCAACAGTGACCACCACAACAATCGATGCGGCTGTAGCGATGAAACGGTTGAGAGTGCGACGGCGACAACGATCTGCCGCCACAAATATATCGTTACGCTGTTGATCAAAAAAGTCAGAGGGAATGTCGCCGTCAAAACGGTGAGTGTAATTACGAGCGACTTTATCAAAATCAAATTTATGTTCCATAAATTCAAATTATTTTATTGTGTTGGAGAGAGTTATTCTATGTTATGTTCAAGAATATATTCGGTTATAAAACTTTTTGCCTGATGATAGGTCACTTTCATTGTCGCTTCGTTTGAGTCAAGAATTTCAGCGATTTCCTTGAACGAAAGTTCCTGATAATAGCGGAGTTCAAAGACTGTTCGCCGTCGTTCGCTCAACTGATTGAGTGCGGTTTTAAAAAGTTCCTGAACAGCTCGGTCATAATCGACTTGTGCTGTGTCAGCGAGAGTGGATTGAACTGTGTCAGCGATAGGCTCGATGTTGGCACGGTCGCGGTCCTGAACAAACCTGATTATCTCATTGTGAGCTATTCGGTAGAGCCACGCACGCGCCGCGCTTTCATCGCGCAACTTGTCGAGACTTTGGTAAGCCCTGATGAAAACCTCTTGAGAGATGTCGGCAGCATCATCGTGAGAGTCAACCCGACCACGAATAAACCGATAAATCGGCTCTCGATATTCATCGACAAGACGGGTGAACTTTTCGTTACTCGATGGTCGCTTAAGGATGTTGAACATATCTCAAAAAAAGGTCGTCAGTTCGTTTAATTTGATTTGCTTACATTACTATGACCCTGAAAAGTGCAAAAGGTAAATCGGGAAGATTAACTTTTTTTGAAACAAACTAAAAATTATACATAATGTTTATATAATATATAATGTAACAGAATTATGAATGAGAAATTGACCTATAAAGAAAAAGAGGCACTCCCCGATTCAGTTTTCGGATTGCCCGAACGACGTGAGTATCCGATGCCCGACGCCGCGCATGTGCGGGCAGCCGAGTCTTATTTCAGATACTGCCCCGAAGAGCTGAAACCCAAACTTGCAAAGGCAATTTTAGCACAGGCAAAAGAGTTTGGAGTCGACGTGGAAAGCCCGGCCGTGAAACAATATGCACAAAAATAGCTGTTAATTGCAAAACGTTAATTTTTTATAACACAAGTCCAATATACGGACCTACAAAGCTAATTTAAGAGCCAAAAGTAGTATCTTTGTAGATTGAAAATATATTTTGAAACTCAATGAATATTGACGATTTTAAAGATATAGCGCCCATCGAAGACTCAGAGTTTAAGGCTCGGATGGCAGAACTTGTTGATGAACCGGCATTTGAAAATGCGGTAAAATTTGTAATGCCCGATGTTGATTATCAAGCATTTGCACAGCAGCTCAGACATATCGAGTCAAAAGACGAGCTTCAAAAGAAAGTGATGCTCCCATTCCTTGAATTACTCGAAAAGAAAACAAGTTCGGGAATGACATTCAGCGGTGCAGAAAACTATAAGGCAGATGGAAGTTACACGGTGATTACCAACCATCGTGACATAGTCCTTGACGCATCGTTTTTAAATTTGAATCTTCTTCACCACAATCTCCCGACAACTCAGGTAGCTATCGGAGACAACCTCTTGATTTATGAATGGATTAACACGCTGGTGCGTTTGAACAAGAGTTTTATTGTCCGTCGTAATCTGAAAATAAAGGAGGCTCTCGATGCAGCCCGTCATCTCTCGGCATATATCCACTATTGTATTTCGACCAAGAAAGAATCAATCTGGATTGCCCAGCGTGAAGGCCGTGCCAAAGATTCGAGCGACTTGACCCAAGAGAGCCTGATAAAGATGCTCGGATTGTCGGGCCCGTCAGAATCGTTACGCGAGAATGTAGAGGCTGTCAACCTTTTACCAACCTCAATATCATACGAATATGACCCCAACGACTATCTGAAAGTCAAGGAATATATCCTCAAGCAGCGTGACCCCGAGTTCAAAAAGTCGCAACACGATGACTTGTTGAGTATGGAAACCGGTATATTGTCATTTAAAGGACACATCCACTTTCATATATCTCCCTGCATTTCAGACGAGTTGAGAACATTGCCCGCCGAGCTCAGCAAACAAGAATTCTTGAGAGCGACCTGCGATTTAATTGATCGCCGAATACATGCCGGATATGAAATTTACCCGATAAACTATGTGGCATACGACAAAATCAACGGATGTCACCGGTTTGACAACCATTACACCAACCAACAAGAGGAAGAGGTTGTCAACTATATCGGGAAGCAACTTGCGCGCGTTGATATTCCCGACTTAACTGCCGAGGAAAAAGAACTGATGCTCAACCGAATGTACAGTATGTATGCCAACCCATTGATCAACAAGCTCAAAGCCAAAGAATAACTTTATATAAATCTAACTTTTCCAATACACTCATCACACTTTTATGCGCTTCCCGATCATTGCCATTGTCTTTTTCATAATCATCGACCTGTTTGTTGATGGTTATATCTATATGGCAATAAAAAGGAGAGCTCCATATAGCCGACGACGACGTCTGCTGAAATTTCAGGTAATCGAGTCACTCATATTCTTGGGCATACTCATTTCTCTGATTTTCATGCCGGTAAGAACTACAAGCGATACTTTGTTACGGGTTGTCATGTGGTTGTTATATGGATATTTGAGTGTATATATTCCTAAAATATTCTGGATAATTGTCGATTTAATCGCCTCAATTCCAAAATTTTCGCATGGCAGACGCATTGGATGGCTGTCGGGATTGGGTTCAATCGGTGCCGGAATAATTTTTATACTGATGTGGTGGGGCGCATTGTCAAATCGCTTTAACATCCAAGTCAAAGAGGTTGAGATTCCGATAAAAAACCTGCCGGCGACGTTTGACGGATTCAAAATCGCTCAATTTTCTGACCTTCATACCGGTACATTTGGTAACCAAACTAAATTTGTGTCGCGACTTGTTGACGAAATCAACAACCTCAACCCCGACCTGATTGTTTTTACCGGCGACATCGTCAATCGCAATTCAAATGAGCTGATTCCGTTTGTCTCGGTACTTTCGCGACTTCAAGCCAAAGAGGGAGTCATCTCGATTATGGGTAATCACGACTATGGCGATTACACAACATGGGAGTCAGACAAGGCGAAACAAGAGAACCTGAAGCTATTGCACAACCTTGAAAAAAAGATGGGTTGGGATCTTCTACTCAACCAATCAAAAAATATTTACCGAGGCAACGACTCGATCTTGATTATTGGCGTGGAAAACATCGGTGATCCGCCGTTCCATGTTTACGGCTCACTTGAAAAAGCATACGCCAACACGTCAACGCCTCAAACAAAAATACTTTTATCTCACAATCCGGCACACTGGAAAAATTCAATTGCCGACAATCCCGGTCATAAAATTGACCTGACCCTGTCGGGTCACACCCACGCCATGCAGGTCGAACTTTTAGGAATGTCACCTGCCGTTTTCCGTTATCCGACATGGTCGGGACTGTATCACGACAAGACCACATCAAACCGACTATATGTTAACATAGGAGCCGGAACAGTCGGATTGCCAATGAGAATCGGTGCCACCCCTGAAATCACACTCATAACCCTGAGACGAGCTTATTAAACTCGCCAACCCTACCATCCAAAACAAAACTAAATCGCCCCAAAGTGGACATCATACAAGAACTATCGCAACAATTGTCGCTTGACACCCACCGCGTTGAAGCTGTAGTAAAACTGCTTGACGACGGAGCAACAATCCCATTTATCAGCCGCTACCGTAAAGAGGTGACCGGAGGGATGGAAGACATCACAATCCTTGCCGTTTCAGACAATCTCAACAGGCTTCGCGAACTTGAAAAGCGCAAACAAACCGTAATAGAATCGATTGAGAAACAGGGCGTCATGACCGATGAATTGAGAAAACGGATCGACCTCGCAACCGACAGCACAACTCTTGAAGACATCTATCTTCCATACAAACCGCGCCGTCGCACCCGCGCGACAATCGCAATCGAGAATGGGCTCGAACCGCTCGCCAAACAAATTATGGCAGGCGCAAATCCAAGATCAGTAGCTCAAAAATATGTCAATGACAAAGTTTCCGATACAGACACCGCAATCGAGGGCGCATCAGACATCATTGCCGGGTGGGTGTCAGAAGATGAGCGTTCACGACGACTAATCAGACGCATGTATCAGCGAGATGCGATTATTTCGTCAAAGGTCATTAAAGGCAAAGAGGAAGAGGGTTTAAAATATGAGCAATACTTTGACTTTGCCGAGCCACTGAAACGCAGTTCATCTCATAGACTGTTGGCGATGTTCCGCGGTCGCAATGAAGGAATACTGAAGCTTGACCTTTCGATTGACAATGATAAAGCGATTGACCGTTTGTTTGAGAGCTTTATCCCCAACCGTGTTACCGCTACAGATATGGTAGAAGATGCGGTAGAAGATGGATATAAACGGCTATTAGTACCGTCAATTGAAAACGAAGTGATGGCTGAGGCTCGTGAAAAAGCTGAAAAGGCGGCAATCGAAACTTTTGCCGACAATCTTGCCCAACTGCTTATGTCTCCCCCGCTCGGTCGCAAAAAAGTGCTTGCGGTCGATCCCGGATTTCGTACAGGATGTAAAATCGTTTGTCTTGACACTCAGGGCAACCTACTATATAACGATGTGATTTATCCGACGGCTCCCAAGAATGACATCGCCGATGCATCACGAAAAATCACACGTCTTGTCGAGACATACAAAATAGATGCTATCGCACTGGGGAACGGAACAGCCTCACGAGAAACCGAAGCATTTTTAAAGAATATAAATTACCCTCGTCCAATCGAATTATATGTAGTCAGCGAAGATGGCGCGTCGGTTTACTCAGCATCAGCAATCGGACGCGAAGAGTTTCCCGACAAAGATGTAACCGTCAGGGGGGCAGTATCAATTGGCCGACGTTTGATTGACCCGCTCGCCGAACTCGTCAAGATTGACCCTAAAAGTATCGGGATCGGGCAATATCAGCACGATGTTGACCAATCAGCACTTAAATCGGCTCTCGATTTCACTGTCATGAACTGCGTCAACAAGGTTGGCGTAGATGTCAACACCGCTTCGCCACGCTTGTTATCATACGTTGCCGGAATCGGTGATTCGCTTGCCGACAGTATTGTTCGTTATCGTGCTGAAAACGGTGATTTCACAAGCAGAAAAGAGCTTTTGAAGGTTCCCCGACTTGGAGCGAAAGCATTTGAGCAATCAGCCGGATTTCTCCGTATTCCCGGTGGTAAAAATCCGCTCGACAACAGCGCGGTTCATCCCGAAAGCTATGCTGTGGTTGAAAAAATGGCTAAAGACTTAGGCGTAAGCATTGCTGATTTAACAGGTAACCAAGAATTAATCAAGAAGATAGACATCAACAAATATGTCACCGACACAATTGGATTGCCGTCGCTCAATGATATAATCTCTGAGCTTGAAAAGCCGGGGCGAGACCCTCGCCAATCAATTTCAGTACTCAAATTCGATGAGTCGGTACACGAAATATCAGACTTGAAAGCCGGTATGATTCTCAACGGAATCGTAAACAACATCACAGATTTTGGTGTATTTGTTGACATCGGCGTTCACCAAAGCGGACTTGTGCACGTCTCTCAAATTTCAGACCGACGAATTGCTTCACCGCGTGAAACGGTCAAGCTGCATCAACATGTGCGCGTCAAAGTCATTGATGTCGACCTCAAACGCAACCGCATCTCCTTGTCAATGAAAGATGTATGAAAAAGGTTGTAATCGGCATAGGGAGCAATGTTGAACTGCGAGACAAGCGTGTCGAGGATGCCATATCCTTTTTAGAGACGCAATTTACCGACACAAAAGTGTCAGTAGCTTACAACACACTGCCCGAAGGTAACGCTCTTCATCAATATACTAACGCTGTCCTTGAAGGACTTACCGAAATGAGCGAAGCCGAAGTGTCAGCCATGCTGAAAGAATACGAACTAACCAACGGACGTACCCCCGAACTAAAGGCTCAAGACATCGTCACTATAGATCTTGATCTGACTGTCTACGACGACAAAATTTTGCGACCCGACGATTTCAAGTCTTTATACTTTACAATCGGATATAATCAAATAAAAAATGCTGAGCGTTAACTCAGCATTTTTATTATAGCATTGTGATAATCAATGAGTTTTCTCGCGTTCGAATTTCTTTTGTATTGAGTTATCAAAATAAAGAATGTGCTGTCGTGAGCTGGTCGGGAGTTTTACCTTGATAGCATCAATATCTCGCACGGTTGCCTGTCCGGTCACTTCCTCAACACAAATCACATTGTTGACTATACGGGCGATGTCTTCGGCACATATAACTTTAAATGGCGACTCGGGTGTTGTGCCACGTCCGGTTGCAAGAATCAAATCAGAGAGCATAGAAAAACGGTTGCGAAGAGCGGGAAGATCCCTGCGGGCTCTTTCATTGGTGCCATTATTGGCAGCTACAAGAGCCTTAACCATAAGATCAAGCGACACCGGATTAACTTTGAGCGCTTCACTGCAGAGCAACCATGTCGTGTTGTAGTCAAGCTGTTCATACGCTTGATTTATATTATCATAAGTGTCGGTCGGATCATAGTCATAAGTAAAAGCATATCCGAAATAGATCTTTGCAAGCTGCTCGAGACTCAAAGAGGTATCACCAGAAACGAAACGATTCATAAGAGCCTTGAATTCAGCAGGATTCTGAGCTACCTCAAATCTGATTTTATCAAGATCAATATCGAGACGAGGCTTGCTTGCAAAAGATGAAAGTGATGCACAAATAAAGAGTGCTATGAATAAAATTCGTTTGAGCATATTCAAATCATATTATTTTATGTTGCAAATTTAACAAATAGTCGTAGAATACGCCAATTAAATAAACATCATTTTAATAATAGCACATTCATTTTAACGTTTTTAAAAAGAAGCAGGCACACTATCCGTCAATCGGGACAGCGTGCCTGCACAAAACACCTGCAGATTTTTTTATTTATTTACTTGATATTTGTTGATTCCGTCACGAAGGAAATCTACAACCTGATGAGCTGCGGCGATTCCGGCGTTGATATTGGCTTCTGAGGTCTGCGCACCCATCTTTTTGGGAGTGAAGAACACGCGGTTTCCAAATTCTGCCTGAAGTGCGTCAGCTGTATCGGGTTTGATATCAGCCACATATTTAATATCGGGGCGCTCGCGAAGTGCTTTTGCAAGTCCTTCTTCATCTATAACCTCTTTGCGGGCAGTATTGATGAGTACGGCGTTTTTGGGCATAAGAGTAATAAGGTCATATCCGACAGATTTTTTTGTTTCACTTGTAGCGGGAATGTGTAGTGAAACGAAACGGTTGTTTTTGTAAAGTTCTTCAACCGAATGAACAGGTTTAACACCGGCTTCAACGATTACTTCATCGGGACAATAGGGGTCAAGAGCACTTACTTCCATCCCGAAGCCTTTAGCGATGCGGGCAACGTTGCGACCAACCTGACCGAAAGCATGAATGCCGATAGTTTTGTCTTTAAGCTCGGTTCCCGATGTTCCGTCATACATATTACGTACAGCCATTACAGCCATACCGAATACGAGTTCGGCAACCGCATTTGAATTCTGTCCGGGAGTGTTCTCAACGCAAACATTATGAGATGAAGCGGCATCGAGGTCCACGTTGTCATAACCGGCACCTGCACGAACAACAACTTTGAGCTTTTTGCCGGCTTCGAGAACTTCAGCATCAACTTTATCACTACGTATAATCAAACCGTCAGCGTCAGCGACTGCATTCAAAAGTTCTTTTTTGTCGGTATATTTTTCGAGAATCTCCAGTTCATATCCCGCATCCTCGATTACCTTGCGAATACCGTCAACAGCAACAGCAGCAAACGGTTTTTCAGTAGCAACTAATACTTTCATAACGATTTATGTTATTAGTGTTTAGCTTGGAATTCTTTCATGCAAGCGATGAGCGCGTCAACACTCTCCATCGGGAGTGCATTGTAGAGAGAAGCACGGAAACCGCCTACATCACGGTGACCTTTGATACCCATCATACCCTGAGCAGTTGCAAAATCGATGAAGTCTTTTTCGAGTTCGGCATATTCAGGTTTCATAACGAAGCAAACATTCATGATCGAACGGTCTTCATGACCGGGAACTGTTGCAACAAACATCTTGCTTGAGTCGATTGCTTCGTAAAGCTTTTCAGCTTTTGCAAGGTCAGTTTTCTCGATTGCGCGGATGCCACCAAGCGATTTGTAATATTTAAGAGTCTGGAGAGCCGAGAAAATTGGGAGCACCGGAGGAGTATTGAACATTGAGCCTTTCTTAACGTGAGTACGATAGTCAAGCATTGTCGGTATTTCGCGGGTAACATGACCGAGAGCATCGTCACGAACAATTACGATAGTTACACCGGCAGGAGCAAGGTTCTTTTGAGCACCGGCATAGATAAGATCATATTTAGAGACATCAACCGGGCGGCTGAAGATGTCAGATGACATATCGGCTACGAGACGAACATTACCAACTTCGGGATCTTTGCGGATTTCAGTACCGTAGATTGTGTTGTTGGTTGTATAGTGGAAATAGTCTACGTCAGTGGGAACTGTATAGTTTTTGGGAATATAATTGAAGTTTTTATCTTTAGAAGATGCCACTTCAATAACTTCACCAAAGAGTTTGGCTTCTTTTTCAGCTTTTGTAGCCCAAACGCCTGTGTTAAGGTATGCTGCTTTGTTCTGAAGAAGGTTGAACGGCACCATACAGAACTGCAAACTTGCACCACCGCCAAGGAAAAGAACGCTATACCCTTCGGGAATTTCAAGCAGTTCTTTTACAAGAGCTGTTGCTTCGTCCATAACAGCCTGGAATTGCTTGCTGCGATGAGAGATTTCGAGGATAGAAAGTCCCATATCAGCAAAGTTGATAACTGCATCAGCCGTATTCTTAATAGTGTACTGGCTCAAAATTGACGGTCCTGCATAGAAATTATGCTTCTTCATGTTGTTTAATGATTTAATGGTTTACTAAAAATTTTTATTTACACTGAAAAAACTAAATCAAATAATTTTATTATTGATTACCCGGCAAAGATACAATTTTATTTAGATATTGCCCAAAAAAATTCAGAGAAAAAATGTTGTTTTGCTGTTGTATTGATTTATTCACAAAAAAACCTTAACTTTGCAGAAATTCCGTAATCCACATTATTAAAATAATTAAAATACGTCATTCGTCACACAATCGTTTTATGTGTAAATTATACAAACGTCTTTCACTTCTGTTTTTACTCTCAATTTCTACAGCATTGACAAATGTTTTGGCTCAAACAACCATACCTGAGCCATATTCATCTCACATGCTTGATGTAAATGAAACCAATGTTGAGAATCTTATTGACTCGCTTAGAGTTGATACAACGCTGTTTGTCGAGGATATGAAATTCCCGTCACGTTTTTTTGGTCCCATTGTTTACAAAGGATTTTTATTGCGTGACACTATCAACGCAGGTCGCCCTTTTGAGACTGACCCCGCTTTTGACTGGATCAACCGCCAACGCCGTCTTAACAGCCGAATGGATAACATCACAAGCAAAATTTCGCGCGACAACCCTAATCTTGTGCCATATATCGAGTCTCTGCTACCCGAACCTCCAAAAGTCTATCACGCTGAAATAGATCCTTCAAAAGCACAGATTGTCATAAAAGAACTTGACAACACAAAGATTGCTGATGATGCTCCAAAACCTGTTGAAATCAAACGTCGCAACTGGCTTTACAATTTCAACGGAGCCGTTCAGTTTTCACAAGCCTACGTTTCTCCCAACTGGTATCAGGGTGGTAACAACAACCTTAATATGATTGTCAATGCCGCTTATAATATCAAGCTTAATGAGGCATTCCATCCTCGCTTGCTGTTTGATAACACAATCAGATATAAGTTGGCGATGAATAGTGCTCCCGATGATTCACTTCGCAACTACAGCATCTCTGAAGACCTTTTCCAAATCACGACAAACTTTGGTTTGAAAGCGTCAAAATATTGGTACTACTCAATCAACGGTAGTTTCAAAACCCAGTTGTTGAACAACTATGCCACCAACACCAACAATCTTAAAGCCGCATTTCTATCACCCGGTGAACTCAACCTTGGTGTCGGTATGACTTATGCCTATAGCAACAAAAAATCGACCTTCAAGGCTAAAGCATCAATCTCTCCGCTCTCATACAATTTGAAAATGTGTACCAACAAAAACATAGACCCGACGCAATTTGGTATAAAGGAGGGGCATAAAACTCTAAACCAGTACGGTTCGAGCTGTGAAGGAACAATCGACTGGCAAATTTCGTATAACATCAAGTACGCGACCCGATTATTTGCTTTCACTGATTACAGTGACTTCCAAAGCGACTGGGAACATACAATCTCGTTTGAGATAAATCGATTCTTGTCAACTCAACTTTATTTCCACTTGAGATATGACTCTCAAACACCAAGAATCGAGGACTCAAAATGGCATTTATGGCAGGTAAAAGAGATTCTCAGCTTTGGGTTCTCTTATAAATTTGCCACTGTCTAAAACCCGAATAATGTACAGTGTTTTAAACACATATAAACTGTTGTTGCTTTCATTGTTGGCAATGACAGTTTTATTTTTCCCCGACAAACTTAAAGCAACCGATATTACAGATCGCGCCAAGGCAATGGAAATCATTGATAAGGTTGGTCCGACACGAATTGAAGGTCTCTGGCAGTTTACAGGTCAAGGAGCAACCGTACTGATTTTGAGAGACGACTCCCCTACTCATCCCGATGCTGAACCTTCAAGCTACAGCATCATATTGATTGACCCCGTTGACGGAACAAGTATCAAGCCAGGCGAAATCATTGGTCAGGCATGGCCCACAGCTAAGACTGACTATTATGACTGCCGATTGAAAGGTAATGTAGAAAATGATAACCGATTCCACCGATTTACAGCCCATCTAAACGACGAAGGACACATCTCGTTTGTACGCGACAAGTCAGGCATGACAGTATCACTGTGGCGTTGGATTCCCTATCTATTCAGAGTCACAGTCGTAAAAAACAATCAGCGTGACCCATCGCTTGACGGCTGTATAAGAGTTTATCCGATTCAACCATCAACTTTTAAATCGCCTCGCTATCTGTGAAAAGGATTCTCATTTTCATATTACTGATATTGACACTTCCGACGATGAGTCAAGCTCAACGGAAACAGTCTACCACCCGTCACAATCTAAGGGCTGATAAATCTTTAACTGCATGTGATACAACCAATATAGAGCCTAAAATTATTATTACGGTTGAAGATAGTGATACCACATATCGTTTGTCAGGCTTTGACAAGCCCCTTAACTCGCTGTATGAAACGATGTTCCTGACAAATAACTCAGGTAACGACCTTGTGGGAATTTACTTTACAATCGAATATCTTGACCGTTCAGGGCGACAGTTTAACAAAGTAACCCGGTCACTTCACGTTGACATTCCAGCCGGTGAGACCCGTCAAGTGAGATGGGGTTCTTGGGATCGCCAGCAGTCATTCTTCTATGTTGGCAGTCGTAATCCACGAATACGGGCAACCGGATTTGACATCAAATGTCGCATCGATTCGGTCGAAATAAAACGCTGAAATAGCCTCGGAGTCCGCTAAAAAGATATTGAAACGATTTGTTTCTGTACGCCTGAACTACCAAACGCAATGGTGCAGAACATGGAGATACTATTCCTAAAGCCGCACCGCGAGCAATTTCAACTTCCCGTTTCAAATCGGGATTGGTGCCGGTAGATGTTTCAGACTCATGATGTCCGATGATAACAGGTAAATATATACCCCTTGCACCATTGTTCAACAAGTCATTGACAAACAGATATTCTTCAAAACAAATAAATCTCGCACTCAAACCAAAACGAGTATCAAATCTAACATTGTGCTTGTCAAGGAATGATTTTCTAACAGCAATCTCGCAACTTGACGGGAAATAACCGTGCTTAGGGATTGTCATATCGAATATTTCGTCAGGATATTTCTTATCATTCCTGTCAAGCCTGAAGCAGATAAAATCAACGGTAGGATTGTTGTCAAAGCAAGCGATAAGATTTGATATTTGCGCGTATGTATATGATATGTCATTATCGCCGAATAAGATTATCTCTGCATCACTAAGTTCTATCAGGCAATTGCGATTTTCAGTGAGTGATCGAACCTTATTTCCATTGACAATTATATTATCAGCTAAATTACGAGACTCTCCTCCTTGCCAGCCAACACGATACATGACGCCATCGGCCAAAGGATATTGACGACTTAAAATGGATGCCAGACCATCTTTGCCATGAGTTGCAATTTGTATTTCAAGCCTATTCATATTTCTTACTCATCAATGAGGCCCAACACGCGACGAAACGATCGGTTATAATATCGGAATCGTTATGCTGCTTGACAAATTCAATTCCGTCAGCCGACAAACGTGACAATTGCTCGGGAGAATTTATCAGCCTCTCAAGTTCTTTATCAATATTGGTAAACGGATTAAGTCGTACAATCGGACGCAAGTTCTTTTCGCCTATAAATTCGTAAAACTCCGGTTCGGCACCCGATACTGCAACACTCCCCATAGCCATTGCCTGAAGTGCATTTGTAGCCGGAGAATATGAATAAAGCTGATCTAAAACGACATCACCACCCGACATTTCATCTAAATATTTATCAAGAGGCAAATCTCTGACTATTTTAAGCTGACATTTATCGGGATAACGTACACAAAGACGTTTTAAAGCCGGGATAATCACATCAAATCCTTTTTGTAACTCCATTCCTGATTTTATTCCGGCAAAAAATCGTATCGGATAATCAAATTTATGAGGATGACACAACTGATTTCTCTCGATTGGAATACCTGTATAACAAATTCTATCCTTAAGCCACGGCTCTGCCGACATATAATATTCCGGCAAAACAGCCATTGCTCCATCAATATTTTTGTATAGCATCGTGGCATAGCGTTGATTTTCAAAACTCATCCACCCTTTCTCGCGAGCTGGATTCTTATGCACAAAAGTTGTCGGCAACTCCCCTATCCGAAACTCTGAATAGCGAAACATCCTGCCTTCAACACAAGCTTTTACAAAATGATAATCATTCCCTGCAAGAGTCAAGCAGACCAATCGGTTATTACTTTTCAAGAACTTGAAAAAATACTCAAGCTTTGAAGGTCTCAACTTTAAAAAATTGGGATTGATAAGCTGAACGACATCATAGTTTTTCCATCCGGGTAAAGCTTTAAGACATTCAACAAAATAAGAGACTGAGCCCATAAAACCGGGTCGTCTACTTACAACTCTATCAGACTCGGTTTGCATAAATGCACCTCGGTCAGAAATGAGCATAACATCGTGTTCACGCGCTTTCAAACAACGGGCAAGTGTGGCGTGCAGTCCCGAATAATCACCAATAAAGAGTATTTTCATAAAGATAAAAAGGAGGTGAGTCAAATGACACACCTCCTATATTTAAGATAGAGAGTTGACAGTATTATACACCCTGAAGTTTGAAGTTAACCGGGAGGTTGTACCATACGTTAACAGCCTGTCCATTCATCTTACCGGGGATAAAATCGGGAAGACTCTTAACAACACGGATAGCCTCTTTATCAAGGTCCGGGTCGCGGGCGCGCAGAATTTTCACTTCGCCGATTTTACCTGTTTTGGTAACGACGAATGAAACAACTACACGACCCTGAATGTTATTTTCAGCTGCCATAGTCGGGTAACGAAGGTGGTCACTAATCCATTTGAGAAGTGCCGCTTCACCACCGGGGAACTGAGGCATCTGTTCTACAGACTGGAATACTTGGTTGTCATCAACGGGAGCCTTTTCTTCAACGATAACTTCTTCTTTATACTCACGAACAACGTTGATATCGTCAGTACCTTGGTCAAAGTTAGTTGAACCGAGAGCAGTAGTTGATTCCTTGATTTCATCCTGAGATTTAATTTCTTCAACAACTTCTTCGTCGGCAGCGATAGCAATTTCAGTTGCCTTCATAGTGTTGAGGATTTCTTCAGGAAGAGCTTCGGGTTGCTGTTCTTCAACACGTTGCTGAACTTCTTCCTCTTCAACTTCCTCTTCGGGTTCTTGTTCGAGAGCAGCCATTTCAGCCATTTCAGCAGCAGCGAGGATTTCAGCCTCACGCTGAGCGATTTTGTAATCGTTATATATGCCGTAAACATAGCAACCTGCCAAGACAACAATCAAGCCGATGATAGTCCAGAGCACTGCCTTATTGTGGCGGGCATCTGATTCACTACGAAGCTTATAGGCGCCAAAGTCTTTGTTTTTACCTTCAAAAATAAGGTCACGCCATTCTTTTGATGAAAGATCTACATCTTTTGCCATTTTCTTAAGATTTTAAGCAGTTAATAAATATAGTCAATCATCACGATTATTTCTTGGGATTTTTAAGCAGATAATCGAGAATCAAAGCAGAGTCAACCTGGTTGATGTTATCAATCTGATAACGAGAAATCTGGTTAATCTGCATCTCGTCAAGGGCCGTAATCACGCTTTCCCACGAAGCTTCGGGAGTTGCTTTGATGATGACAACAGGACGGGTAAGAGTAGAGTCGTTACGAATCTCCTTAGCCTTTTTCTGGAACTCTTCATCGGTGATTTTTTTCTCACGCCAGAGAGCTTTCTGTTCGTCAATCTGAGCAAGAGCATCCTTGTTCTTATTGTGGAGAATTTTGCGGATACCTTGTTCACCTTCGGGAGTATTACCGAGGAATTTCTCAGCACGGAGAATACCGTAACCGTCGGGTGAAACATCGATTCGTCCGTCTTTGTCAGCGTCATCAATGAACGGTTTACCTTCATAATAGTAGATAGTGTTCATCGGACGACCTTCAGCATCAGACTTCACATTACCGTTAGCATCACGCTCAGTGGTGAGGATAA
Organism: uncultured Porphyromonadaceae bacterium; assembly: GCA_947174335.1. Taxonomy (GTDB): domain Bacteria; phylum Bacteroidota; class Bacteroidia; order Bacteroidales; family Muribaculaceae; genus CAJUPY01. The sequence continues at coordinate 22,127 of CAMWIM010000015.1, read as the reverse complement.
GGGTAATAGCTTCCGAGTTTTTCGCTTTTGATTGCTGTTCTTCATTCTCAATCTTCTCGTTAGAAGGAAGAGAAATGTTAAGAGTCTGTGACTTAATCATTGTAGTACAGAGCATGAAGAACGTAATCAGAAGCATGTTCATGTCCACCATCGGAGTAAAGTCGACATGAATAGCCATTTTTTTCTGGGCGCCTTTTTTCTTTTTGCCGCCGTCGGATTGTTCTATTTGTGCCATAATGATTAGTCGTTTTCAGTTTTAAGCGCAGTCATAACGCTAAAACGGTTCATTTTGATAGTTTGGAGGTTATCAAGAATCTGATGAAGAGTTGAGTAGTTAGTACCGCGGTCAGCTTTAACCGCAATACCTTCACCTTTCTTCATAGCATCCTGAAGGTTACCATTGCCTGAGTTGTAAAAAGCACGCATCCAAATCTGGAACTCGTTAGTTTTTTCAGTGCCGCCATCAGCATTCTGATATACAATGTCGGTCAAAGGAATGCCGGCATCAGCATTGGCAGGATCACCCATAAACTCGTCTTGTTTAGACTGGTCGAGTGCCAAGAATTCGTGCATTTTATCAAGACGCACTCCAAACGCACCGATTTTGGCAAATTTTTCAGCATCAGCCTGAGTGATGCCGGTTTTTTTGCCGGTTACTTCTTCATATTTACTTGCTGCCGAAAGAAGAGCAATTTTACGAACGCCTTCTGAAGACCAAGACTCGTCGTTAGAGTCGATATCAGCTTCACCGAGGACAGACATAAACACTTTACCTTCGGGGCTTACCAAGATTGAAGCGACGTTAGAAGTGGGCACCTTAATTTCTGATACAGAAGCAGGTGTGATCACTGTAACAGGTTCCTTGGCAAGGAATGTAGAGGTCAACATGAAGAAAGTAAGCAAAAGAACGGTAACGTCACTCATCGCGGTCATGTCGATGAGGGTGCTCTTTCTTTTAATTTTTACTTTTCCCATATTTTACCGATTATTAAATTAGTTGGAAAATAAGGGATTAGTGATTGGCTGCAAAAGTTTGAACGATTGAGTAGCCAATTTCGTCGATAGCGTAGGTAAGGTGGTCGATCTTGTTAGTGTAGAAGTTGTAAGAGATAACTGCGAATGCACCGGTTGCGATACCGAAAGCGGTATTTACAAGTGCCTCAGAGATACCGGTTGAAAGTTCGGTTGAGTCAGGAGCACCAGAAGCAGAAAGAGCCTGGAATGATTTGATCATACCGATTACAGTACCGAGAAGACCGACAAGAGTACCGAGAGTTGTAAGAGTTGCAACGATGGGGAGGTTCTGCTGAAGTGAAGGCATTTCCATTGCAGTAGCTTCTTCAACTGCTTTTTGAAGAGTAGCAACTTTCTGTTCTTTAGAGAGAACAGTATTTTTGTCCATTTCTTCATATTCTTTGAGAGCAGCAGCTACAACAGCAGCAACTGAACCTTGTTGTTTTTTGCAGAGTTCTTGAGCTTTAGCGATTTCGTTTTTAACGAGGCAAGCCTTAACGTCAGCAACGAATTTAGTGATGTTACCTTTACCTTTAGCGCTTCCGAGAGCGATAGCACGTTCAACAGAAAGAACGATAACGGTAAGGAAGAGAGTTTGAAGGATAGGCACGATTACGCCACCTTTGAAGATAGTACCAACGAGGTCATTGGGGTGGTATTTGAGATCATCGGGAGCGAACCACATAGATGATCCCGCATAGTCACCGTCAAATTCGAAGTGAGAGGGATTTCCGAAAAGGAAAAGGAAAAGAAGAACTGCGATAATGAAGCAAGCGAGGATAACCAAGGATGCATTCTTGATACCACGAACATTTTTTCCAGCCTGAACTGCTGGTTTTTGATTGGGCTTAGGAGCTTCCATAAATGTTTAATTTACTTTGATTAATGTTATTAATATTGATTTATAAATTAGTTGTGTACTACATAACTGGTATTTGGATTGAGACTTCGTTTTTCCGGCATCGCTTTTTCATGGCGGTTGCGTGGTATTATATTCAAAATTTGCAAACGTTTTAAATCTCTATTCAACACGTCGAACGGATAGGTTCCAAGGCAAATTTTGACATTTGACGAAAGCTTGGTTTCCAAATGCTATTGCAAAAGTATCATTTAGTTTTTAACTATCAAAATATTTTCACGTTATTTTTATGTTTTATCCCATATTTTAAAATAACAAGTGTTACTTTTTGGGTATTTTTTTACAAATATTAGAGTTTGACCTGATTTTTAACATATTTCTATTTTGACCTTGACACTGCAAAAACACCTGCAAAAATCAGAACGGTTGCCGCAATTTTTATCAAGCCGAATGTTGCGAGACCGAGAACGGTTGCCAATATTGCAGAAGTGACAGGCTGAAAATAGGAATACATTGAAATTACAGTCGGTTTTAACAATCTCTGGGAAAAAGGAATGAGCAGATAGCCGATAAAAGTAGCGAACACAATTATATAAGCTATTGACCACCATATAGCCGGAGTGAATGCGGCAAAGTTACAAGAGAGCAAACGCGGGAGCAAAGGAAGTCCGAATGTCACTGTCGATGCTATAAACATCCACTTCATCAACGTATAAGGGCTATACCGATTGATTATATTTCGGAAGAGTACATAATAAAGTGCGGCACATAGTTGGGCGATGAGACACATCGTGTTACCGAACATCGGATTAATCGCTTTCTCGGTCGAGCCCTGATCGCCAAGCACCATCATTAGCGCACCTCCGAGTCCGAGTGCCACACCCAAGCCTTTGAGCCAGGTGATAGGCATCGATATTATGAGTGCCGCACAAATCATGGTAAACACAGGCGTGAGAGTTGACATGATTGAAGCATCAACCGGTGATGTAAACTGAATGCCATAAATATATAGTCCCTGATTAATGGTAATCATTAAAAATGATGCTACAACAATCTGCACCCAGTCTTTACGTTCGATTTTCTCATGACGGGGAGCTACCGATTCGGGCAAAAAGAATCCGGCGACAACAAACACGAGAGTTGCACCGACAATACGTATCACCGAAAGAGTGAGTCCGTCCGTCACACCCGATTCGAGTATATTCTTGCTTAGAGGGCTCATCGCACCCCAGCAAAAGTTGGCAAACAACATAGCGATGTGTCCGCTCCAAGCATTTTTTGAATTATATTGATTTACAGTAGAGTCCATGATCAGTTTATAAATTTTTCAAAATCGTTTTCTGAACCGTTAAACAGGTTAATGTCTGCCAGACCCGGCACACCGACAACCTTACCCGAATGGGTATATTGCCATAAAGTCCACGGGGTATGAATCGGCGGGTCGCTGAAAGAACTTATCCAAAGCGGGTATCCCGAAAAATCATCTTCGACATAACGGTTATATCCGAGCTTGTTTGTGTAGAACATCAAACGTATATTGTGATTTACGAGAAAATCGACAAGCTGACGAAGGCGACCGATTACAATGTCGCGATCAATTCCTTGCGGATTTCCGTGGTCTTCAACATCTATCGCAACCGGCAAATCGAGTCTTTTATTATATAATGTGTTATATATATTGATTGCTTGAGGTAATCCGTCACGGTCAAATCTGAAATAATGATATGCTCCAACCTTCAATCCGGCTTCGCGCGCCTTCATAAAATTTGTTTCAAACGATCGGTCGGTCCAATTACCACCTTCGGTTGCCTTTAAAATGACAAAATCATAGTTGACCGCTATCGAATCAAAGTTCACATCTCCATTATGTGCTGACAAATCAAGACCTTTCACGGGATAATTGTCAAGGTCGGGATGAGCCTCGGTCACTGACGGACGCGCAATTAGATAAATCACAGCCGCACATATTGCAACTGCAAAAACGATGCTAATGATGCGTAACGGATGTCGTCTTAACGTTTCAACCATAATGATAAAACCTTACACACAACAAACATAACGCAGAAAACACCGACAATCAATGCCGAGCATGGCACATTAATATAAGCCGACAAGAATAGTCCGCCAAGCGATCCAACAAGAGAGATTACACACGACAACAACATCATCGTCTTAAAACGCGATGTGAATATCTCGCTGATAAGCTGAGGCAATGACAACATAGACATAAGCAACATGATGCCGACCAATTTAATCGTCAACACAATACAAATCGCAATCGCAACTGTCATTGTTGTTGAGATATAAGTTACCGGCAATCCTTGTACCCTCGCAAAGTCACGGTCAAAAGCGACTGAAACAATCATATCAAACCTGCGCGCAAAAAATATAATCAAAATGACTGTATAAATCGCAAACGCCCATAAATCGGGACGTGAAATTGTCAGTATATTGCCAAACAAAAAGCTGTTCAGTTCAGGAACATAGCCGGGAGTAAGAAAGACAAATATCACACCTATAGCCATTCCGACAGCCCATACAACTGCAATAGCCGAGTCTTCTCTAACACGATAGCGGCTTGACATCACTTCAACTCCGAGCGACGAACCGACAGCAAAAACCGTAGCCATAATGATAGGACTCACTCCAAGGAAGTAGCCAAATCCGAGACCTCCAAAACAAGCGTGGGTAATGCCTCCCGAAATTGCCACCAAACGTCGCGATATAATATATGTGCCAATCATCGCGGCTGCAACCGAGATAATCGCTATTCCAATCATCGCATTGGTAAAAAAAGAGTAATCAAAGAGGCTGGCTAAAGTCATTTCACATATATAATATATTTACCGGGCTGCCCTTGCTTCACTAACAATCATAAGCAACTCATCACGAACAGGCGACGGCAGTTCGATATTTCTCTGTTGAATCGAGCGTGCCCATCCGGCAATATCCTGAGGTAACAATGTCAAAAGAACATCACGGAACTGATCGATTTCAGCATCGCTATATTCATCGGGACGCCGACCGGCAAAACGGTCGAGTTCCTCGTCATCGTAATATTCGATTTCTTTGCTGACAGATGCCAACAATGAGTCTTTCTCGCAAGTAATATGTAAACCGCAACACTGCTCTTCCGCCTCATCATTTACCTGTGGCTCGGGCTCAAATCCATCTTTGACACGTGCCTGATAACGTCTATGGCTCAAATATAGAGGCAACCCGACAGCAATGAGCGATGCTAAGATTATTAGAGAAACAATCATTATGACAACCTGTTTATTTTACAACTTCAAGTTTAAAGCCTGCACCGGCAAGATTATTCCAGAATTCGGGATAGGATTTTGACACTACTTCAACATTCTCGATTATCAAACCGGGAAAATTTACGGCAGCCGGTGCGAACGCCATCGCCATTCGGTGGTCATCATACGTTCTGATACGAGGGTTGACATCGGGCGTACATTTTTTCCCGTCCCACGTGATAATCTCGTTATTAATAACCTTGATATTGCATCCGAGTCGTCTTAATTCAGAACGAAGAGCCTGAAGTCTGTCAGTTTCTTTTGAAGGCAAAGTAGAAAGCCCCGAGATATTAAAAGGGACTCCAAGCAAAAATGATGTAACGGCAATTGTCTGAGCAATATCAGGCTGTCCGGTCAGGTCTATATCAAGACTGTCAACAAGTTTATTTGTATGGCTCAACAAAGCTACACTTTCTCCATTTTCTTCAATAAAAGATGTGTCAACGCCAAGCTGGTCAAAGTAGCGGGCAACCGCCGAATCACCCTGAATACTTTCCTGACGAAGATTTCCGAGACGCACGCCGTTTGTCGCACCCGACGCAGTCAGCTCATACCAATATGAAGCCCCCGACCAGTCACCCTCGATAGTCCACGCAACAGGAGAATAGTCACAATGGCCGATCTCAATTTTACGGTCATGAAACATCACATTGACTCCGGCTCTCATCATCATTACAGCCGTCATCAAAATATATGGGAGCGATATTATTTTACCTTCAAGTTTAATTGTCAGCCCGTCGGTCATTGTCGTCCCAATCATCATCAATGCCGAGATATATTGAGAGCTTACCGAGCCTGGAATTTTCACGACTCCACCTCTAAGTTCGCCGCCCTTAATTCTCAACGGAGGGAAACCGTCTTCCATCTCGTATGTTATATCAGCTCCAATCGATTTTAACGCATCAACCAACAATCCGATCGGACGTTTCCTCATTCTTTCAGAACCGTCAAGAACCACCTCAACACCCGGCCTCGAAGCAAAAAAAGCAGTGAGAAATCTCATCGCCGTCCCTGCAGCCCCGACATTAACGTGACCACCCTCGGCTTCTTTCAAAAGTCCCGATTTCATAGCCTTTGTGTCGTCACAATCGGCAAATCTAATCGAATCATCAATACCACCTTTAGTGAGTGCCGAGATGAGCAAGGCACGATTACTCATGCTCTTTGATAACGGCAAGTCAAATGCAAGACGAGAACGATGGGCGGGAGGTGTTATTTTGTAGTTCATAATCCAATCGGTTTGAATGAATTTATTTCACTATTTGAGCGTCGCAAAGTGCTTTTTTCAACTGACCAAGTGCTTCTTTGACGACCTGGCGCTGTGTACCGATATTAAATCTCATAAATCCCGAGCCTTCCGCACCAAACATTGCGCCGTCGTTCATAGCGAGATGAGCATCATTAGTTATTATCGATACAAGATTGTCATGATCAAGACCAAGCTCACGAAAATCAAGCCACACAAGGAAAGATGCATCAGGACGAAGTACCTTGACCTGCGGTAGATTTTCAACAAACCACTGTTGCATGAAGTCAACCGTACCTGATAAATATTCAAGAAGCGCATCAAGCCAATCAGCCGACTCGTTATAAGCGGCTTCAGTAGCAATTGTCGCAAAGAAAGTCGGAGCATTAAACTCGTTTGCTTCGAGCCAATGGAAAAATCCATCACGTATTTCAGGATTTTTTATCACCGCCCACGAGCTTACAAGTCCCGCAATGTTGAAAGTTTTTGAGGGTGCGCCAAACACAATCGAGACTTTCTCAGCCTCACGACTGACAGTGGGGAATGAGATATGTCGTTTACCGTCAAGCATCAAATCGCCGTGTATCTCATCTGAAATAACAATCATGTCGTTTTCAGAAGCTATCCGCGCAACTTTGCGCAACGTATTTTCATCCCATTGTATTCCGGCAGGATTGTGAGGGTTGCAAAGAATCATCAATCGCGGGTGTTCAGCCTTTACAACTTTTTCAAGGCCCTCGATATCCATTGAATATGACCCATCGGGATTTTGTATTAATGGATTTTCAACGACAATGCGATTGTTGCCTACACTGATATTTTTGAACGGGTGATAAACCGGAGGTTGAATCAACACCTTATCGCCGGGATTTGTAAAATAATCGACAACAAGCGCAATTCCACGGACAATTCCGGGAATATATGTTATTTCCTCAGGCTTAACATCAAGATTATATCGGCTTTTCACCCAATTTATAATTGACGAGATATAACCGTCAGAGGGAACTGCATATCCATAGACATGATGCCTGACACGGCTTTCGAGTGCTCGTGAAATTGCGGGAGCGACCTCAAAGTCCATATCGGCAACCCATAAAGGCGTGAGATCTTCCCGTCCGTAAAACTTTTTGAGGTTATCAAATTTAACACACCCGGTGCCACGTCTTTCTACAGGCGCGTCAAAATCATAGATCAGCTTGTTTATATTGCGGTTCATAACGGCGACAAAGTTACAAAAAAATCGCTATTTTACAAACTCTAATCGTCTTAGATTTTATTGCAGTCTACCACCCCAATAAATGAGGTATATATCGCTGTAACCTGTATTTACAAATCTTCGTATCGGGGCGAGAATGTGTCACCCAACATAATATTACCGGCTGCCGCACCGCGTTTCAGCCAACGAGCACGTTGATCTGAGCGACCATGGTTAAATGTTTCGGGAGTAGCATAACCGCGAGCCTTTTTCTGCAGATAATCATCTCCAATTTTTGAGGCGGCGTTCAGCCCTTCCTCTATATCGCCAGGTTCAAGAGAGTTGAACATCTGATTATCGTGATAAGCCCAAACTCCTGCATAGAAGTCAGCTTGCAATTCAAGACGAACGCTGATTTTGTTGGCTTCGGTCTGACTCAAACGTGCCATATCTTCATGTGCTTCGTCGAGTGTTCCAAGAAGATATTGAACGTGATGTCCAACTTCATGGGCAATAACATAGGCACATGCAAAATCGCCGTCTATTCCCATTGACTTCAACTCATTAAAGAAATCAAGGTCGAGATAAACGGTCTGGTCAGCCGAGCAATAAAATGGTCCGGTTTGAGATGTCGCTCCACCACATCCCGACTGAACGGCACCACTGAACAGCACCAACTTTGGAGGAGTGTAAGTCATGCCCATATTATTAAATTTAGCGGTCCAGACATCTTCAGTACCTGCCAAAATCTGTTTTGCAAATACAGCCATCTCCTCTTCTTGAGCGGTTGGCTGATAATTCTGAGTAACTTGAGAATCGCCGGACAGATATTCACCTGCTCCCTGAGTGATAACACTCATAGGGTCGCCTCCTGCCATCCATGTGATTAGAGCGGCAATAATTAATGCGCCTATACCACCACCGGCAAATTTTAAACCTCTGCCACCACCAAACGATGACTGTCCACGGCGATCATCTACGTTTGAACTCTGTCGGCGTCCGTCAAGTCTCATAATCTTAAATTTTAGTTTTTCTCAATATAGTCAGCAATCCATTTTCCAACTGCCTGAGTTCCGTAGGTCGGATAACCCGACAGCTGAAGATCGGGAGTGCGGACGTTATTGTCAAGCGATGCCGTAACTGCCTTTCTGACTGCAGCCGCCTCTTCTTTCAATCCAAAGTATTCAAACATCATTGCCACAGAAAGAATCTGGGCAAGAGGATTGGCGATATCTTTACCGGCAGCCTGAGGCCACGACCCGTGAATAGGCTCAAACACAGGCGTTTTTTCACCAACCGATGATGATGCGAGAAGTCCCATCGAACCTGAAAGTACACTCGCTTCGTCAGTAAGAATGTCGCCAAAAGTGTTTTCTGTAACAATCACGTCAAAGAAACGGGGATCCATAATCATTTTCATCGCCGCATTATCGACAAACATATAATCAGTTGTCACATCGGGATATTGAGTCTCCATTTCTTTAGCAACCTTTCTCCACAAACGGCTTGAAGCAAGCACATTTGCTTTATCAACGACTGTCAAATGTTTGCGACGTCGCTGTGCATACTCAAAAGCTGTTTTCAAGATACGTTCAACCTCCTTACGGGTATAAAGGTTGGTATCGTATGCCTCATCATCGCCCTCTTTTTTAGGACCGAAATACATACCGCCTGTGAGCTCTCTGATACATACAAAATCGGTACCGCTGACAATATCACGACGCAAGGGTGACATATCAAGCAGACACTCAAAGGTTTCAATCGGTCTTATGTTAGCAAACAAGCCAAGGCGACGACGCATAGCCAATAATCCTTGTTCGGGTCGAACTTTAGCTTCGGGGTTATTGTCATATCGAGGATCACCTACCGCCGAAAATAACACTGCATCGCTCTCACAGCAAATTTCGTATGTTACCTCGGGGAACGGATCACCGACTGCATCAATAGCAGCGGCACCAGCCAAGGCTTCTTTGAACGAAATTTCGTGGTTAAAACGACGAGCGACGGCGCGAGTGACCTCAACACCGACTTTTGAAATTTCAGGGCCAATGCCATCTCCGGCAATAACAGCTATTTTAAGATTCATATATTTGGCTTTTATTTGTTTGTTTTATTTTCATAAGCAACGACATCATCGCGGCGTGACAGCAGATAGTCAACATCGTCGAGTCCATTGAGCAAGCAATATTTTTTGTATGGATTGATGTCAAATTTATACTCCATGCCAATGGCGTCACATTTTATCATCTGATTTTCAAGGTCGACAATAACTTGAATTGACGGGTCGGCAGTAATCGCCAAAAGCAGTTTGTCAAGCATATCCTGTGGGATAGTCACCGGCAAAACAAATGAGTTCAACTCGTTATTTTTGTGGATATCAGCAAAGAAACTTGATACCACTACACGAAATCCATAATCATGAATAGCCCATGCAGCGTGTTCACGACTTGATCCACAACCAAAATTCTTTCCAGCCACGAGAATAATGCCTCCATAAGCCGGATTATTCAGCGGAAAATCGGCAACAGCATTACCGTCAGCATCAAAACGCTGGTCATAGAAAAGTTTTTCACCAAAACCTTCACGAGAAGTCGACTTGAGAAAACGTGCCGGAATAATACGGTCGGTATCAATATTTTCAGCAGGCATCGGCACGCAGGTCGATGTTATTGTAGTAAATTTCTCTTTCATTATTTGGTAGCTAAAGTTCGTGGATCGGTAATACAGCCGGTTACTGCAGCGGCGGCGGCAGTAAGGGGCGAAGCAAGAATCGTGCGGGCACCGGGACCCTGACGTCCTTCAAAATTTCTGTTTGAAGTTGATACAGATAATTTTCCTGCCGGAATTTTATCGGGATTCATAGCCAGACAAGCCGAACATCCCGGTTGACGGAGTTCCATTCCGGCTTCTTCAAAGATGCGGTCGAGCCCCTCTTTGCGAATCTGAGACTCGACTGCGCGAGACCCCGGAACAAGCCATACGGTTACGCTGTCAGCTTTCTTGCGTCCTTTCACAATTGATGCGAAATCGCGAAAATCCTCGATGCGTCCATTGGTACAGCTACCGACAAAAACATAATCGACCGGCTCGCCGAGCAATGACTTGCCCGATTCAAAGCCCATATAAGTCAACGCATCGGCAAACGAAGCGGCGGCTGAAGCATCAGCAGGAGCCCCAGGAACTTTTTCATCTATGGCGATACCCATTCCGGGATTTGTACCGAAAGTTATACGTGGTTTGATGTCGGCAGCATTAAACTTGATTTCACGATCAAACACGGCATCGTCATCTGATTTGAGTGAAAGCCAATATTCGACAGCCTTATCCCATTCTGCGCCTTTGGGAGCATAAGATCGATTGCGACAATATTCAATAGTTACCTCATCCGGAGCGACAAAGCCACCACGCGCACCCATTTCGATTGACATATTACATAATGTCATACGTCCTTCCATCGAAAGCGAGCGGATAGCCTCACCTGCATATTCAACAAAATAGCCGGTAGCACCACCTGTTGAAAGTTGCGAGATGATATAAAGGGCAACATCTTTTGCTGTCACTCCCTCAGCCAATTTACCATCGACCGTTATGCGCATTGTTTTTGGTTTGGTCTGTAACACACACTGAGATGCGAGTACCATTTCAACCTCGCTTGTTCCGATTCCAAAAGCAATCGAGCCGAATGCGCCATGAGTTGAAGTGTGGCTATCGCCACAAACAATTGTCATTCCGGGGAGAGTCAATCCATTTTCCGGACCAATCACATGGATAATACCGTTACGTTCAGAACCAAGCGGAAAATAGGTCAAGCCAAATTCCTTTGCGTTACGTTCCAAAGTCTCAACCTGATTACGCGAGACAGGATCAGCTATCGGGAGATGCTGGTCTTTGGTCGGAACGTTATGGTCGGGCGTACAGAAAGTACGTTCGGGACGGAATACCTGTATTCCACGACGACGGAGACCATCAAAAGCCTGAGCTGTGGTTACTTCGTGACAATAGTGTCTGTCAATATAGAGTTGAGTGGGTCCATCGGAAATCGTGTTCACCGCATGTGCATCCCAAATTTTATCGAATAGTGTTTTTGCCATTGACATTATAATTTTTTATTTGGCAAATTTATTAATTGCATCAATAAACGCCTCGGCGCTCGCTCCTACAATATCTGTATTTGCCGAGAATCCGTGATATTCCATACCTTCATGTTCGACAGTCATGTGAACCTTGCCGACATCGTTACTGCCCCGGTTGATTGCCTGAATAAGGAACTCCTTGACAATCATCTGACGGCGTATGATATTTTTAATTGCCGACAAAGCCGCATCCACAGGTCCGTTACCCGACGCACAAGCCTCAAATTTTTCACCGGCAATGTCAAGTCCTATGCTGGCAACCGAGTGAACCCCAATACCACTTGTAACCTGAAGGAAGTCGAGTTTTATGCGGCGAGACGAAGCATGATGACGTCCGGCAAGCATGAGAATATCATCGTCATTGATTTCTTTTTTACGATCAGCAAATTTAAGGAATGCCTCATAAGTTTTATCAAGGTGTTCCTTGTCGAGATCAATACCGAGCACGTGAAGACGATGTTTAAGCGCAGCGCGTCCGCTACGGGCGGTAAGTACAATTGAATTCTCATCGATACCAACATCTTTCGGATCGATGATTTCGTATGATTCACGATTTTTCAGTACGCCATCCTGATGAATACCCGACGAATGGGCAAATGCATTTCGTCCGACAATCGCCTTGTTTGGTTGGACGGGCATATTCATCAAATTTGAAACCAGACGGCTTGTCGGATAGATATGACGTGTATTGATATTTGTATTGACACCAAGTTCATGATGAGACTTCAATGCCATAACGACTTCCTCAAGCGAAGTATTACCTGCACGTTCACCGATGCCGTTAATTGTGACCTCGGCTTGGCGCGCTCCGTTGATGACACCGCTGATTGTATTGGCGGTAGCCATTCCAAGGTCGTTATGACAGTGGGTTGCGATTGTTATTTTATCAATACCTTTTACATTTTCTACAAGATATTTGATTTTTGCACCAAATTCTTCGGGAAGACAATAACCTGTTGTATCGGGTATGTTCACGACCGTTGCGCCCGCCTTGATAACAGCCTCAACCACACGGGCAAGATATTCGTTGTCGGTTCGGCCGGCATCTTCGGCATAGAACTGAACATCTTCTACAAAACGCTTTGCGTAACTGACAGCTGCGACAGCACGTTCTATTATCTCCTCGCGATTTGAATTGAACTTATATTTAATATGAGAATCTGATGTACCGATTCCGGTATGAATACGTTTACGTTTTGCATATTGCAAAGCCTCGGCTGCAACCTTAATGTCATTTTCAACCGCACGAGTCAAAGCACATATTGTCGGCCATGTAACAGCTTTAGATATTTCAACAACAGAATTAAAATCGCCCGGACTCGAAACCGGGAAACCGGCTTCTATCACATCAACGCCCAATTCTTCAAGAGCTTTGGCAACTTCAATTTTCTCAACAGTATTGAGCTGACATCCGGGAACCTGTTCTCCGTCACGAAGAGTTGTGTCGAAAATATATAATCTATTATCCATATTTAAATTATTATTTTTTAGCTATCAAACATAGCCATACATAAATTAAGTTGCAAAATTAATAATTTAGCTACAATTTGTAAAATAAATCTGCATAAAATTTCATTTTAATAACATTATGAGTGTTAGATGCACTATGATTTTTTAAATCACACTTTTTTTATTACCTTTGTACCGTAAAAAAGAAAACTGATTTTGAGACTACACGCTATGGACATTAAAGAATCTATGCGCGAAATACTTAAGGCTGAAAGCAACGCAATTTTACAGATTCCTGTTACCGACGGGTATGAGCGTGCTGTTGACTTGATTGTGGAACACGTTCACAATCGCGGGGGCAAGCTCGTTACTTCGGGAATGGGTAAAGCCGGACAAATTGCGATGAATATTGCCACTACATTCTGCTCGACCGGAACTCCGGCAGTCAATCTCCACCCTTCTGAAGCCCAGCACGGCGACCTCGGAGTGATTCAACCCGACGACCTGCTGTTGCTCATTTCAAACTCGGGAAAAACGCGCGAAATTGTTGAGCTAATCTCTCTTGCACGTGAGTTATATGACTGTCACCTGCCCATCATCGTCATCACAGGCGATGAAAACTCGGTGCTCGCGCGCGAAGCCGATGTTGTACTTCCAACCGGAGGAGCCCCCGAAGTTTGTCCGCTTGGCATGACTCCTACGACTTCGACCACAGTCATGACTGTCATAGGCGATATTCTTGTGGTTAACGTAATGAAGCGTACTGGTTTCACACGAGCCGAATATGCCAAACGTCATCACGGCGGTTATCTCGGACAGGTATCTCGCAATAGTCGATAATCTCTCTTCTGTTTTCTTTCAAACTTAACACTATCTCCATGTATCTGAAAAATATATTTTTTATTGCCGACATCGATTTTCAAGTTTATTTTAATGGTCTCAAGCCCAAACGGGTTGGAGTTGGCGGTACACTTGTAAATGTTGCCTGCGACATTGCAAAAGACAAAGATGTAAAAGTTTCTTTGATTTCTGAGACAGGTAACGACTATCTTGGTGGTGTCATAATTGATACTCTCGACAAATCAGGCATTGACACACATTCTATCGACCGGGCGCCCGATATCGTAACCCCTGCCACTCTCATATTCAAGAATGGTGAAATAAACGAGGTTAACCGTTATTCAACCCGCAGCAATCTTCCTGAAAACGGACTCGATGTTGTATGGCCTACCAACCTCAACCACGATGCAGCTGTTGTGTTTGGCGGTTATATGGCTGTTAATCCGCGCTATCAACACAATCTTCAGGTGTTGATTGAACATGCGTCATCGCGCAATGCAAAAATCATTTACTTCCCCGGATTTGATCCCTCGAGAATTTCATCTTTGACAATCGAACGTCCAAAAATTATTGAATATTTCGAAAAATCAGAAGTCATCATCACCCGTACACGTGACCTCAAATTTTTCTTTGGCGAAGATAATCCTGCCGATGTTTACAGAAAACATCTCTGCTTCTATGACTCATTATTTATTAATGTGGACGGACATTCAATCGAATTTTTTGGTCCGGCAAGCAAACACGAAGTCATCGAATTGGAACCCGGAACCGAAGAAATCAGTGCAATCAGTCTCGCTCTTCAAAAAATCATTTAACAACCTTCCGAATTAAATATGTCAACCGCAACCGCCGGGGCTGCGCCCCACACTCCACTTCCCGACGTACCTGAAATGAGAGTTGCTATCGTTCAAGCCGAGTGGAATCACCATATTACCGATGCGCTCACAAACGGAGCCGTAGAACTGTTCAAACAACAGGGCTTTACTGATGACCGTATCGATATTTTCAAAGTTCCCGGGACCGTAGAATTGACATTTGCCGCATCTCAGTTGATTGAAGCATCACTATATGACGCAATCATTGTGTTCGGTTGTGTAATCCGTGGCGGTACACCTCACTTTGACTATGTTTGCCAAAGCGTTACACAAGGTATCACATCGCTGAACGCCGACTGTGACATTCCTGTTATTTTCGGGGTGCTTACCGTTGATCACGAGCAAGATGCCATAGACCGTGCCGGCGGTCGACTCGGCAATAAAGGCACCGAAGCTGCCGAAGCGGCTATAAAAATGCATGATTTTGTTTGCAAGGTTAAGGAACTTTAATTAACTTTGCATCACTTTAGGGCGAATACCAGAGTGGCCAAATGGGGCAGACTGTAAATCTGCTGGCTTATGCCTTCGGTGGTTCGAATCCATCTTCGCCCACATCATAACCTACATCATTATCACATCTTTGGCTTCGGCATTTGTCCGAAGCTTTTTTATTTTAAACTATTTTACTACCTTTGCACTATCTATTATAACCAAAACAATAACTCCATGAAATTTAAGTTATTTATTGCAGCACTTGGAATGTTTGCATCTCTATCGCTCTTTGCATCATCCAAACAAGCTAATTCAATCAGTGTTGACCCGCCAATGTGGTGGACCGGGATGGCAAACGACACGCTACAGTTGATGATTAAAGCTCCCGGAGCCGCATCCTACACTGCTACGGCCAAATATCCCGGCGTCAAGATTATTGACAACGTACACCTTGACTCACCAGACTACCTTTTTATATACCTCACAATTGATAAAACCGCCAAGCCCGGCAATCTTCCAATCAAGCTGACTAATGGCAATGTAAACGTCACTTTTGATTATCCGCTACTTGCGCGAGATCGCAAACCTGAAGATTATGAAGGATTTGATGCCGGAGATGTACTTTATCTCGTCATGCCCGACAGGTTTGCCGACGGCAACCCGACAAACAATGAAATGTCAAGTTTGAAAAATCAGGCAAAAGTTGACCGTACAAAGCTCAACAGCCGTCACGGGGGCGACATCAAGGGTATTGAGCAACATCTTGACTACATTGATTCTCTTGGTGTAACAGCCATTTGGCTCAATCCGGTTCTTGAAAACGACATGAGGGGAGGTAGTTATCACGGCTATTCCACCACCGACTTCTACAAGATTGACCCGCGATTGGGAACGAATGAAGAGTATGTCGAATTTATCAAGAAAGCATCTGATCGCGGTCTCAAAGTGGTTATGGATATGATTTTCAACCACTGCGGTTCGGGACATCCATGGCTTAAGAATCCGCCGTCAAAGGACTGGTTCAACTTCCCCGACTACGAAAATAACTACGTCCAGACAAACCATCGCCTTTCAACTCTCCATGACCCATACGCAAGTGAGTATGACTTGAAACAAGCAACCGACGGCTGGTTTGTCAAATCGATGCCCGACCTCAATCAGCGCAATCCTCATCTCATGAAATATCTGATTCAAAACTCTATATGGTGGATTGAATACAGTAAAATCAACGGTATCAGAATGGACACATATCCCTACGCCGACATCCGCGCAATGGCTCGCTGGATTGACGCTGTGCTTGCCGAATATCCCAACTTCAATATTGTTGGCGAATGTTGGTATGCCCATGAAGGCTCGGAAGCTTTCTGGCAAAGGAACTCTAAAGTCAACCCCGAAGACCCTCGACTACCGACCGTTATGGATTTCCGCATTTCGATTGATGCTCAAAAAGCATTCGATGATGAAACAAACGAAGGACATGACGGCTTGAACATTCTTTATGATCATCTTTCGCTCGACCATCTTTTTGCTAATCCTCAAAAGGTTTTGACATTTGTCGATAACCACGATACCGACCGCTATCTTCGTACAGAGCCTGACTCTCTCGACACTTGGAAACAGGCAATGACGTTCCTTCTCACCTCGCGTGGAATACCTCAAATTTATTATGGAACAGAGTTGCTGATGAACGGAACAAGAGCCGATGGCGGCGACGGAAATGTACGTCGTGATATGCCCGGCGGCTTTGAAGGTGACACAACAAATGTGTTTACCCGCGCCGGACGAAGTGACTTACAAAATGAAGCATACGACTTCTTGTCAAACCTGCTCAACTGGCGACGCACATCAGCCCGCGATGTAGTCACTTATGGTTCACTCAAACACTTCGTTCCGAGCAACAAGCTGTATGTATATCAGCGCAAACTCGACAGTCGCGAAATTACCGTCATTCTAAACGGAACTTCAGACAACGTTACCGCCGACATGTCACGCTATGCCGAAATCTTATCGCCCGGCACAGTTCTGACCAATGTAATTACCGGCAACAAGGTTACAATATCCCCCGAGATGACATTCACACCCCGTCAAATTCTTGTTCTACAAAACTTTTAACAATCGGTGAAACTCATAGGCATATTATCTGATACTCACAGTTGCTGGGATGACCGTTACGCCACACATTTTAAAGAGTGTGACGAAATTTGGCATGCCGGAGACATCGGTGATATCACTTTAATTGAACGGCTTCGTGAGATTTGTCCGACCGTGCGTGCTGTAAAAGGGAACATCGACCACGGAATTGTCAGTCGTGTCTGTCCCGAAGTAGAAGTTTTTACGGTAGAGAATATCAATGTTTTGATGACCCATATCGGCGGCTACCCGACGCGTTATGCCCCGGGTATCAAAACCATACTGAAAGAGAATCGCACCAAACTTTTTATCAGCGGACACAGTCATATATTAAGGGTTATGCCCGACGCCACACTCGACTTGCTGCACATAAATCCCGGAGCAGCCGGCAATCAAGGTTGGCAAAAGGTCAGAACTCTCGTCAGGCTGACACTGGACAACGGTGATATGCGTGACCTCGACGTTATTGAACTTGGTAAATTAAAAATATAACTCAACATGAAGAAAATCATCTATTCTATTATAGCCACATCCCTTATATGCTCGACCTTCACAAGTTGTAAAACTTCTGAAAAGAACTATCGTGCAGCATACGAACTGGCTCAGCAGAAAAAAACAGAATCAGACAGCGAAACCGATAATCTCATAAAAAAGGAGGAAGTTCCTCAACCGACCTTGATTGACGGAGTTGTTCTTCCGGTCAGATCAATTTACACGAGTCCGGTTCGCGACATCGAAGGATTCAATCCTGCTGACGTAAAAAAATACAATGTGGTTATTGCCTCGTTCCGCCAGCTGTTTAATGCTAAATCAGTTAGAAAGCGCGCCATTACCGCCGGATTTGACAAAGCTTATATTCTCGTCGATCGCGACAAAGTATATTATGTTGTCGCTCAATCTTGTAGCACAGGCCAAGAAGCCGAGAAAGCGCTTAAAAAAGTAACCAAAGCTGAACCGGTGGTTATGAAATCACCTTACCCCTACATTCTGCGTCGTCCCTGATAGCAAGTGTAACCATCGCCTCGCCAATACAGTCATAATATAACTTAAACTCTACTTGCCCTTCGCTTGTCTCAACTACAGCGCGGGGCTTTTTTTCATCTAAAGCCGGCAGTTTTATGGCAAACAACGACAACCCTTTTCGTAACATTGCCTTATAAACAGCTTCTTTAATCGTCCATGCTTTCAGAAGATTATCAATGTTGGTCGCATACATCATCTCATCCTCATTCAAAAATTTTGAGACAACACGACTGAGAGCATTACGAGGATATTCTATATCCACGCCAACAACTTTGTCAAGCGAATAGACCGCAACTAAAACATTTCGGGCATGGGATATTGTCAATGAGCCGTCGATGCCGTCAATAAAAGGGTGCCCGTCGGCAGCATGTTTAATTTCAACTTCATTTCCAAACATTCGTTCAACAGCAATCTTGGCTGCGAGTTTTTCTTTAAGCTTGATTTCATTGTAACAGGTAGCAGCAGCTGATTGGTCAGTTTTCACAATAGTCATATCGACTACTTCTACTAAAAGACCTCGGTCTTGTAACGATTTGAAAAGAGTTATTTCGCTCACGCCTCTTCCTTTTTCTCATTCTGAGGTTCGGGCATAACTTTCACACGAACCGATGCAATGCGGTGATGGTCAATATCCAAAATCAAGAAACGGCAGCGGTTGTAAACCAGTGGCTCTTTTTCTTTCGGGAAATCACCTTTGATTGCAAGTAACATTCCGGCAAGGGTTTCAGCATCTTCCGCCACATCGGCAAAATCGTCTTCGTCAAGCCCGGTCACACGGAAGAAATCAGTCAAGAATGTCTTCCCCTCAAATATATATGTATCGTCGGGAAGTCGTTTATAAAATTTTTCCTCCTCGTCATACTCATCATTTATATCACCGACGATCTCTTCAAGCACATCTTCAAGTGTAACAACACCGCGTGTTCCGCCAAATTCATCGATAACGATCGCCATGTGAATCTTAAGTTTTCTAAAGTCCTCAAGAAGATCGTCAATCATTCGTGATTCGGGCACAAAATAAGGCTTTCTAATCAGCTTACGCCAATCAAAATCTTTATCTTCGCTAAACGAGAGATATGGAATCAAATCACGGCTATATAACACACCTTTAATAGAATCTTGTGTGTTTTCATAAACCGGCAAACGTGAATAACCGCTTTCAACAACGATTTTCATTACAGCGGGAAAATCGAGCGAAATATTAATGTCGGTCATATCAACTCGCGGAGTCATAATCTCAGATGCTGTCGTGTCACCAAATTTCAAGATACCCTCAAGCATCTCCTTGTCACTTCCCGACGCCTTGACATCGGTTATCTCAAGAGCTTGCGATAAATCATCAGCTGTAATTGCATTGGGATGATGTTCAACAACATGGTTTACAAATCGTGAACTCTTAACCAAAATCGACGAGAACGGATACAGCAGTTTTACCATAACAGCCACCGCTCCAACGGTAGCCTGAGCCCACTTTACGGGATAATTATTGGCAATAAGTTTAGGGAGAATTTCACCGAACAACAATATTAAAAATGTCAGGATAACTGTTTGCAATACAAAACTCATCCACGATTCCATTGTTGCAAACAGCGAATCAAGAGCAAACGAGCATAGCACAACAATCGTCACATTAACTAAATTATTGGCTATCAATATTGTTGCTAAAAGTCTTTTTGGAGATGCAAGCAATGATTTTATCGCATCACGCTTGGGCGATTCTTCAATTTCATCATCATGAGTCGGAGAAAGCGAAAAAAATGAAATTTCGCTACCAGAAACAAATCCCGAAATAAATAAACATACAAATGCGACCGCCAGTGCAACAATTTGACTGGCAGATAAAACATTAATATCGGCTGTCATCATACACAGATTACAAGCCGGAAGAGGGTCTAAGTCCAAATTAATTAGTTTAGTTAAACAATAGGTCAAGATCCAATAACCGTCAGTATCGGAACAATGACCTGTTTTCGCTTGCAAATTTACATCTTTATTTTAAATTAAACAAAGTATTTCACAACTTTGCAGTGAAACTTTCTCCTGAACTTTTTCGAAAATTTTCCATTTATATAGTATTACTATTCAAAAAAAATCACTATCTTTGCATCGCTTTTGAAAAATCTGTTCATCAGCGACTCGGGGTGTAGCACAGTTGGCAGCGCGCCACGTTCGGGACGTGGAGGTCGGAAGTTCGAGTCTTCTCACCCCGACAAAATTCCGATAAACCGCAGGTCTTCACCGATTTGCGGTTTCTTTTTTTAATCATAAAACTTTTTGGTCATGACACGATCTGAGACTCCAATACTTCTTTTAACCGGCTATCTTGGTAGCGGTAAAACAACTCTGCTAAATCATATTCTCCACAATAAAAAAGGCATAAAATTCGCTGTAATCGTAAACGACCTCGGCGAAATCAACATTGATGCCGACTTAATCCGTAAAGGTGGAATTGTCGGCACCGACGAGTCATCTGACGATCTTGTTGCTCTTCAAAACGGTTGTATTTGCTGTACACTCCAAAACGACCTTATCAAGCAGATTTCCGACCTGATAATGACCCATAATTTCGATTACATTGTTATCGAAGCCAGCGGAATTTGCGAACCCGCTCCAATCGCCCGCACCATCGATGCAATGAACCGCATGGGTGCCCCTGTTCCGGAATATCGCCCCCGTCTCGACTGTATCGCAACGGTTGTCGATGCCCTACGCATGAAAGCTGAATTTGAAAACGGAGACTCACTTCGTCGCCCCAACCTTGATGAAGACGACATTGAAAATCTCATCATAGAGCAAATTGAATTCTGCAACATTATCATTCTCAACAAAATATCAGAAGTCTCCGGCGATGATGCAGCAAAACTAAAAGCAATTATCCGCGCACTCCAGCCAAAAGCTCGAATCATCGAATCAGACTATGCTAATATAGACATTGACGATATCATTAACACCCACCTATTTGACTTTGAGAAAGTAGCGACATCCGCTACATGGGTCGATCAAATCGAAAATCATCATCCCGACGAAGATGAACATGAACATCACCACCACGACGACGATGACAAGCATGAACACCACCATCACGACCACCATCATCACGATGGCGAAGGCGAAGCTGAAGAATATGGCATTGGAACAATGGTTTATTACAACCGTCGTCCATTCAATTTTGAAAAATTTGACCGCATGGTTAACCTCCATTGGCCCAAAAACATCATTCGCGCTAAAGGTGTAGTTTATTTCAGTCAAAATCGCGATATGTCAATTCTATTTGAACAAGCCGGCACACAAAAGAAAATCACCGAAGCCGGATATTGGTTTGCTACCGCACCCGAAGCCGAACTAAAACAGATGATGAAAAACGATGCTAATTTACGTCGCGACTGGGATGAAAAATATGGCGATCGCATGGAAAAAATCGTTTTGATTGGACGTGATCTCGACCGCCAGAAATTATATGACCTTTTTGATAGTTGTCTCGAAAAAGAGTAACATCAATTTTATCCCATAAAATTTTGTCATTAAAAAAAATACCCCTAACTTTGCATCGCAAATATGGGGTATTAGCTCATCCGGCTAGAGCGCGACACTGGCAGTGTCGAGGTGAGCGGTTCGAGTCCGCTATACTC